>JBKJJF010000316.1:0-25836 GCA_046598195.1 Rhizobacter sp. | reverse complement strand
GTACTGGTGCAGGTGCAGGTGCAGGTGCAGGTGCAGGTGCAGGTGCAGGTGCAGGTGCCGTGGCCGGTCGAGTGATGACAACGGTCTCGTAGGTCCAGTTGCCTGCCGCATCTTCAGCAACGATCTTGATCGTGTTCACGCCGACCCGCAGCGACACCGTGGCGACCCAGGTGGAGTTGGTGGCCGTGCCTGTCATCGTGGCCCGGCCCATGCCGAAGTCCTTGATGGACCAGGTCACACGCACCACGCCCCGATCGTCTCTGACGTTGCCCGTCAGGCGAACCGTGCGGCCACCGTCGTAAATCGGTGTGGCGACGGTAACGGTCGGGGCAACTTGGCCCGACCCGGCCCAGCTGGTGGCCAGGGCTGTTTCACGCATCGCACTTTCAACCGCCACAGACGTTTCGTCTGCCGTGGTGGTGGTGTTTTCGGCGCCACCACATGCGGCCAGTGCGAGGCACAGGGCAGAGATCGGGAGCAACTTGAATTGGGTAGAGATCGACAAAGACATGTTCAAAATTCCGGTAAATGGACGGCCCCGCAGGGTTGTTTGGTCGGATGACTCGATTCGTTGGCACAGCAGATTCAAAAACCCGACCTGAACGGCAACTCCACTTGTGGATGCCACCCCTTCACGCCTACAACTCGGTCTGGCCAATCTGGGTCTCGGCTCTTAGCGCTTACAACCTCAGGTTTGGTGTGCTCAGAATATCGGCGGTCGGGGTAGTCGCTGTAAGTCGATCTGTCAACACGTATCAGCCGGCGCAACATCAAAAAACCACCTACCAACCCGCCAACCCCCCTAAAACAGGGGGCTCAGAGAAGCCGCACCCCCGGGGAACCACTCGCTTGAGGGTTACCTGAGGGAGTGTTTGTTACAGATTTGTGCGTCCAAGCCGGGGGGTGAGCGGCCAAAAACACGCAAAGGCGCCTGCCCGGCACCCGTGCGCGCCCCCCGAATCCGGTGCCAAGGCAAAATGCGACGCTGAAGTGGCTGAGAAGGAACCCCGATGTCTGTGACCCGAACGGCTGTGGTGCTCGCCGTATTGATGTGCTCGGCCTCCGCCATCGTCACGTTTGCCAAGCCTTCGACCACGTCCGAACAGCGCAAGCCCGGTCTCCAGCTGGAGACCGCCGTGCCGCAACAGTTCGGCTCATGGCGGCTCGACAGGTCGCACGCGGCCCAGGTGGTCAACCCACAAACGCAGCAACTCCTGGACAAGCTCTACGGCCAAGTGCTGGCGCGCACCTATGTCAATCAGCAGGGCTACCGCATCATGCTGTCACTGGCTTATGGCAGCGACCAGCGCGGTGCGCTGCAGGCCCACAAGCCCGAGGTGTGCTACGTGGCACAAGGTTTCACTTTGCTGAGCAACAGCAAGTCCGACATCACAACCCCCTACGGACAGATCCTCGGGCGACGGGTCAGCACGCAGTTGGGCGGCCGCCTGGAGCCCGTCACCTACTGGTTCACGCTGGGCGACCAAACAGTACGCAACCGGTTCGAACGTCGCATCGCCGAAGTTCGGGCCGGTTTGACAGGGCAGATCCCGGACGGGCTTTTGTTTCGGGTCTCGTCGCTCGACGCTGACCCATCACACGCTTACGTGCAACAAGACCAATTTGTGGCGGACTTGCTCGCCGCTGTCGCGCCACCCGATCGCATCCGTTTGAGCGGCATCAGCGCTGTGCACTGAAGCCCACGTAAACCGGGCCGTGATCACCAATTGCCCAGAGGCCGCGTGCAGATTTCACGAGCGCACTGGCGCCCGCGTTTTGCCCCCTCAATCGGGGTGCGGCCGAAACAGCACCGGCCGCTACACTCGTTGGCTTCTGAGGCTCGGCGCGCACCGCAAGCACTCGGCCCCGCTTCCAACGCAACACACCCCCCCCGACGAACCGAGCCCGGAGACAGTCTGCATGAATGGGAAACAACAGCTCGGCAAACGAATGTCCTGGCCGGCCGTCACCAGTGGCGCCATCGTTGTCGCGGGTCTGTTGCTGGTGGGATGCAGCAAGTCGGCTGACAAGCCCGCATCGCAGGTTGCGGCAAAGGTCAACCGAGAAGAGCTCACGATCCACCAGGTCAATCTGCTGCTGGAACAACAGCGGGCCTTGAAGCCAGAGCAGGTGGAGGCAGCGCGCAAGTTCACATTGGAACGCCTGATCGACCAGGAACTTGCGGTTCAAAAAGCAACCGAAATCAAACTCGACCGCTCACCCCGTGTGATGCAAAAAATTGAGGCCGCACGGCGAGACATCATCGCGCGCGCCTACCTTGAGCGGGTGGGAGAAGGCGCGAGCAAGCCAAGCGAGGCGCAGATCTACAAGTACTACACCGACAACCCGGCGTTGTTCGCGGATCGCCGCGTTTACCAGCTCCAGGAATGGTTCATCGAGGTCACTCCCGCGCAGGCCGATGCAGTGCGCGCCAAGGCACTGTCTACAAAGGCCCCGACCGAGTTCACTGACTATCTGCGAGCCAGCAATCTCAAGTTTGAGTCGAATCAAGCCATTCGCCCAGCCGAACAGATGCCTTTGGGCAACCTCGCCGCCTTCGCAAAGATGAACGATGGCGAGATCACGATCAACGCCACACCCAATGGCTTGCAGGTGATCACCTTGATTGGCTCTCGGCGTGAACCGGTCGAACTCTCGCGTGTCAAACCGATCATCGAGCAGTACCTTCTGAACGAACAAAAGAGCCGCATCATTGCCGACGATATCAAGGCCTTGCGCAGCGCTGCCGCGATCAAGTACGTGGGAAGTTTCGCCGATGCCGCCAGCGGCGCTGCGCCAACCGCCGCCGACGCCGCCAGCAACAACGCTTCGGGTGTGAAATGAAAGTGAGACTCGACATGGCCGTGAAAAATCTCCAGACGTGCCTTGCCGTGCTGCTCGCGGCACTGACCATGGTCTTCCCTCTGGCCAGCCAAGCCCAGCCTGCCGGTACGGCCAGCGCGCAGTACCGCCTGGCGACGGGCGACGTGATCCGCGTCACCGTGTTCCAGAACGTCGACCTCACGCTGGAAGCGCGTGTGAGCGAAACCGGCGTCATCTCGTACCCCCTGCTGGGTTCGGTGTCGCTTGGCGGCTTGACGCTGCCCCAGGCCGAGAAGCGCATTGCCGATGGGCTGCGCGACGGGAATTTCGTCAAACAACCACAGGTGTCCATCCTGGTCACCCAGGTGCGCGGCCACCAGGTTTCGGTGCTCGGACAGGTGGGTCGCCCCGGGCGGTATCCGCTGGAACTGGCAGACACCAAGCTCACCGACATCATCGCCACAGCAGGCGGCATCGGGGCCAACGGCGCTGACACCGTGGTGCTGATCGGTCGACGCAATGGGCAGCCGTATCGCGCCGAGTTCGACCTGCCGGCGATCTTCGGCCCCGGCCGGCGCGGCGATGACGTCACCCTGCAAAACGGCGACCTGATTTGGGTCGAACGCGCGCCCGTGATCTATTTGTACGGTGAGGTGCAACGCCCCGGGTCGCTGCGCCTGGAGCGCGGCATGAGCGTCGTGCAGGCGCTGGCCGGCGCGGGGGGCATCACACCGCGTGGCACGGTGAAAGGCCTGCGAGTTCACCGACGCGACGCCGAAAGCAAGGTCCAGGTATTTGAAGTACAGATGAACGACTCGCTGCGCCCGGATGACGTTGTCTATGTCCGCGAATCCATCTTCTGACCACCATGGGTAGCAGCCTCAGTCTTCGACAGGTTCTTTTGATCCTGCGCCTCCGCTGGCCGCTGGTGGTGGTGCTGTTCACCCTGGTGATGATCGCCGCCGCCGGGGTCACGATGGTGTTGCCCAAGAAGTACACGGCTGACGCATCCTTGTTGC
The DNA here is from genome assembly GCA_046598195.1 of Rhizobacter sp. GTDB lineage: Bacteria > Pseudomonadota > Gammaproteobacteria > Burkholderiales > Burkholderiaceae_C > Rhizobacter. The sequence goes on along the minus strand of JBKJJF010000316.1, from coordinate 21,994 downwards.
TGGACATTCGCGCCGACCCCCTGGTTGCCACCCTGATGCCTTCCATTGCGTCGCGCGAGTATCTGGGCACCCAGGTCGAGATCATCCAGAGCGACCGTCTCGCGGGCCGTGTCGTGCGCATGCTGGGCATGACCGAGGGGCCGGAAGCTGTTGCGCAGTGGCGCCAGGCGACCCAGGGCCGTATCCCGATCGAGATCTACTACGGCTCCATGCTGCGCAGTGGCCTGTCCGTGGTGCCGGCTCGCAACACCAACCTCATCGACATCTCCTTCACCGGCTCGGACCCGCGCTTCGTGGCCGCGGTGGCCAACGCTTTCGCCAGAGCCTACATGGAGTTCAGCGTCGAGCTGCGCATCGAACCGTCGCGCCAGTACGGCACGTTTTTCGACGAGCGGCTCAAGAGCCTGCGCACTCAGTTCGAAGAAGCTCAGCGCAAGTTGTCGTCTTTTCAGCGTGAACGGGGCATCGTTGCCTCGGATGAACGTGTGGATGTCGAAGGCGCCAAACTGAACACCCTCATGGCCCAGCTTTCCGTCGCACAGGCAGAGCAGGCTGACACCAGCAGCCGCCAGAGAAACACCGGCACCGACACCTCTCCGGACGTTCAGCAAAGTGCTGTTGTGCAAAACCTGAAATCCGAACTCGCCCGCGCCGAAACCCGGCTGAGCGAGATCAGCAGCATCGTCGGCTCGAATCACCCCCAGCGTGTGCAGCTGGAGGCCCAGATCGCAGAGATCAAGCAACAGATCGCAGCCGAGATGCGGCGGGTTTCTGGTGTCACCGCCACCGTCAACCGGGTAACCGGGCAAAAGATTGTTGAGCTGGCATCGATGGCCGAAACCCAGAAGCGGGTGGTGCTGTCGCTCAAAGCACAACGCGATGAAATGGCCTTTCTTCAGCGTGATCTCGAAACCGCTCAGCGCGCCTATGACGCCGTGGCGACGCGGCGCAGCCAGGTGTCGCTGGAAAGCCAGGCCGATCAGGCCAGTGCCCGCGTGCTCACGCCGGCCGCCGAGCCGCTCTCGCATTCGAGCCCAAACATTGCCAAGAACATGCTTGCAGCGGCCGCGCTTGGCTTGATTCTTTCCCTTAGTGCAGCCATCGGCTGGGAGCTGCTTGACCGGCGCGTGCGCAGCACGTCCGACCTGGCCATCGTTGAAGGCGTCCCTGTTCTGGGCGTCGTTTCTCCGTCCGCAGACCGCGGACGGCGCGGCCCGCACCGCCCGCGCGGGCCGCTCAACCTGCCGAACCCGGGCAGGAGCAACGCCCCGCAGCTGACCTTGGACGAGGGCAGCTGATGGCGACCATGTCGTCTGGAAAAGCTCAAGAAGCAGGCCGATCGATCGGCGCGATTCTGGTGAACTCGGGGCGGCTGGCGCTTGCAGACGTCGAGCGCATCATCAATTTCCAGAAAGAGAACGACCTGCGCTTCGGCGATGCAGCCATGAAGCTCGGCATCCTCAGCGAGGCCGATATCTTCTATGCCTTGTCGATGCAGTTCGACTACCCCTACCTCAGCGGCCCGGGCCACCCGGTCAGCGATGAGGTGGTGGTCGCCTACCGACCGTTCAGCCCCGAAGGCGAGCGCCTGAGGTCGCTGCGCAGCCAGCTGCAATTGCGTTGTTTCAAAGAGGGCTCGTCTCGCATCGCCATGGCCATCGTGGGCACCTGTCGCGGCGAAGGCCGCAGCCTGCTGGCTGCCAACCTGGCCGTGACCTTTGCCCAGGCCAAGGAGCGCACGCTGCTCATCGACGGGGATCTGCGCAATCCGCGGCAAAACCAGTTGTTCAAGGTCGAGAACCAGGCGGGGTTGTCCAATCTGCTGACGGGTCGCATGCAGGAACAAGTGATCAAGCTCATCCCTGGCATTCCAGGGCTGGCGGTGCTGCCTTCAGGCCCCATCCCCCCCAACCCGGAAGAACTTCTGGGCCGCTCGTCGTTTGATCGCATCCTTGATCAGAGCATGTCGGCCTTCGACGTGGTGATCATCGACACACCGGCCATGACCGAAGGTGCCGACGTGACACTGCTCGCTCGTTTTGCCGGGGCTGCCCTGGTGGTGGCGCGCAACAACCTCACCCGCATGGCGGAGTTTCGCGAGCTGGTTGACCAGATGCAGGACTCTGGCGTGAAAGTGGTCGGGTCGGTGCTGGTCGACGCCCCCCTCATCAGCCCCAAGAAGTCAAAGACGCCACATCGAGGCGGTTGAGTGTGTCTGACTCTGGCGCTGCAATGACTCCGACTCGGGCATTCGGCCCCTGGCCCTGGCTGTTGGCCGGTTTTGCCGCGATGTACCTCCCCGTCTACTGGGCCGCCAGTACCGACTTGTGGCAAACCGATGAACTCGGGCACGGCCCGGTCATCCTGGGCCTGGTCATCTGGCTCTTCTGGCGTGCGCGCCGAGAGATTGCAAGCGCCTCAACACGGCCGGCGATTGCTCTGGGCTGTACGCTGTTTGCGACAGGGCTGCTGCTCTACGGCTTCGGGCGGGTCTTCTCGGTGTCAAGCGTCACCTTTGTTTCGCAAATCTTCGTGGTGGCCGGCGGCCTGGCCTTGATCGGCGGGCTCGGCGCACTCAAGGCGGCGTGGTTCCCGGTGCTGTACCTCTGGTTCATGGTGCCCATGCCGGCCAGCCTGGTGGAAGCCTTGACCGGCCCGCTGAAAAACTGGATCTCGGTCATCGTCGTCGACTCGCTGTATGCGATTGGGCTCCCCGTCTCACGCGCCGGGGTCACGATCTCCATCGGGCCCTACCAGTTGTTGGTGGCCGATGCCTGCACCGGCTTGAATTCAATGTTCAGCCTGGCTGCGACGGGTGTGCTGTTCATGTTTGTCGCGGGGCGCGCCAGCCGGCTGCACAACACGATCATGCTGGCCTCGATACTGCCCATCGCCTTCGTCGCCAACATCGTTCGTGTGACCGCCTTGGTGCTGATCACCTATTTTCTTGGCGATGACGCTGCTCAGGGTTTCCTGCACAGCGCGGCCGGGCTGATGCTTTTCATGGTGGCACTCGCTTTGTTCGTGGGGCTCGACAAGTGCGTCTCTGCACTCACAAGCTTGCGCCGAACGGCCGGGGAAAAGTGAGTGCCTGAGCATCTCAGAGCGCTCGTGTTCATCCTCCTGCTGGCGGGAGCGGTGTTCTTGCTGGCCAAGTCGCCCATCACGGCCCTGGCCAACTCGGCACAAGATTTCACGCGTCGGCGAAACCTGTGGTTCGCGCTCGTACTGGCGGCATTCCTGGCGCACAACTTTTGGCTCTTCGCGATCATCGCCTCCGCCGCCATAGTCATTGCGGTGCGCGCCGAACCGAATCGGTTTGCCCTCTACATGGGCGTGATGCTGGCCCTGCCGCGCCTGGCGGCTTCGATCCCTGGCTTGGGGATCGTGAACGATCTGTTTATCGTCGAGCCCTTGCGGCTGCTGTCGCTCTTTGTTTTGCTGCCGACCTACCTGCGCTTGCGCAAGGAGCCCGACGTCGTGCCTTTCGGTAGGCTGCTGTGCGACAAGCTGCTGCTGGCCTATCTCGCCCTGGACCTGCTGCTGTCGCTGCCGCACCGCACCTTCACGGCTGTCGTGCGGGAGAGCGTCTTCTATGCGTTCACCGACACCGTCTTGATTTACTACGTCGCAAGCCGCTCGCTCAAGACCCTGAAGGACTACCGCGATGTGATGGGCGCTTTCATCGTGGGGGCGATGGTGTTCTCAGCCATCGTCGCCGTCGAGTTCTTGCGCGGCTGGCTGCTCTATGCGTCGGTCGATGAGGCGCTGGGCGTGCCGGGCGGCAGCACTTTCTACCTGCGCAGGTCCGGGCGCCTTCGCGCCGAAGGCTCCGCCGGCCAGGCCATCATCACCGGCTATGTGTGCGCCATCGCCATCGGCCTTTACTTCTACGTCAGAACGCTGATACCCAACGCCACCATGCGACTGCTTGGCATGCTGGTGCTGGTCGCCGGGATCATCGGGGCCCTTTCCCGCGCGCCCTGGCTCGGTGTAGGCATGATCCTGGTGTTGTTCGTGTTGCTCGGGCCGTCACCCGTTGCGGGTATCGGCAAGCTCGCTCTCGCGTTGCTCGCCATGAGCCCGCTGCTGGTGGGCACAGACCCCGGCCGGGTCATTCTTGACCACTTGCCATGGATAGGCAGCGTGGACGCCAGAAACGTGGATGGCCGCGAGCATCTGATGGCCGTTGCCATCAAAGTCATCTTCCAGAACCCCTGGTTCGGGCGCTTCGACTTCTACGTAACTCCGGCCATCCAAGACTTGCGCGGGGGCGACGGCATCATCGACCTCGTCAACACCTACGTGATCATTGCGCTGCAGGGTGGGCTTGTCTCCGTGGCCCTGTTTGCCGGCACGGTGGTGGTGGCCATGCTCGGCGTGGGCGCCAGCCTGTTCAAGATCAGCGACAAAACAGACGAGCGCCATGTGCTCGGCCGTGCGCTGCTCGCAACGCTGTTTGCCGTGCTTTTCATCATTGCAACGGTGAGCCCGATCTTCTTCGTCTATCCCCTCTTGTGGAGCCTGACCGGGATGGCGGTGGGCTACACGCGCTTGATCGCGTCTGGCGACACATCGCGTGCAACGCGCATTACCGAAGTCACCCAGCGGAACGCCCCTCCTCAAGGCGCGAGCCGCGCAGGCGCGCCAACCGGGCGGCCCCGCCACTAGCCGGACCGGCAATGCCATGACATCCACCGCGTCTCACCCACTCCAGATACCGTCTCTCGACGGACTGCGCTGCGTCGCGATCCTGCTGGTTTTTGTGTCGCACGTGCAGATGGCGGCCGGCGTGCCGCGCTTCGTGCCCGGCAACTTTGGCGTGACCCTCTTCTTCTTCCTGTCGGGCTATCTGATCACCACCTTGATGCGGCTGGAGATCGAACGCACCGGCACCTTGAGCATTCGTCTCTTCTACGTGCGCCGTGCGCTTCGCATCTTCCCTACCAGCTACCTGGTGCTTGCGGCGGCCGCCCTGTACGGCTGGTATGCGGGAACGATGGACACCTGGTACCTGATCGGGCAAGTCTTCAACCTGACCAACTACCAGCTCATCTGGGCCGGCTGGCAGGCACCGATTGCGCCCAACACCGACGTCTACTGGTCGCTCGCGGTCGAAGAGCACTTCTACCTGGCCTTCCCAGCTTTGTTTGTGGCGCTCTCCCGGGGGCGCTCAAGAGGCCGCGTCGCGGCCTTCTTGCTCGCGGCATGCGGCTTGATCTTGTTGTGGCGCTGCGTGCTGATTTTCTCCATGGGCGCCCACGGCGACCGCACCTACATGGGCACCGACACGCGCATCGACTCGATCCTGTTCGGTTGTGTCCTGGCCTTGTGGGGCAACCCGGCCCTCGACACCACCCGAGTCTCGGAGTCGACCTGGAAGCGCGTGCTCTTCCCGTTGTCGGTGTTCGGCATCCTGTTGACCTTCTTGGTCAGGGAGCGTGTCTTTCGAGAGACCTTCGGCTACACCCTGCAAGGGCTCTGCCTGTTTGCGGTGTTCATCACCGCGGTGCGCTACCCAAGCTGGGGCGTCATGCGCTGGCTCAACCTCGGCCCAGTGCGCTGGATCGGCTTGCTGAGCTATGCGATCTACCTGGTGCACCCGTCGATGCTCGCGCTGGCGGCCTCGACGGTGGGCAAGTCTGTGTGGGTGCTGTCGCTCACGGCGGGCGCACTAACCGTGGCAGTGGCCGCGCTGATGTACTACGGTATCGAGCGCCCGATGGGGCGTTTGCGCAGGCAATTCAGCGCGACGGCAGACATGGCCGGAGGCCATGCGAAAAATTCGGCGCCAAAAGAGGCGCTGCATGGCGGTCAGATACGAGAAGGATGACCCGCCACGCGCGTGGTGGCACGCAAGCAAGCCATAAGACAGTATTCATTCCATTGAAGTCACTGGTTCCCAAGGCACCTTCATTTCAAATTCAACCCATAAGCTAAAAGAACTGAGGCAAAAAATGACGCAAATCTCCCACGACTCTCCGTTCAGTTTTGACGAGCAGGGCAAGTTGTCTGTGCGAAATGGCGAAGCCATCAGGCGCATCAACGGCAACCTGTCTCTCGCCGTTGAACGGCTTCGTTCAGACAACGCCATGGAGGCGCTCTGCAACGCGGGAATGATCCACACCGACATCGGCACGGCGAGCCCGGCCACGGAAGTGCGCCACGAGTTCGTTCCCTTCGTCAGCTACCCGCAGGAATGGACATTGAACATGCTCCAACGGGCTGCTCTGTGCAGCCTGGATGTCGCCATTGAGCTGAATCGGCACGACCTGGGCCTGCAAGATCCACACGCCTGGAATGTTTCCTTCCACTTTGGGCGCCCTGTTTATATTGACTTTTCTTCCGTCACTCTCGGGAAGAAATTGCACCCTCGCTTTTTGCACGACATTTTCAAGAGTTATTACGTTCCTCTGTGGCTGGGTAGCATGAAGTTCGCCACCCGCAAGTTCCAACAGATTGCCCATGCGGTGATGCATTCCGAGCACGAATGGAGAATGTGGCAGCAGCCGCGAGCAGAATGGCGCCGCCTGTTTGACCCTGAATTGATGGGGCGGTTTTGCTGGGACTACAACAAGATCATCCGGCAGCACCAAGGTGATGAAGATCCGATTCAACTCCTGGTCGCACTGAGAAAGCACATCGCCGCCATCGAAATTCGGCGCCTGGGAACCCAATGGAGTGAATACGGCCAACCGGGCGGTTCCTATGACAACCCCGACAGCTTCAGCCCCAAGGCTCGTGCCGTTATCGAGCTTCTGCACAAGCTGCCCCCAGGTCGGTTGCTCGACCTGGCCTGCAACCAGGGTTGGTTCACCGGTTACGCTGCGAAGCTGGGGCATACCGCGATGGGCCTCGATGCTGACGCCATCGCCGTTGACGCGGGCCTGGCTGCAGCGAGCCAGGGCAAATTTGACATTGCCCAGATGAATGTTGCCTGGCCGACTCCCCAGCAGGGCGCCTTCCTCATGTACCCGTCGGCCTACGAGAGATTCTCCTGTGACACGGTGATGATGATCGCGCTCCAGCACCACCTGAACTTGCGGCAGGGAATCCGGTTTGAGGCGCTGTCAGCCATGACCGCACGTTATGGCGCGAAGAATCTCCTCATCGAATGGATACCTCCCGAAGACGTGATCGTGAAGGATTGGCTGGTAAAGGGAAATCTGACCCATGTACCCGCGTGGTACAACGAAGCAGCCTTTGAGCACGCGATGCGACAGAACTTCCCGGTGATGGATCGTGTTGATTCTGGTGAAGGACATGAACAGTTCCCGGGGCCGACACCCCGCAAGATGTACTTGTTCCGCAAGGAAAGCTGAATCCATGGGCCTTTGATTCCTGCGATTCGGCCTCGGGTTTGAAATGCGCCACCGTCAAGGTGAGGGGATTACGCGATGTGCGTTCCCCTAGACAATCCAAGCCCGATTGCACCGCAACAAAACGAGGGCGTCCATGCGTTTCACAGACAAGACGGTGGTATTGACTGGCGCAGGGTCCGGCGTGGGTCGGGGCTACGCGGTGGGTTTCTGTGCCGATGGCGCTCGCGTGCTCGGTATTGGCCGCACCCAGGCCGACCTTGAAGAGACGGCGCGGCAGTGTGCCGGCGGTCGAATGACCTTCATCGTCGGCGACGTCTCCAAACCCGAAGACGTGGCCCGCTTGTTCGCACAAGCTCAGGCCGAGCTCGGCCGGGTCGACATCTTGGTGAACAACGCCGCCGTGTACCCCAAGCGGGCGTTTCTCGATGCCCCAATCACCGATTGGCTCGACACCATTGGCGCCAATGTGAACGGCATGGCCTTGTGCTGCCATGCAGCGCTCCCCGGCATGTTGGAACGAGGCTACGGCCGCATCCTCAACCTCGGGTCATATGCCTGGCGCAAACCCATCCCCAACAGTGCCGCCTATTCGGCCTCGAAGGGCGCCGTGCGTTCGTTCAGCAGAGCCCTGGCTGGCGAAATCGACAGCACCAAATACCCCGATGTGCTGATCAACGAGTTGATCCCGGGCATGGTTCGCACACGCATGAGCGACGTAGGCGAGAGCCCGGCCGAGGTCTATCGCCACGCAGCCTTCGTCGCGAGCCTGCCACGCAGCGGACCCCACGGGCAGACTTTCGCCCAGAGCACCATGGAAGTCGAAGACCGTGCGGGGCTGCGCACGCGCCTCAAGCGCCTGGTCTCCAAGGCCATCGGGGGCTCGCATTGACTGACGCCGAGTACACACCGGACGACCCGTCGGGTGTCACCTGGGACGTCGTTGTCATCGGCACCGGGATGGGTGGTTCGACGGCCGGCTACGAGCTGGCGAAGTCTGGCCGGCGCGTGCTCTTCCTCGAAAAAGGGCTCTTCCTGCAGCAAGGCGACCAAGCACCGTCTGCGCCAGGCGGGCAGGGCCCGTCCGACGACAGCGCCGAAGCGCGCCTGAAGGCGGGGCATTGGCCCGAGCGCCTGCAGGGCTCGACGACCTTTGGCAACATTGAATTTTTTGCCCCGCTGGGTTGCGGAACCGGCGGGAGCACCTTGCTCTATGCGGCCGGGCTGGAGCGGTTTTCGCCCACCGACTTCACACCCCGGACCAACTACCCCGACGTGTCAGACTCGACGCTGCCCGAACGCTGGCCCATCTCGTACGAGGAACTGCAGCCCTTCTACGAACGGGCAGAGCAGCTCTACCGTGTGCGTGGCACGCCTGACCCACTTGGGTCTGCCGGCAAAACCAGCCTGATTGAGCCCCCGGCGCTGAGCGCGCGCGATCAGCACCTGAGCGAGTCGTTCACCAGCCTGGGGCTGCACCCTTATCGCATTCACGTCGGCTACGAGTTTGTGAAGGGCTGCCAGGGGTGCACGGAAGGGCGCTGCCTGCGCGAATGCAAGAGCGACGCAGCCCACGTGGCCCTGCTGCCCGCGTTGCGGCTGTTCCAGGCCAAGATCCTCGTGGAGTGCGAAGTTCTCCGGCTCGAAGCCGACCGGCAGAGCGTGACCCAGGTGGTAGCGCGTTGGCGCGACGTCGAGATCTCGATCAAGGCGCGGGCCCTCGTGCTCGCCGCGGGCGCCTACATGTCACCGGTGATCCTGCTGAACTCGAAGAACGCGGCCTGGCCGAACGGGCTCGCCAACGATTCGGGCATGGTCGGGCGCAACCTGATGTTCCACGTCAGCGATTTCATCGCGGTGGCGCCCCTCAAACGCCTGTCGGGCGACGGCCCCGCCAAGTCATTGGCGATGAACGACTTCTACGCCTCAGGCGGCAAAAAGCTCGGCACCTTCCAGACGCTGGGTGCTGCCGTCGTGCCGGGGCAAATCATGCAGTACATGCGTGACGTCGCCCAGAAAGACCGCGCCTGGTGGAAAAAGCTTGCGAGCCCCCACCCGGTGTGGTGGCGCAAGATCTCCAGCCCCGTGATCCGTGTGGTGGCCCTGGTTCTCTATCACGCGTTCAACTTCAAGAACGCAGCGATCTGGGCGACTATCGTGGAGGATCTGCCCTATCGAGACAACCGGGTCATCGCCGACCCGAGCGCCAAGAACGGCATGCGTTTCGAGTACCGCTACACCGACGAACTCAAACAACGCGTCCAGGCTTTCAGAGGCATTCTGGCCAAGGCGTTGGCGCCTCATCAAACCATCGTCCTGTCGAGAGACAACAACATCAACTTCGGCCACGTCTGCGGCACATGCCGCTTTGGCGACGACCCCGCCACCAGCGTGCTCGACAAGAACAACCGGGCCCATGGCCTATCGAACCTCTATGTGGTTGACGCCTCGTTCTTCCCATCGAGCGGCGGCACCAACCCAAGCCTGACCATCGCCGCAAACGCGCTTCGGGTCGCAGCGGTGATTCAGTCCGAGCTGGCGAGCGTGCCGCGCGCCTGAGCCTGCAATCACTGTCTCTCGCCCCAACAAACGTGCGGTGAAAAGATGAGGAAAAGACAAAGATTGATCAACCTGTTGAACCCACTCCTGTCTCACCTGGGTGTGCGACTCGATTTCTCCTCAAAGCACCGCACTTCCACGCCCGTGCCTCTGGACGGCAGTGTCGATCTTTCGAGCCTTCAAGCCTCACTAGACCCCCGGATAGAACTGGCGGTTCTCGGCTCCCTCGATGATCACTTCTCCATACCCGAGAACCTGGTCCAACAGGTTCGGATCTTCAGCCTCGATGCTGTCTCGCCGGGGAGCGACGGCGGTGCGGTGGGCGCTGTTGTTCTGCTCAAGGACGTAGTGGCAGCACAAGCCGGGCCGGTGCGGTTCGTCCAGCGGGTGGTCACCGGCGTGTCCTCAACGCTGGAGCCGAAAAAAGAACTCGTGGAGGCCTACGCCTTGCAGCACCTTTACAAGGTCAAGCAGGAGCACCACGTCCAAGCGGTCACGCTGAGCGATGTGGCTCGCAGCCACCAGGTCGACCACTGGGACTACGTGCGCACCGACCTCGAAGGTGCTGATTTTTCCATCATCAAATCACTCGGCGATGCACTGGACGCGGTCTCGCTCGTCGAGATGGAGCTGCGCGCCGAACCTTTCTACGAAGGCGAGCCCCACATCCATGTGGTGCTCGCCTACATGTACGAGCACGGCTTCGAGGTGCTCGATCTGAAACCAGAGCGCTGGCGAGCCAACACCGCGAACGTGGCCTTCGAAGCCCGCGGCCACGTGACCTTCTGCAACACCGTCTTCATCAACCGCAAAAAAGAAGCGGCGCCTGCGGCAGAGTTGCTTCGTCACGCGCTCGTCGTGGGCTTGCTCGGGTATGCGAACGTGGCCGAACGGCTCGTCATGCCGCTGCAACCAAACCATGGGCCCGCGGTTCGCGCATTGCAAAAACTCTTCTACCAAAAGGCGACGAAGCGCTACCTGCCCGTCGCGGGCATGCCCCAAGTCACGCACGGGACAAGCAACTGACCAACGCCCTGACAGAGGACGATCCAACCATGCCAGTCCCGCGCGCACACGCTGCATCCCCCCAGGTCTTGATGGTGATGCCCGCAGACCCGTGGTCCGAGTGGACGATGTCGGGCATCTCACGCGCTTTGTGCCTTGAGCTTCAGCAGCGAGGCGCCTTGTCGGGTGCCGTCGACCCCAACAACCTCCGCCGAGCTTCGCTTCAGGGCCCCTCATTCCTCGACCCCGCCCATCGGCTCCTGCGGAAACTCAAAGACAAGATGGGGGTTCCCAAGCCAAAGCGCTGGGCCGAAGAGAGCGAAGGCGAGATGGGCGCGTTCCTTCGAACCTGCCCCTCCCGGGCCAACGTGGTGTACGCATTTCACAGCCCCGAGGTCGACTCGACGCTGGATGTGCGCCGCTTTCGTTTCATGGATCTTTCTTTGGCCGACGCTTTCAAGTTCGGAAGCTATGGGTATTCAGAGATGCCCAAAGAGTCTTACGACAGTCTGTATCAAAACCAATACAGAACCATTCACGCCGCAACAGGAATACTCACCCTCTCCAGTTACGCCGCCGATTCCATCGCCAGAGACTTCAAGTACGACAGATCCAACATCTTCCCGATTGGCGCAGGTGCTGCCGTTTCGTTTTCGAAACCTCCTTCTCTCGCGACGGAGCGCTACAAAAAAGGCGAAATCCTTTTTGTCGGGCGCGACTGGCTGCGCAAGGGCGGCCCCTTGCTGCTTGAGGCCTTCGCCATCGTCAAAAAAATTGTCCCGCATGCCACGCTGACCATCGTGGGCCCCGACAACAACCCGGCCCCATCACAAGCGGGTATCAACTTTGTCGGCTTTCTGGCCAAGGATGACGAGGCGCAAAGGGCGCGCCTCCAAAACCTGTTCCTCGAATCCAGTGTGTTTTGCATGCCCTCCGTCTGTGAAACATGGGGACTGGTTTACTCCGAGGCGGCCATGGCGGGGCTTCCCATCGCCGGCTTCCGCGAATGGGCGCTGCCGGACATCGTTGAAGACGGGAAAAGTGGTTTGTTGAGCGATGAGAGAAGCCCTGAGGCTTTGGCCCAAAGCCTGACCCGCCTGCTGAGCGACCCCGCCATGGCGGCATCGTTTGGTCGAGAAGGCATCCGCTACGTCAGTGAGGTGCTGACCTGGTCTGCTGTTGCCGACCGTGTGCTCTACGCGGTTTCCGAAAATCGGTCAGCGATCGCAGAACCGGTCTGGTTGGCGGGAGACCTTGCACGGGCTCATCAAACGCCTGCGCGATGACACATCACGCTCAGTTTCTGGCGGAAAAAATTTGGTTCGCTGGACGGACTACGCGCCATCAGCTTTCGCACTCATCCTCCATACTGAAGACGGCCATCATTCAATCAAACTCCTGCTCGGCCAGCGATGCGTCATTCTCTTTTTTGATTTTGGTTTTGGCACACGCACTGGCCCTACCCTCTACCCCTTTTGTAGTTCACGCCTTGTTCGCGGCGAGCGATGAAGTGAGCAAATGCTTCTAACGAATCAGCTGCAGCGCCAAGAGTAACACCCAGCCCAGTAGCAAGCCAAAGCAAACCGCCAGTGGAAGAAGTAAGTCACGCCGGAAGTTGTTCAAGCCTAATGTGGAACGAAACCATATGGCCAGGGGCCAAGAAGAAAACTGACTAAGTACAATGGCTCCCAAGGCCCCGTTCAAACCCCAAATGGAATACCCAAACGGAATACCGATGATCAAGATACATACCCTTGGAATCATAGCGTAAGCGACCAATGCTGTGCGCCCCGTGGCGAGGTAGATTTGCTCAACAACTCTGAATCTCTCCCCAAGCGTGCCGATACAGAGAATGCCCAATATGTATCCTGCTGTTTTGTAGCGATCGTCATACAGAAGTCCAACAATTGACTGGCTTAGTATGAAAAAAACTCCAGCTATCGATCCAATGGCCAAATCAGCCATCGCTTGAAATTTCTTATATGCACGGCCCAGGTCGCTTATATTATTTCGCACCACTTCACTCAGCGACGGAAAAACAACCTTGCTGTAAATTACGGATATTGCTGAAACGGCGATGCCTGATAAACCCATGGCTATGGAATAGAAACCCATCGTCGTGCTATCTATCATTCCGCCAAGGAGCACCCGATCTCCATTCACCGCCAGAAACCCCAAAACTGACGACAACAATACCCACTTCCCGTTCGCAATCAACTCTTTCAGGGCGCTGCGCTCCAATCTGAATTTGGCGCGCTCGCCATCCAGAACGATGTGGCTCAAAATGCAACGGACTGCGGCTTGAGTCAAAGCGCCAATGACGAGACTCCAGAGAGAGCCCGTATAAATGGCCCCAAAAACCATGATTGAAAGCCCCGCGATCTGACCGACCAGATCAATGAAAAACAGTTTTTTCAAATTCAGTTTGCGTTCCGCAAGGCGAATATTGACTGAGGCAAACCCGCTGATGACCGTCGCAAAACTCGCCACGACAAGAAGCGATTGCAGTCTGGGGTCGGCATAGACGGTGCCTGCGCTGAACCAGTGCAGCTTTTGCCCAAAAGCAATGACAAGTGATACCGAAATACCAACCAGCCATAGCGCCGCGCCTCTGATGACTTGAAGCGTCCACGCTGTGTTGAGAAAGTCTTTTTCGCTCCCGCGCTTGCTTTGCACGATCGAAACACCGGTGCCAATGTCGGACAGCAGGTAGAGCGCCATCATGAGTGCCGAGATCACACTCATGATTCCAAATGCCTCCGGCATCAGAAACCGGGTCAACACCAGGTTACCGGCCAAGCGAAGAATCTGGCCCAGTGTGTGGCCGCCGCCCGCCCACAGGGCCGCAAAAATGCTGCGCCGCCTCAACGATTTATTTGAATTCATTCGATTCGTAGTTCAGCCCGAAAGCGCAGCACCTGGACGGGTTGCGCTACTCGATTGTGTAGTGCGGTGTATAGCAGCGGTCGGTGACACCGATGCGACGATGGCCGCTAAAAATCTGCAGCATTTGTATGCCTTGATTCAGCGGCGCCTCACGGCTGAGGACTTGCGGGCAGCGTGCAATACCAACCACTGCGTCCGTATCGGTTGAGGCGTCCTTGCAACAGCTGACGCCCGGGGATTGAATGTAACTCACGCTATTGCCCCATCAGCCGCCCTCACTCCGGGGGGCAACGCCCGAAAAGCCCATGACACGCTCAGAGGTACCTGATCCTGTCACGGTGCGCGCGCACTATTCCTGTCTACACAGGAGTGGCACATGTCCATATCAAACTACGCTACGTTGAGCCACCCTCAGAGTGCCCCGGTGAGTTCGGCGCAAGCGATCCAACCCGTTTCGATCGACAGTTTGTTGCCAAGAATGCGCTGCCCCCGGTCACTACAAGGACTCGTGCGCAAAGGTGATGCCCTCGAAAGCAAGGACGGTCACCATCGCTACCCGATCAAAAATGGGGTGGTCGATATGCGCGTCGCCCCAGAGCGGTTCCAAGTGAACCTGCCTTGGACAGAAATTTGGGATGAACTGGACGCGCTTCGGTTTGATCTCCCACAGCCACTAGCAGCGAACGACCTGCCGCATCACCTCGACGCGCGCCTGGCGTCCATCCCGGGTGAGCAAGGTGACGGACGCTGGCTTATCGAGATCGGCTGCGGAGAGCGGCGCTGCGAAGGGTATTTCACAAAGCGCGGGTTCAGGTACGTCGGTACGGATGTCGATGTGCGTGGCCGCGGCCCCCATGTGCTCGCCGATGCGCACAACCTTCCGTTTGCCGACGGCAGTTTCGATCTCTACACGTCGATGGCGGTATACGAGCACCTGGCCTCACCTCTTCTCGCGGCACTCGAGGCACGCCGCGTGCTCACGCAAGGCGGCCAGTTTTTCGGCACGTCTGCCTTCGTGTACGGGTTCCACGACCGTGCCAGCTTCAATCACATGACACACGCGGGACTGCTCTGGACGTTCCGCATGGCTGGGTTTGGCGGCCTGCGGTTCTGGCCCGACTGGCATTACACGCAGTCGATCCCCGAGATGGGGTTTCCAGGGCCTGAGGGTTGGCCTTGGCGAGTCAGCGCAAAGTCTGCTCTCTCGGTGCTGGAGTGGAGCTACACGCGAACCTCTAACCTGATGAGGAAGGTGGCCGGCAAGCGGCCACTCGATCTGCTCGCGCGGAGTGTCGCAAAGGCCGGTTCACTGTCTTTCGCGGCCACACGCGAATGAGTTCCCCTAGCTGAAGTAACGCAGAGGGCCACTCCTCACTGAACTGCACAGGCTTTCGCGAGTGCCGCCGAGCCGGTAAGCACGGTGTTGTTGCTCACCTGAGCACCAGGCACATTGACGCTGACAGCGACACTGTTGCGCTGGTGAACGAGGCAGACAGTGTTGTTGCGCACAATGGCATCGCGATCGACGGCGTCTTTGGAGCTTGCTTTGCCGTTGGCCGGAATCCAGATGCTGTATTGCTGCGTGTCCTGCGTATTGATGACCTTGTTGTTCTCCACCAGGATGCCCGGCGCCGAGTTCGCCGCAATGGCAGTCATGCCGACATTCACGATGGTGTTACCCCGGATCACGACGTTGCGGAACTCCTCTGCCGTGTCGTACCCCGCCGTGACGGCAACGCCGTAGCAGGACACCTTGGCGGCCTTCTGTCGAATCGTGTTGCCCTCGATCAGCAGCCCGTCAATGACGCCGTGAACCGTGACGTTGCCGCCCAGGCACACGCCGTCGACCACCGAGTTGGCGGTGAAGGTGTTTTTGCGGATGACGTTACGCGACCCGCCAGAGAGGTAGATGGCGTGGTTGAAACTGCTGCCGCTGAAGTTGTTGCCTTCAAAGCTGTTGTTCTCGATCACCGAATCGGTGAAGCTACCCAACATGCCCATTGAGCGGTTGCGGTTGATGCGCGAGTTGCGCACGGCCACCTCGGTCACACCATGTGGGCTGCCGCTTGAAGAATGCACGCCGATCTTGAAGCCTGTGACATCAACGTTGTCGAGCGTGACGTTGCGGACGTTCTGCACCAGCCAGATGCCCCACTCGGCGGTGCCCATGCCATCCAGATGCAGATTGCGAATGGTGTAGCCACCGTCGTTGGACGTATTGCCCCAGCGGCCACCGATGGCGATGGCGTTGCCACCCGCGGTTTTAAACAACGGCACGGCGCCACTGCCGTAGGCATCAAGCACCAGTGGATTGGTGGGCGTTGCGTTGCTGTTCTCCAAGGACAACGCGAAGTTCGACCACGCACCGCCGCGGGCGAACAACAAGCGCGTGCCGGCAGGCAGCATCTTGACATTGAGCCCGGAGGGGTTTTGTCTAGGAGCCGAGACGCTGGTGCCCAAGTTTGAGTTGTCACCCGGCACGCAGTTCGGCGCCGCCCCCGCCTGGCAATCAGAGAAGTAATACACCCGGTCTGCGGCATGTGACTCAACAGCGTCTGTACCTTCAGCCGCGGTCGAACACGCGACGCCACAGAAGCCGGCGACGAACGCGACCACGGTAGCGCCACGACGCATACCCTCTAGCGTTTGAGTGACAGGCAGGTCACGCGAAAAGAAACTGACCATGTGTCATGCCCACCTGATTCGCCAAGAAACTTGCGAGTTCTCGAGTGTGCGGCAGCGACCCACACTCGAGAAACAGAAGCAGCGGTTTGCAGGCGAGTGCGATAGACCCCGACCTGTCGGTCGAATTCTACCTACGAGGGTGTTGGCACTAAAGGCCCTTGGCCAGAAACCTGGCGCAACGGCTCAGCCACGCGTCAGGGCACACAAACACCGGTCAACGCACTGGCGCCGGTGATTACGGTGTTGTTGCTCACCTGCGCACCCGGCACATTGGCGCTAACGGCCACGCTGCCCTGGGTCTGCACGAAGCAGATGGTGTTGTTGCGCACAATGGCGTCGCGATCCGCGGCGTCCGTCGAGCTGGCACCCCCGTTGGCCGGCACCCAGATGCCGTATTGCGACGTGGCCTGGGTGTTGATGACTCGATTGTTCTCGACCAGGATGCCAGGTGCCGCGTTGGCCGCGATGCTGGTCATACCCACATTGATGATGGTGTTGCCGCGGATCACCACGTTGCGGAACACCTCGGCGGTGTCGTAGCCATTGGTGATGGAGAAGCCATAGCAGGACACGGCGGCGGCCGTCTGGCGGATCGTGTTGCCTTCGATCAGCAGACCATCGATGACGCCGTGGGCCGTCACGTTGCCACCCAGGCAAACGCCGTTGACCACCGAGTTGGCGGTGAACATGTTATTGCGGATGGTCACGTTGTTGCCGTGCGAGAAGTAGATCGCGTGGTTGAAGCTGCTGCCGGTGAAGTTGTTGCCTTGGAAAGAGCTGTTCTCGATCAACGAATCGCTGTAGCTGCCAAGCACGCCCATCGAGCGGTTGTTGTTGATGCGCGAGTTGCGGATGGTCAGGCCGGTCACGCCGTGCGGAGCGCCCTGCGACGACTCGATGCCGAAGCGGTAGTTCTCGATGTCCACGTTCTCGAGCGTGATGCCGCGCACGTTTTGCACGAACCAGAGGCCGCGTTCGGCGGTACCCATACCGTCCAGGCGAACGTTGCGGATGGTGTAGCCGCCATCGTTTGTGGTGTTGCCCCAGCGGCCACCGACGTTGAAGGTGTTGTAGCTCGCAGTTCTGAACAGAGGTGCCACACCACTGCCATAGGCATCGATCACCAGCGGATTGGCCGGCGTGGCGTGGACGCTCTCCAAGGAAAGTGTGAAGTTCGACCAAGCGCCGCCGCGGGCGAACAGCAGGCGCGAGCCCGCCCCCAGTGTGTTCACATCGATGCCCGCCAGAGTCTGCTTCGGGGCCGACTGGGTGCCGGGGTTCGCATCGCTGCCCTGCTGGCAACCGACGGCAGCACCGGCTTGGCAATCAGAGACGTAGTAGGTCGCCGTCACACCCGGAGCCGGAGCCGGAGCCGGGCTGGGCGACGGGCTCGGGGCCGGGCTGGGGGCTGGCGGGTTCGGCACGGGAGCCGGTGCGGGTTGACCAGCGACGGGCGGGATGTTGGAGGCTTGCTCCGAGTCGGATCCACCTGCACCGCAGCCACCCAACAGGGCGAGTGCTCCCGCCGAGAACCACAGCTTGCTCATCGTCACTCGTGTATTCCGTGCAGTCATGGTGGTTTGCTTGTCGCGGCCGTCTCGGTTCACCGATGGTGCAGGTTGCGTGCCGGCTGGTATCTGCTCACTTCATGACCAGAAATGTCGTGACACGTGCTAACCGGCACCTCCATCGGTGGGATGGCTGACATTTTCTGAGCAGACGTCGGCTCGAAAGCGGCGCAATTGTCGCAAGCGGTAAGCAAATTCAAGGGGCTAACCCGCATGCCGAGGGGCTCGGCGCGGCTGATTCAGGGTAAGCCCCGGGAGGCCTAAGGCGTCAGCGGCGTGCTGGGTGTGGCGTTTTTGGAGCACTCCTCGGTCGCACGTTTTTTGCCGACCAACAAGGCTCGCCGTTGGTATCCCCTCAGAAACTGCCTGAACTCGGGGTCGTGGAAGCGCGCCTTGCCTTGCAAAGCACTCCATATCCAACCCCAAAGCACGCTCAATTGCCCCAAAACGTAAGGTTTTTGGTTCAGGCGGGACAACACGCTGGCCGCCAGAAACCAGAAGCCCGTGCCCATGTAGTACTGGCCGTACCCTTGGCGGAATCGGCCGGTGTAGATGCCCTTGTGGCTGGCGCCCATCACCCGAAGGTGCACAAAACGCAGCTCCGGCTCGTCCCAGCTGATGGCCGTCCAGCCCTTCATGCGGCACTTGTGGCCGTCGATGCCGTCCCAGCCGACCTCGCGCACGAAGCCGCCAATTTCCGTGAAGCAGCTGACCCGGTAAAACTTGGTCATACCCAGCGAGTTTTCGTCGCCATGCCGTTCGCTGATGATCTCGCCGTCGCGCATCAGGTAGGCCTTGCCGCTGCAGGTGCCGATGCGCGGGTTGGCCAGCATGTGCTCCACCAGCGTCTCGAAGTAACGCAGGGGCAGGCGCAGGTCGAGGTCGAGCTTGCAGAGGTAGTCGAACTCATCCGGGTTGATGGTGGTGTAGCCGGAGTAAAACGCGTCGATCACTCCGGGGCCCACCGCCCGATGCCCGCGGTCGGCGCGGGTCACGATCTGAATCCAGTCATGTTGTTTGGCGTACTCGGCCAGGATGGCCGGGGTCTCGTCGGTCGAACCATCGTCGACGATCACCCACTTGGCGGGCCGAAGCGACTGGCCGATCACGGTGTCGAGCGTCTGGCGCATGAAGTCGGCTTCGTTGCGGCACGGCGAAATCAACACGTACTTGTCTTGCTTCTCAGGCATCGCGGCTTTCAAGTTCATCGTGACACGGTGATGACGAGGGGCGCAGCGTGACGCATTCAGTCGCGGTGCTGCAGCCTGCCAGGGGAAACCCTCTGTCCAAGGGGGGGAGGCTGCAATCACTTGCTGGCAACATCCGGCATCACTCGCAGCGCAGGCGTCTCTCGTCGCGCACGGATTGTAGACACCGGGTACCAGGCCGGCGTCCATCAGCGAGAAACTCAGCGGAGATCGATTGATGAAGGTAACGATTATTGGAACGGGCTATGTGGGTCTCGTCACAGGCGCCTGCCTCGCCGAGATGGGCAACCACGTGGTCTGCCTGGACCTGGACGCAAAGAAGATCCAGGTGCTCAATGACGGCGGCATCCCGATCTATGAGCCGGGCCTGAAAGAGATTGTCCAGCGCAACGTCAGCGCAGGCCGGCTGCAGTTCACCACCGATGTCGAGCGCGCCATCAACCACGGCACCATGCAGTTCATCGGTGTCGGCACACCGCCCGACGAAGACGGCTCGGCCGACTTGCAGTACGTGCTGGCCGCGGCACGCAGCATCGGCCGCTACATGACCGACTACAAGGTCGTGATCGACAAGAGCACCGTGCCAGTCGGTACGGCCGACAAGGTCAAGGCCGTCATCGCCGAAGAGCTGGCCAAGCGCGGCGAGACCGTTGATTTCGCCGTGGTCTCCAACCCCGAGTTTCTGAAGGAAGGTGCGGCCGTTGAAGACTTCATGCGCCCGGATCGCATCGTGGTCGGCGCCGACGACGAACGCTCGGTGCTGCTGATGCGCGCGCTCTACGCGCCCTACATTCGCAGCCACGAGCGCCTGTTGGTGATGGACGTGCGCAGCGCCGAGTTCACCAAGTACGCTGCCAACTCGATGCTCGCCACCCGCATCAGCTTCATGAACGAGCTGGCGCTGCTGGCCGAGAAGGTCGGCGCCGACATCGAGCTCGTGCGCAAGGGCATTGGCAGCGACCCGCGCATCGGCTACCAGTTTCTTTACGCCGGCACCGGCTACGGTGGCTCCTGCTTCCCGAAAGACGTGAACGCGCTGATGCGCACCGGCAAAGAATACGGCATCGATCTGATGGTGCTCAACGCCGTCGACCGCGCCAATGCGCGGCAAAAGACGGTGCTGGTCGACAAGGTTGTGGCGCGCTTCGGCTCCGACCTGCGCGGCCGCCGCTTCGCGATGTGGGGCCTGGCCTTCAAGCCCAACACCGACGACATGCGCGACGCCCCCAGCCGCGAAGTGATTGCACAACTGGCCCGCATGGGCGCCACGATCGTGGCCTACGACCCGGCCGCTGCCGAAGAGGCCCGCCGCGTGCTGAGCCACATTGAGGCGCTGAGCATCGTCGACAACGTGGCGAGCACACTGGAAGGCGCAGATGCCTTGTTGATCCTCACCGAATGGCGCGAGTTCAAGAGCCCCGACTTCGAGCAAATCAAGAGCCTGCTCAAGCAGCCCATCGTGTTCGACGGGCGCAACCTTTACGAGCCGGCGCTGATGAAGGAACTCGGTTTCGAGTACCACGGCATTGGCCGCGGCACCAACCAGCTCACTAACACTTGATGCCCACGTGCAGCGCCACCACCCCGGCGCTCAAGTTATGCACGTCCACATGGCCGAAGCCGGCCGTTTTCATCATGGCCTTGAGCTCTTGCTGGCCGGGGTGCATGCGGATGGATTCGGCCAGGTAGCGGTAGCTGTCAGCGTCGCCGGCGACCCATTGGCCGATGCGCGGCAGCACCTTGAACGAGTACCAGTCGTAGGCCTTTTCCAGCGGCGCGGCAACCTTCGAAAACTCCAGCACCAGCAGGCGTCCACCGGGGCGCAGCACACGGCACATCTCGGCCAACGCCTTGTCTTTGTGGGTCATGTTGCGCAGGCCGAAGGCCACGCTCACCAGGTCGAAGCCACCGGTGGCGAAAGGCAATGATTCGGCGTCGCAGATCGAGGTCGGCAAGGCCAAACCTTCATCGAGCAACCGCTCCCGGCCCTGGCGCAGCATGGCTTCGTTGATGTCGGTGTGAACGACGGTGCCTCGTGGGCCCACCTTCTTCGCGAAGGCTCGCGCCAGGTCACCGGTGCCCCCCGCGATGTCGAGCACCTTGTCGCCTTCGCGCAGCGCAGCGACAGCCACGGTGTAAGCCTTCCAGGCGCGGTGCAGGCCCATCGACATGAGATCGTTCATCACGTCGTAACGCGAGGCGACCGAATCGAACACGCCGCGTACACGCTTGGCTTTTTCTGTCTCGTCGACGGGCTGAAAACCGAAATGGGTGCCGCTCATGGTCAGTGCTACCTTGTATTCAGTGGGTGTGCCCGCAGGCAGAGGCCGCAGGTGCGGGCATGGCCTGGTCGCGGCTTGCGCCAGCTTGCTGCAATCGGGCTTCGTATTGCCGCCACAGGTCGGCCTCTTGCGAGCCCAGGAAGTGCAGGTAGTCCCACGAAAAGATGCCGGTGTTATGGCCGTCGGAGAACGTGGGTTGCACGGCGTAATTGCCCACCGGCTCCAAGCTGACCACCTCAACCAAGCGTTTGCCGGTTTGCAGCACCTCTTGCCCCGGGCCGTGGCCCTTCACTTCGGCCGATGGCGAATAAACACGCATCAGCTCAAAGGGGATGCGGAACTGCAGCCCATCAGAAAACCCCACCTCCAGCACCCGCGATTGCTGGTGCACGGTGATCGCCGTCGGCTGAGGGGTTTGGGCGCTGAGTCCGGTCATGATGGGGCGGCAAGTGAGAGGGTCAGTGTAGCCAAGGCCTGAATCG
>JBKJJF010000017.1:0-10483 GCA_046598195.1 Rhizobacter sp. | reverse complement strand
GGCTCTGCCGAGTTGACAATTTGACGCCCCACAGGAGAACCGAATGCTGATTGCCTCCATCCTCATTGGCCTGGTGGCCTTGATCCACGTCTACATCCTGGTGCTTGAGATGTTCCTCTGGGACACGCCCAAGGGCCGCAAGGTGTTCGGCACCACGCCTGCGTTTGCCGCCGAGTCGAAGGTGCTGGCCGCCAACCAGGGGCTGTACAACGGCTTTCTGGCGGCGGGCTTGATCTGGAGCTTGATGCTCGGCGCCAGCGGCCGGCCCGTGGCGCTGTTCTTCCTGGGCTGTGTGCTGGTCGCCGGCCTCTACGGTGCGGCCACCGCCACCCGCAAGATCCTGTACGTGCAGGCCCTGCCTGCGGCGGTGGCGATTGCGGCGGTGTTGTTCCTGGGCTGAGTTGAGCTGAGTTGAGCTGACCTAGGGGGCACGCGGCCCCTGCAGCGTGCACCAAGACGAGTACATTGCTCGCCAATGGCCGCCGCTGCCCCAACGCTCGCCATGCGAGATGTCGCACCCGACATCCGGGCACGCGTTCGCGCTGCGCAGATGGCCATGATCTTCGAGCAGACCTCGGTGGCGGTGTTCGCCGCCACGGCGTTTGCCATCGCGCTGGCCTTGCACCTGCGCGGCATCGTCTCCGACCAAACCCTGTTGTGGTGGGTGGTGCTCAAGGTGGTGGTGGTGGTGCCACGCATCGTTCACGGCCGCATGTTTCTGCGCCGCCAAAGCGACTCTCTGATGTGGCTGCAGTGGGGCAAGGCCATGCTGTTTTTCGACGGCCTGGTGTGGGGCGCGGCCGGTGTGTGGCTGATGCCCGCGGGCGACACCGCCACCATGACGATCGTGGTCGCCACGCTCGCCGGTGTGACCGCCATTGCCGCCTTTGTGCTGCACGCCGACTGGCCCTGCTGCATTGCCTACACCGCGCCGATGCAGCTGCCCGGCGCGGCCATGATGCTGTCGCGCGGTGACAGCCTCGGCGTCTACGGCGCGTTTTCCATCCTGGTGTTTTATGCGCTGTTGCTGCTGGCCACCCGCCGCTCCGAGCGGCATATCGTCGAGATGCTGACGTTGCGCTTCACCAACGAAGAGCTGACCCGCCAGCTGTCGCAGGCGCTGGAGCTGGCGCGCCGCGAAAACCGCGCCAAAAACGAATTCGTGGCCAACATGAGCCACGAGTTGCGCACGCCCTTGCACGGCATCCTGGGCATGTCGAGCATGCTGCTGGGCGGCGCGCCGGCGAGCAACCCGACCGAGGGCATCACGGTGATACGCCGCTGCGGCGAGCACCTGCTGGGGCTGATCAACAACATCTTGGAGTACTCGCGCTTCGGTGCGCAGGGCGTTGACCTGCACCCGCAGCAGATCGACCTCGCACAACTGGTCGACGACACCATCGAGATGTGCACCCCCGGCGCGCTGGAAAAGGGCTTGTTGTTGACCAGCACGCTCGACCTGCCGCGCCCTTGCCGCGTGTTGATGGACCCGTTTCGCCTGCGCCAGGTGCTGCTCAACCTGGTGGGCAATGCGGTCAAGTTCACCGAACGCGGCACGGTGCGTGTGCGGGTGACCGAAACCAACGGCGGCCAGGGGGTGCTGATCCGGGTTGAAGACACTGGCGTGGGCATTGCGCCGACCGCGCGCGACCGCATCTTCGAGCCGTTTGTGCAGGTCGACAGCTCCAACACCCGCAAGTTCGGCGGCACCGGCCTGGGCCTGAGCATCACGCGCGCCATCTGCGGGGCCATGGGCGGCGGCATCAGCTACCACAGCACCCTGGGCGTGGGCTCGACCTTCGAGGTGTCGCTGCCGTTGCAACGCCCCCGCACGGCGAGCACGCCCTTGCCCACGCCTTCACCCACCGCGGCCCCGGCCCTGGCGCAGCGCACGGGCGCACTGCGGGGCACGGTGCTGCTGGCCGAAGACAACGAGGTGAACGCCGTTGTCGCCGAAGCTTCGCTCGCCCGCCTGGGGCTGGCGGTAGAGCGTGTGGCCAATGGGGTGGGCGTGGTCGAGCGGGTGTGCCAGACCACCGGCGCACGCCCCGACCTCGTGCTGCTCGACTGCCAGATGCCCGAGATGGACGGCTTTGAGGCCGCACGCCGCATCCGCGAGCACGAGGCCCAACACGGGCTGCCGCGGCTCGCGTTGATCGCGCTCACGGCCAACGTCTTCCCGGAAGACCGCGAGCAGTGCCGCGCCGCCGGCATGGATGACTTTCTGGCCAAGCCTTTCAGCAGCGAGCAGCTGCGCGAGATGCTGGAAGCGCACCTGGCGCCGGCGGCGCAGGTCAGCTCTTAAGCAGCCCGCGACCAGAGGCCGGGCGCTGCCGGGCGCAAGCCCGCCGACTGAGCCATGCCCAGGGCCTCGAAGATGGCAATGTCAGGGTGGTAGTCGCGAAACACGAAGTCGTAGTCGGCGTGGCGGCGCTCACGCGCCATTGCCTCAGAACTAACGGTGTCGCGAAACAGCACCCGGTGCGGCAAGCCCCCCGCATGCAGCAGCGGGCACATGCGTTCATCGCCAAACAGGTCGGTGAACCCCAGGTTCTCGTAGGTGCGCAGCAGCGAGCGGCGCGAGCCCGCGAGCACGCCGCCGATCTGCGTGGCGATGCAAAAGAGGTGGCTGGCCTTCACCAGCGCCAGCCGCACCGGCTGGTCATACCCGGGCATCACACACAGGCGCGTGATCTCGGCCAGCAGCTGGCCGCGCCGCGCTTCGGGCAGCTCGACGCTGCGCTCGATCTGCAGCGGCGTGGAGCGGTTGTTCTGCACACGTGCCGAGCCCACCACGCGGCCGGTGGCCTTGTCTTCGGCAAAGAAGATGGTGGTGTCGTCCAGCCGGTCGAGCGGGTCGGCGCTGCCGAACGCGGCGGCCTGCTCGGGCAGGTGGCGGCCATAGGCCGTCTGGCGCAGCGCCTGCACACGCAACAGTTGGGCCTCGTCGCAGACCACACGCACACAAAACGGCAGGCTGTGGGCGATGACCGATGAGCTGGCGCGCGCGCGCGGCGCCAGCGTGGTGAGCGCACCGAAGTCTGAATCGTTGCTTCGCAGCCCGTGGTCGAGCGTGGACATCTCCAGTGCCCGGGGCACCGGCACCAACGTGGCCGGCGGGAGGTCTTCCCTGTACATGCAATCGTCCTGTGAGCGGGGCATCGGCCCCATGCCTGCTTGTCGGCCTGGTGCGCGAAAGGTTGAGCCGCCAGCTCACTTCATCTGTTGCCAGATGTGCCGCTCCCACCCGGCGCTCAAGCACCCGCCACGCACCCGCCACGGCGTACACACAGTCGATGCCGACACAACACGCCCGCGCAAGCAGTAACAGGTTCAACCATTTGCTGACAAGGCGCTGTGGTGACAACGCCAGTGCACAACGCCAGTGCACAACGCGCCTACTTCGTCGCGGCAGGGCGCGTGTGCCAGATCAGGTGGGCGTCTCCGTTGTAGTCGCTGCCGTGCAGGTCGCTCACCGAGAAATACAGCCGGCTCGGTGTGGGCATTTCCACGTTGCGTTCGCTGGCGTGCAGGCTGGCGCCGGCCAGGTCGAGGCGGCTGTCGTCGGCACGAATAGCCACCCGCCCGCGCAGCCGCACGCCGGTGGCGGTGACTTCGCTGCGCTGTGCCACGAGCGCCACGTCGTTGCTCTCGATCACGCTGTTCTCCAGGGTCACCGACGACGACTTCAGCGTGAGCTGCTTCAGCCGCGCACCTTCAATGCGCGCATCGCTGCAGTTGTCGAGCGTGATGCTGTCGAAACTGCCGCTGTAACGCTGGTCGGCTAGGTTCTGGCACAGCACGTGGCCTTGCGAGGCCTCGGGGGCCACGGGCGCCGGCTTGGGCGCCAGCGGGGCGCTCAGGGCTTCTAACAACAGGCGCTTGAAGGTCTCGGGGCTTTCGAGCATCGGCGTGTGGCCCGCGCCGTCAATCACCTTGAGGCGCGCATCGGGCATGCGCTCGGCCAGCAGCTTGCCGGTGCGCAGCGGTGCGACGGGGTCGTCTCGCCCCCAGATCACAGTCGTGGGTGCGGTGGTCTCGCGGATGGCGGCGGTGAAGTCGTGCTCCACCAGGCCGAGGCCGGCTTCGACCTGGGTGTAGCGGCCGAGCAGCGTGTTGCGCACGCCCGGGTTTTGCGACAGCCAGCGGCTGAAGTCGAATCGGTTGTCGAGGTCGTTGAACACAAACCGCCGCACGCCGTTGAGGCGCTCGCTCAAGCCCTTGAGCAGGTTGTCGACAGGCGCAATGCCGACCTGCCGCGTGCGCAGGCTGGTGATGTGCTGGGCAAACACCATCTTGAGCAAGACGCCCGCCGCGTCAACCAGCACCAGGCGATCGACCTTGTCGGCATGCGCGTGGGCAAAGTAGAGGCTGACCGCGCCGCCCAGCGAGTGCCCCACCACATGCACACGCTGGCCCGGCGCGGTGTGTTGCACCACCTCGGCCAGCACCCGCCCCAGTGCAGGGAATGAATACCCCTCGGGCACGCCCGGCGAGGCGCCAAAGCCCGGCAGGTCGAGCGCGACCACATGGAAGTCGACCGCCAGCGCGGAGACCACTGTCTCCCAATCGCGGTGTGCGTTGTTGCCCAGGCCGTGCACCAGCAGCACGGTGCGCGGGTGTTTCAGGCCGGCCTCGCCGACCAGCACACGCTGGCCGTTCGGTAGCGCGAGGCAGCGGTACTGCAAGCGCGCCAGCCGCGGAGCCGGGGCCGAGCTTGCGTCGGCCACACGCTCGATGCAAGGTTCGGTGGAGGCGGGCTCAGCGGCGAGCGCTGCAACACACGCGCTGGCGCAGATCAAGCTCGCCGTCAGGCACCGCCACACACGCTGGAGCATTCGTCACCTCGCCAGTTGCAATGCCGCGCATTCTGGCCGATCACGGCGCCGAGTGCGGCAGTGTCAAGGCGCTGGGGCGTTAAGCGCCCGCTCAGAGCCTGAGAGTATTTCGATTTCCGTTCGCCCTGACCCTTCGATTCGCGAAGCGAAACCTGTCCTGAGCTTGTCGACGGGTCAGGGCGAACGGGGGGGGATGGGGCGCAAACCAAAAAACTCTCACCCGCTCAGGCTACAGGCTCTTGTAGAGGATGGTGGTGCCGGTGGGCGACCCGTCGGGCATCAGCGCGAAGCCCGGGATGTGGCCACACAGCAGCCAACCCGTGCGCAGGTAAAGGCGCTCGGCGGCGTCGCTCGCGGTGTCGAGCACGAGCAGGGTTTTGCCTCTTGCTCGGGCCAGGTTTTCAACCGCGCGCATCAAGGCCTCGCCCACGCCGCGCTGGCGGGCGCGGCGGTGCACCAGCAGCTTGTTCACGTCGGCACGGTGCGGCTGGTTGTCAGGCTGGCTCAGCGCGAGCTGCACCGTGCCGACGATGCGGCCTGATTCGTCTTGCGCCACCAGCAGCGCCCGTTCACCCCGCTGCACCTGCTGCGCCACCTGCTGCCAGAAAGCCAGCGCCTGTGCCATTGAAAAGCCAGCCATGAAGTTGACCGAGGCGCCGCCCTCCACGCAGTCGACAAACACCTCGCTGAGCTGGTGCAGTTGATCGGGTTCGACCCGCGTTTCAAGGTGGTGGATGGAAATGCCCGATGTCATGGCGTGGCCCTCATGTGACGCAAGAGTGGCTGCGTGAGCACGACCACATAACGCGCGCGTTTGCGGGTGGGGTTGCGGTAGGCCGTGGGCGCGTCGAGCCGCATGGCCAGGCAATCACCTTCGGCCAGGCGGTGGGTGTGCGGCCCGACGCTCACTTCGATCACCCCTTCGATCACCCACACCTGCTGGTGCACGTCGGCACGCAAGGCGTTGTCGTAGGTCACCTGGCCACCGGGCGGGAAGCTCACCTCCACCATGTGAATCGGTGACTCAACACCCGGTGGCGACAGGTTGCGCCGCAGGTAGCCCGAAGCTGGGTCACGCCATTCGGGCTGCGCCTCGCGGCGCGCCAGCGGCGACACCGCACCCACCTGCGGCGCCTCGAACAGCGCGCTGAGGTTCACGCCCAAGCCGGCGGCCAGCTTGTCGAGCAGGCTGGCGGTGGGGCTGCTTTCACCACGCTCCACCACCGAGATCATGGAGCGGCTCACGCCACAACGATCCGACAACTGCTCCAGCGTCAGCCCCTGCGCCAGGCGCAGCTCGCGCACCCGCAGGGCAATGCGGGCGTTGACGTCGAGTTCGGCTGCTTCCAACATATTGGATATGAAATCTACCCAATGAGAACGAAGCCGTCAATCAACTTCAACTGAAACGCCAAGTTTGCGAACGGGAAACATTCCCGGGTGCGCCGCTTGCTACAACCACGCCACAACACCCACTACACCCACAACCCCCCAGGGACACCATGCCGAACTCACCCACACCGCTTGTGCTGATCGCGCTGAGTGCGCTGTGCCTCACCGCCTGCGGTGGTGACTCGGGCGGCAGCCCACCGCCCGCCACCGGCCCCGACACCACCAAGCGCAGCACCGCCGCCACAAGCGCCGCTCAAAACAACGCCGCCTGCACCGCCATCCGGCCTTTCTTCTGGGAAATCGGCGACCGCACCCAGCGCCTGGCCAGCGCCTCGCTCGACCAAGCCGGCAACACCCCCGTGTACACCGCCGACACGCTGATGCAGATTGCCTCGGCCTCGAAGTGGCTCTACGGCGCCTACGTGGCCGAGCGGCGCAGCGGCATGCTCACCGCCGAAGACATTCAGTTCCTCACCTTCACCAGCGGCTACACCAGCTTTGCGGCGATAGGCGATTGTTTTGCGTCCGACACCGTGGGCGCCTGCGTGGCGCGTGGTGACAACGACGTGCAAACGCCCGCGCATGTCGGCCGGTTCTTCTACAACGGTGGCCACATGCAAAAACACGCCAGCCTGGCCGGCGGCATGAACCTGGGCGCAATGGACAGCGCCGCCCTCGCCGCCGAGCTGCGCCGCCTGCTGGGCAGCGACATCAACCTCAGCTACTCGCAGCCGCAGCCCGCGGGCGGCGTGCGCACCACCGCCAGCGACTACGCTCGTTTCTTGCGCAAGCTGCTCAACAACCAGCTGCACCTGGGCGCGCTGCTGGGCAGCAACAAGGTGTGCACCAACCCGGCCACGTGTGCCACCGCGCTCAGCACCCCCATCGCCAACGGCCTCAACTGGAACTACGCCATCGGCCACTGGGTGGAAGACGACGCCACCCGCAGCGACGGCGCCTTCAGCAGCGCGGGTGCGTTCGGCTTCTACCCGTGGGTGGACGTGAGCAAAACCTGGTACGGCATCGTGGCCCGCGCCGACATGGCCGGCGGTGGCAACGATTCAGCCGACTGCGGGGCCTTGATCCGCAAGGCTTGGGTGACTGGCGTGGCGCAGTAAACAAGCGGCGCCACGCCCCTCAGCATGCCGCGCGAAGCCTCACCAAGCCAGGCCGAGCGTGTAGCGCCCGTTGGCCGCTCCCGTGCCGCCGCTGTAGTACCTCACCCGCACATAACGCTGCGCAGCGGCAGTGGTGCTGTTGGTCAGTGTGACGGTGTCGACCAGGCCGCTGCCACGCTCGCTCTTGCCCAGCTGGGTGCCCGAGGCGTTGTAGACATACAGGTCGTAGTCACTCGTCGAGTTGGGCGTGAGGGTCGCGGTGAGCGTGCGGCCGGCGGGCAGGTTGACCACGTAGTAGTCGTTGTCGGCGGACGCGCTCATGTTGCCGTTCCAGGTGGCTGGTGAGGGCACGGCGTTGGCCGCGGCGCGGCTGTCATTCGGCTCGACCTCGTTGTTGCCAACTGGCGGGCTGGCCACGATGTTGAGGTACTGCGCCGTCACCGGCCCCCACTGGCCCGACGCGGCCTGCGCACGCACGAACACGAGGTGTTTGCCAAGCGTCAAGCCGCTGGTGTTGAGCGTGCCGGCCAGGCCCTCGGTGGTGGCGTTGAAGCTGCCGTCGCTCGCCGTCAAGGCGATCGGGGTGGCGCCGGCCGACCACGGCGGCACATCGATGTAAGCCTGGGCGGCAGTGACGTTGCGCACCGTCTCCGTGCCGTTGCTCTGGTTGAAGCGCGTGTGCGTGGCCGAGCCGCTCAGCGCCACCGGCGTGCCGGCGGTCACGCCTGCGCCGCTGGCGTCGCTGCCCAGCGTGACCGCCGTCACGTCAGCACCTGCGGGAATCTGATAAGGCGCCCGCACCACCTTGGCCGAATAGATCAGCGCTGGCAGATTCATGGGCTTGGTGCTGTTGTTGTAGGTGGTGCAGCTCTCGAAGAAACTCGTCCCCAGCTCGATGGTGAACGCGGCCACACCCAACTCGCCGTAGCTCGGGCCGTCGCTGGTGCCGTCGGTCGGGTACAGGCCGATCGACTGCTGCGGCGTGTAGCCATTGAAGTAAGCCAGGCGCCGGCCCATTGTCTGCAGCGCCGTTCCGTTGGGCGCGGGCGTGGAGGTGGTGCCCCAAGGCCACAGCACGAGCTGGCTGTAGCTGTGGATGTCGAGGTGAATGCCCGAGGTGTCGGCCGGTGCGGCGTCGCCCGGGTTGGGCCCGCGCCGGTCAGGGAAGATGCTGCGCAGATAGCTTTGCAGCGCCTGCGTCTCGGGCTCGGAGCCGGCCGTGGGGCCACGGTAGGTGTCGTCGCATGCGTTGCCACTGGAGCCCTGGCCGCCGGTGCTGTTCCAGCCAAAGCTGAAGTTGCGGTTCAGGTCGGCACCGCGGCTGTTGCTGGTGGCGCCGCAGTAGTTGGTGTTGGTGTTCTTGCGCCACGAGAGCCCGCCCTCGGCTTTCTTGCGGCCATCGGGGTTGGCTTGCAGCATCAGGTGCACTTCATGGTGGTCCATGATCCAGGTGGCATCGGCGTTGTTGCCGTAGCCGTTGACCAGCCAGCGCGCGAACTCGAGCACCAACGGCGCGGTCGTGTACTCGCGGGCATGGATGGCGCTGTTGATGAAGAGCCTGGGCTTGGTGCCACCGGTGGCGCTGTTGGTGAGCTTGAGCACACGGATGTCGTAGCCGCCAAGACCTTGTGTCTTTTGCCATGAGTCGCCCACGTCGAGCCACTGCGCCAGGTTGGGAAAGCTGGTGGCAAAACCCTGGGCGGCGGCAAAACTTTCTTCGACCGTCTCGTAGCAGGCGTAACCCGAGATCGACTGGATGCTCGCATCACCCCGCGCTGGCGCACGCGTGACCGCGCCGGTGCCGGTGCCCTCGTCGGCAGTGCCGGCTGTCGGTGTGCCCCGCCGCGCGTCGGCAGCTTGTTGGATCTGGTTCAAAAAGTCATCTCGGCGCTGGATGAATTCGGGCGCGTTTTCAACCCGAAAGCCATAGCTGCGCAGCGTGGCGATGCCGAGCGCGTCGAGTTCGAGCACCAGAAAGCCTGCGTCGTATTGCGATTCGAGCAGGTTGGCGTGGAAGGTGATGGCCGCCTTGCGCGCGGTGACCAGGTCGGGGAAATACGCCTTGTAGATGTTGGTGCGCAACTTTTCTTGCTGTCGCAGCAAGCGCATCTCGGTGGCATGGTCTTCGGCCGAAACGGCCGGGCCGGTGGACACTGCAAGCAGCAACGCGGCAGCGGCCACGCTCAACGGTGGGCAAACAAGTTTCATGGAAAAACTCCCTCGTGGGCAAAGTCTTCAGCCTGGTGAGCCCGGCTGCTTCGGCACGCTTTGGCGGGTGATCAACCGCGCCAGACGCCGGGCGATTCTGTTGGACTTCAGCACGACAAAACGAGGAGCCCACACATGCGGTACGTAATTTCCTGCCTATTGGCAGGGGCTGCCTTTTGCAGTAATGCAAGCGCATGCGAAGGCCGTGTGGACGACTGTTCGCGCAGCTTTCTTTCGCTGCGGGCGGTGCGCGGGCATTTTGATGGCGGGCCGTGGGCGGCATCGGTCGACCGCTGGGGCGGCGAGCGGCACCAGGCGATGCAATGCCTTGCCAAACAAGCCACGGCCAGCGCCGCCGCTGCGGCCCAACTCACGCAATGGATGGGGCAGCCGAACGAGCGCTTGCGCTGCCCGTCGAACGATTGCAGTGTGTTTTCAGAGGCGGCTGGTGATGGCAGCGAGGTCTGGGTCTATCACTGGCGCGGCACGCATGACCGCCTGGGCTTCGTGATCACCGGCGGCCGCGTCAGCGCGGCGATCTGGGCCCACGTGGGCGAGTGAGCTGCCCACCGGGTTTCAGTCGTGGGTGCCGATCGGCTTGAACAACTCGTCGAAGTCTTGTGAGGTGAGCCCCGCGTCACCCGCCACACCCGACAGCAGCGCATCGGCCAGCCCGGCCTTGCGTGCCTGCAGCTCCAACATCTTGTCTTCGACCGTGCCGCTGGCGATCAGCTTGTAGACGAATACCGGCTTGTCTTGCCCGATGCGCCAGGCGCGGTCGGTGGCCTGGTTTTCGGCCGCCGGATTCCACCACGGATCGTAATGGATGACGGTGTCGGCCGCGGTCAGGTTCAGGCCGACGCCGCCCGCTTTCAGGCTGATCAGGAAAATTGGCACCGCGCCCTGCTGGAAAGCGGCAACCTGGGC
>JBKJJF010000261.1:0-9510 GCA_046598195.1 Rhizobacter sp. | reverse complement strand
GCAGCGCCATGCGGCGGGTGTCTTCGATCTTGGGCGGCGTGGGGCCGTCGCTGGCGGGCGGCGCAGCGCGCGGAGGCGCGGTGATGGAGATGACCTCGATGTAACCCTCGGCCAGCAAGGCGGCCAGCACCTGCTCGGCGTCGCCTGCGGTCATCGTGCCCAGCTCGTCGTCAGTGCGCTTGCCGTCCACCAGGATCAGCGAGGTGCGCAGCCGCGGCACGAGCCGGTTCACGCGGGTTTCGATTTCAGTCTGGCCCTTGGCTGTTTTTCTGTAGACGGATGGCATCTCGACTGCGCAAAAGTTTGACCTGACGTCAAGCTTACAAGGCCTGAGGGCCCGAAGCTAGGCGTAGGTGATCCATGAAGCCTGATCGGGGTGATCCAGGTGGGGCAGTGTGTTGTAAGTCACGAGCATGTGTCGTTTGGGCGTGAAGGCGAACTCGGTCACCGAGCTGTTGCGAATGCGCAGGTTGAGCTCGATGGTCGCTTCGGCCGACATGCCCAGCACCTGGCCCACCGCCGTGGAGATGGGCCCCCCGCTGGAGACGATGAGCACGTTTTGTGTGTGGTGGTTTGCGCGCACATGGTCGAGCGCACCCGTGATGCCGGCCAGCCAGGTGGCATAGCTGGGCATGCCCTCGGGCTGCACCTTGCCGGCCATCCACTGCGCCAGGCCTTCACGCAGCAGGCGGAAGTGGTGGCGCACCAGCTCGGGTGAGCTGGGCTTGGGCAGCGGCTCGGGGTGCACAGCCGCCACCACGGCCTTGCTGTCGTACTCGTTCAGGCCGGGCCATGAGAGCGGCTCGGGCTGCCACTGCATGCCGTGTGCAATGCCGGCCAGCGACTCGACCTGCCGCTGCAGTGTGCCCACCAGGGCGGCGTCGAAACGCAAGCCCTTGTGGCGGAAGTACTCGCCCAGCTTCACACACTGGCGGTGGCCCAACTCGCTTAAGCGGTCGTAGTTGTCGGCACCGAACGAGGCCTGGCCGTGGCGAACGAGGTAGACGCTGCCCATCTCAGGCTTGGGCCTGGGCCTGGTGGTAGGCGGTCACACGATCGACTTCGTTCTTCGAGCCCAGCACCACGCTCACACGCTGGTGCAATTTGTCGGGTGTCACGTCGAGCATGCGTTGCTGCGTGTTGGTGGCGGCACCACCGGCCTGCTCGACCAGGAACGACATCGGGTTGGCCTCGTACATCAGGCGCAGCTTGCCGGCCTTGTCGGGCTCGCGCTGGTCCCAGGGGTACATGAAGACACCGCCGCGGGTCAGGATGCGGTGCACGTCGGCCACCATGCTGGCGATCCAGCGCATGTTGAAGTCTTTGCCACGCGGGCCGCTCTTGCCGGCCAGGCATTCGTCGATGTAACGCTTCATGGGCGGCGCCCAGTGGCGCATGTTGCTCATGTTGATGGCGAATTCTTTGGTGTCTTCGGGGATCTGCACGCCGTCTTGCGTGAGCACCCACGAGCCTTGTTCGCGGTCGAGCGTGAACATGGCCACACCGTCGCCCACCGTCAGCACCAGCGTGGTTTGTGGGCCATAAACGCAGTAGCCGGCAGCCACTTGCTGCTTGCCCGCTTGCAAAAAATCGCTCTCGCTCACACCTTCGTGCCCATCGGGCTTTTTCAGCACCGAGAAGATGGTGCCGATGCTCACGTTGACGTCGATGTTTGACGAGCCGTCGAGCGGGTCAAACAGCAGCAGGTATTCGCCTTGCGGGTAGCGGTTGGGCACCACGTAGATGCCCTCCATTTCTTCGCTGGCCATGGCAGCCAGCGCGCCGCCCCATTCGTTGGCTTCGATCAGCACTTCGTTGGCAATGATGTCGAGCTTCTTCTGCACCTCACCCTGCACGTTTTCGCTGCCTGCCGTGCCCAGCACGTCACCCAAGGCACCCTTGTTGACACTGATGCTGATGCGCTTGCAGGCGCGCGCCACCACCTCGATCAAGAGGCGCAGCTGGGCCGGAATATGGCCGTGCTGGCGCTGCTGCTCGACGAGGTATTGGGTGAGGCTGATTCTCTTGGTCATGCTGTTTCCTGTTGCAGCGCGCGGTTGATGATTTCGGCCACGTCGTTCGACAGATCGGCCTTGGCCGCCACACGCTTCAGCGCCTCGCAGGCTGCCGAGCGGTAAGGCTCGGCCAGGTGGTTCCAGCGATCCATCACCCGCGCCAGGCGAGCGGCGAGCTGCGGGTTGATGCTGTCGAGTTCGATGATGCGCTCGGCCCAGAACACGTAGCCCGCGGCGTCGGTGCGGTGGAAGGCGGCCGGGTTGCCCATGCACAGCGCGGCGATCAGGCTGCGTGCGCGGTTGGGGTTCTTGAGCGAGAAGTCGGGGTGTTTGAGCAGGTGTTTGGCCCGCGCGAACACCTGGCCGTCTTTTTCGGGTGTGGTGGCTTGCAGCGTGAACCACTTGTCGACCACCAGCGCCTCATGTTTGAACAGCGTGAGAAAGCGCTGCAAGGCCAGCTCGCCCAGTTCGGCATGTGAGTGGGTCAGGGCCACCAGCGCGCCGAGGCGGTCGGTCATGTTGCCGGCCTCTTTGAAACGCTCGTAGGCGCGGCCCGGCCACACCACGTCGTGGCGTGCGATCGAATCGCGGCACAACATCGCCAGCGCCAGGTTGGCCAGCGCACGCCGGCCCGCCGACACCGGGTCGGGCGAGTAACCGCCCTTGACCTGGTAGTTTTCGAAGGCCCAGGCCCAGTCATCGCGCAAGGCTTGCGCCAGTTGCATCAGCATCGACTCGCGCACTTCATGGATGCGCTGCGGGTCGACCGGGTTGAGCTGCTCGGCCACATAGATCTCGCTCGGCAGCGTGAGGGCCAGCTCCTTGAAGGCAGCGTCGAGCCCGGGGTGGCGCAGCACGCTGCGCATGGCCTCGATGAACGCGGCATCAAGCTGCGCCGGCCCACTGTCTTTCACACCCGCAAGCAGGCGGCTCAAGGCCAGGCGCTGGCCGGCCTCCCAGCGGTTGAAGGGGTCGGGGTCATGCTGCAGCAGAGTCAGCAGGTCGGCGTCGGCCAGGTGATCGGCCAGCACCACCGGCGCCGAAAAACCGCGCAGCAGGGAGGGCACGGGCTCCACGTCGACATTGACGAAGGTGAAGAAGCTGCGCGCTTCATTCAGCACCAACACCCGCTCGGTGCCCACGGGTTGTGCTTCGCCTTCGAGTTGCAGCGGCAGCGCCTGGCCATCACGCCCCACCAGGCCCATGGCCAGCGGGATCACATAAGCCTGCTTGGCCGGCTGGCCGGGCGAGGGCAGGGCGGTTTGTTCGATGCCCAGCGTGTAGGTGCGCGAAGGTGCGTCGTAGCGGCCACGCGCGGCCACACGCGGCGTGCCGGCTTGGGCATACCAGCGCTTGAACTGCGGCAGCAGGCGGGCGAGTGCGCTGTCGGGGTTGGCGTCGGCAATGGCTTGGGCAAAGTCATCGCAGGTCACGGCCTGGCCGTCGAAGCGGCTGAAGTAGAGCGTGATGCCGCGCGCAAACCCATCGCGCCCCATGGGGTCGGCGGGGTGGCTCACCAAGGTCTGCATCATGCGCACAACTTCGGCGCCCTTTTCGTACACCGTGGCGGTGTAGAAGTTGTTGATCTCCACGTAACTGTCGGGCCGCACCGGGTGGGCCATGCTGCCGGCGTCTTCCGGGAACTGCACCTGGCGCAGGCCGCGCACGTCTTCGATGCGCTTGACGGCGCGGGCGGTGGCGGTGCCCGCCATGTCCATGCTGAACTCTTGGTCGCGGAAGACCGTGAGGCCTTCTTTCAGGCTCAGCTGAAACCAGTCGCGGCAGGTGATGCGGTTGCCCGTCCAGTTGTGGAAGTACTCGTGGCCCACCACGCTTTCGATGCCTGCGTAGTCGGCATCGGTGGCGGTGGCCGGGTTGGCCAGAACGTACTTCGTGTTGAAGATGTTCAGGCCCTTGTTTTCCATCGCGCCCATGTTGAAGTCGCCCACGGCAACGATCATGAAACGCTCCAGGTCGAGCGGCAGCTTGAAGCGCGCTTCGTCCCACACCACGCTCGCCATCAGCGAGTTCATGGCGTGTTCGGTCTTCTCCAGGTCGCCACGGCGCACATACACCTGCAGCAAATGGTCTTTGCCCGCGCGGGTGCGCACACGCTGCTCACGCGCCACCAGGTCGGCCGCCACCAGCGCGAAGAGGTAGCTCGGCTTGGGGAAGGGGTCATGCCACTTGGCGTAGTGGCGCGGGCCGTACACGCCGGCCATCATGTCGCCCTGGTCAATGAGGTTGCCGTTGGACAAGAGCACCGGGTACTGCACTTTGGCGGCGCGCAGCGTCACGGTGTAGACCGCCATCACATCGGGCCGGTCCAGAAAGTAGGTGATGCGGCGAAAGCCTTCGGCCTCGCACTGCGTGAAGAAGCCGCCACCCGAGGTGTAGAGGCCCGACAGTTGGGTGTTCTTCTCGGGCGAGCAGGTGTTGCGAATCTCCAGCGTGAACGGGCCGGGCGGCACGTCTTGCAGGCTGTCGATCACCAGCATGCCGTCTTCGTGGCGAAACGACACCGACTCGTTGTTGACCAGCACGCG
Organism: Rhizobacter sp.; assembly: GCA_046598195.1. GTDB lineage: Bacteria > Pseudomonadota > Gammaproteobacteria > Burkholderiales > Burkholderiaceae_C > Rhizobacter. The sequence continues at coordinate 4,949 of JBKJJF010000261.1, read as the reverse complement.
GGTGAGTGTGATGTCAACGCCGTGCAGCTTGAGCGGCTGCGCCGGCACGGCCGTGTTGCGCTCGACCTGCATGCGGTTGATCACCATCGTCTTGATGGGGTCGAGGTCGAAGGTCAGGTCGACGGTCTTGATCCAGAACGCCAGCGCGGTGTAGTCCTCGCGGCGGATCAGGGTGGCAGTGCCTTCACGCATTCAGTGGTCTCCTCTTGTTCGTCACTTGACCCCGTTCGCCCTGAGCTTGTCGAAGGGTGCGCAGTGCACCGTGCCGGCTTCGACAGGCTCAGCCCGAACGGAGGACGTCGTGGCGTCTTGCATTTACACGCCTTGTTTGAGGCTCGCTTCAATGAATACGTCCAAGTCACCATCGAGCACCTTTTGGGTGTTCGACATTTCGACGTTGGTACGCAAGTCTTTGATGCGGCTCTGATCCAGCACGTAGCTTCGGATCTGGTGGCCCCAGCCCACATCGGCCTTGGTGTCTTCGAGCTTTTGCTGCTCTTCCATGCGCTTGCGCATCTCGTGGTCGTACAGCCGTGAACGAAGTCGCTTCCAGGCCACATCGCGGTTGCTGTGCTGGCTGCGGCCGTCTTGGCACTGCACCACGATGCCGGTCGGGATGTGCGTGAGCCGCACCGCCGAATCGGTCTTGTTGATGTGCTGGCCACCGGCGCCGCTGGCGCGGAAGGTGTCGGTGCGCACGTCCGACGGGTTGATGTCGATCTCGATCGAATCGTCGACCTCGGGGTAGACAAAGAGGCTCGCAAAGCTCGTGTGGCGACCCCCGGCCGAATCGAACGGGCTTTTGCGCACCAGGCGGTGCACGCCGGTTTCGGTGCGCAGCAGGCCGAAGGCGTAGTCACCTTCCACCTTGATGGTGGCGCTCTTGATGCCGGCGATGTCGCCCGCGGTTTCGTCTTCGAGCGTGGCCTTGAAACCCTTGCGTTCGGCGTACTTGAGGTACTGGCGCAGCAGCATGCTGGCCCAATCGCAGGCTTCGGTGCCACCGGCGCCGGCCTGGATGTCAACAAAGCAGTTGAGCGGGTCGGCCGGGTTGTTGAACATGCGGCGGAATTCGAGGTCTTTGACCGTGGCGTCGAGCTTGTTGGCCTCAAGCTCGATGGCCAGCAGCGAATCGAAGTCGCCTTCTTCCTTGGCCATGTCATACAGCTCGCTGTTGTCGGCCAGGTTGCTCGTGAGGTGGTTGATGGTCTCAACCACGGTCTCTAACGTGCGCTTCTCGCGCCCCAGCTCCTGCGCGCGTTTGGGCTCGTCCCAGACCTTGGGGTTCTCGAGCGCGGCGTTGACTTCGTTGAGCCTTAGAGCTTTGTGATCGTAGTCAAAGATACCCCCGGAGGTCGACCGTGCGCTTCGTCAGGTCGGCCAGGGAGTTGCCAATGGCATTGATGTGTTCGACGTCCATGATGGGGTTCCGTTTGAGTGGCGTGCCGGCGGTCAAAGTGAACGGAAGAGGGTGTTCAGGCCGGCTTGCAAGCCGGTGATTTTTGCACGCCAGGCCGACTCAGGCCCTCAGCGGGTGAGAGTTTTTGATTTCCCACTCCGTTCGCCCTGAGCCTGTCGAAGGGTGCGCCGTGCACAGGCGCTGGCTTCGACAGGCGCAGCCCGAACGGAAGTTAAAAAACTCTCACCCTCTCAGATCGCCAAAAACGCTTCCAGCCTTCTCGCCAGCGCCTCGGGCTGATCGTGGTGAAGCATGTGCCCGGCCGGCGAGAGCATGTGCGTCTCGTACCGAGCCACCACTTTCAAGCGCTCGTGGAACTCGGCTTTGCTGTAGCGCCCGGCCCACCACTTGCCGGTGTCGGTCTGTTCACCTTCCACCCACAGCACCGGCGCGGTGATCTGCGTCCAACAGGCCAGCACCTCATCTCTTTGGTACAGCAAGGGGTTGCTGCGCTTGTGCGCCGGGTCACCGAGGATTTGCCACAGCCCGTGCTCGTCTTCTTTCGCCCAATGGCCCGCCAGCCAGGCCGCGCGGTCGGCCGGCAACAGCGGGTTGGTCTTTCGCAAACGGGCGGCCACGGCCTCCACGCTCTTGTAGGGGCGAATTTCCACCGGTTCTTTCAGCTCATCGAGCCACATCGCGTAGCGCTTGGGTGCAAGCGTTGGGATGGTGGCCGGCATGCCGAAACCTTCGAGGTTGACCAGGCGGCGAATGCGCGCAGGCCGCACGCCGGCATAAAGCATCACCACGTTGCCACCCATGCTGTGGCCGACCAGGTCAATCTGCGTGAGGCCGGGGAAGGGCTTCAGCACGTGGTCAACGATCGCGTCGAGGTCGCCCAGATAGTCGGCAAACCAGTAGCTGTCTTCTGGCGGGGTGTCGGTGAGGCCGAAGCCGCGCCAGTCGGGCGCCACCACGTAGCGGTCATCGGCCAAAGCATCCACCACAAACTGGAACGACGCGCCCACGTCCATCCAGCCATGCACCATCACCAGCGGCGGGCGCTCGGGCGTCACCAGGCTGGCATCACCCCAGTGGCGCAGGTGGTAATTGAGGCCTCGAACAGGGATGAATTCGCTGCGGCTCTCGCGCCGCACGACGTAGGGGTTGTCACTCATGCGATCGATGATAGGGCGCGGTGTGACCACGCGCTGTCGATGGCGAGACACCTCGCCGCGGCCAGCTTTCAGAACGATTCAGGTCTTTTTCAGGACACCGGTGAGCCCCTGCGCCGACAGTGCAACCCACGGTCACACGAGGGAGCCGCATCATCACCACCCCATTTTTTCTTCGCGCTGCGGCCCTGGCTTTGGCCGCCGGCCTGTTGGCCCTGCTGCTGCCGGCCTCCCCGCCTGCGCCACGCGCCGAGGCAGTGGCAGCCACCCACGCTTCGGTGGTGCAATCTGCGGAAAAGTTGGCAGTCTCCTCTATGCTTCGGCCGTCGGGATACACGATCGTCAAAGACAAGCTTGACTGATCCGGCCCGAGCAGCCAGGGAGGCGAACTTGTTGCCACAAAGAGCAACCCGCAGTCTGAACATCGGTGTGACGGGGCATCGTTTGAATCGCATTTCACAGCGCCAGCTCGACCGCTTGACGCCGCAAGTTGGGCCATTCCTGGCGCAGATTGCGGCGTCTGCGCGCACGCCCGCGCTCACCTTGATCTCAGGCCTGGCCGAAGGGGCTGATCGCCACGTGGCACAGCTGGCTCTCGACGCCGGTTATGCCTTGCACGCCGTGCTGCCCTTTGCGCGCAACACCTATCTGCACGATTTCACCGGCGCCGCCTCGCGCCAGCAGTTCAGTGAACTGTTGGCGCGAGCCGAGCGTGTGACCGAGCTGCCGGGCCGCCCCGGCTTTGCAGCCCAGGCCTACGGCCGTGCCGGCCACGCCTTGCTCGATGAGGCTGACGTGTTGCTGGCCGTGTGGGACGGGTTGCCCGCACAAGGCGCCGGCGGCACCGCTGAGGTGGTGAACGAAGCCTGCCGGCGGCGCATCCCCGTGATCCATGTGTCGACCCAGCCGCGAACCCCTCCGGTGCTGATCTGGCAACGCCAAGGCAGCGCCACGCGCGGGCGCAGCGCGTATGAAGCCGCCCCCTCGCGCCCCTGCGGCCCGGCCCAGGTGGCGGCGATGGTGTCGCATGTGTTGAGGGCGGGCTGATGAGCAAGATCACGCCAATTCGCCCGCCAACAAATACCGTTCGCCCTGAGCCTGTCGAAGGGTCAGCGCCCGTCTCCGTTCTCGCTCAGCCCACCTCCGTTGAACCAGAGCCCACCTCCGTTGGACCAGAGCCCACCTCAGTTCCGCCTGAGCCCACCCCCGTTCGCCCTGAGCCTGTCGAAGGGCCCGCGCACACCACCGATGCCGCCAGCCAGCCCCGCTACTGGGCCTTCCTGAGCTACAGCCACCACGACAAGGCGGTGGCCAAGCGCCTGCAAAAACAGCTCGAAACCTACCGTGTGCCCCGCCGCCTGGTCGGCCGCGACACCTCTCACGGCCCCGTGCCCACCCGCGTGTCCCCCGTCTTCCGCGACCGCGACGAGTTGCACGCGGGTGCCGACCTCAAGTCCAGCGTGCAAGACGCCTTGTCCAAGAGCCGCTGGCTGATCGTGGTGTGCACACCCGATGCAGCACGCTCACCCTGGGTCAACCGCGAGATCATCGAATTCAAGCGCATGCACGGTGAACGCCGGGTGCTGGCGCTCATCGCCCGAGGCGAGCCGTTTGCGAGCGACATGCCGGGGCGCGAGGCCGAAGAGTGTTTCCCACCGGCGCTGCGGCGAGCGTTGAACGAAGATGGCCTGACCGAAGGCGAGCCGCTGGAGCCGATTGCCGCCGACATGCGCAAGCACGGCGACGGCCCCCAGCGCGCGGTGCTCAAGCTGCTGGCCGGCATGCTGGGTGTGAGCTTTGACGACTTGGCGCGCCGCGACATGCAGCGCCGCGTGCGCCTGCTCTCAGCCGTGGCCGGCGCATCGGTGTTGGGCCTGGTGGCCTTCGCCTTCCTGGCCGTGATGGCCGTGCAGGCGCGCAACGAAGCGCAGCACCAGCGTGTGCAGGCTGAAGGTTTGATCGAATTCATGCTCGGTGACTTGCGCAAGAAGCTGGAGCCCGTGGGGCGGCTGGAGGTGCTCGACTCGGTGGGGGAGAAGGCGCTGGCGTATTACGGGGCGCAAGAGTCGGGCAAGCTGGATGCGACGGCGCTGGGGCATCGGTCACGGGCGATGCATTTGATTGGGGAGATACGCGATCTGCGGGGCCAACCGGCGGAAGCGCAAAAGGCGTTCGAGCAGGCCGCAGACACGACTGCTCAGTTGCTCGCGAAATCACCGAACGACGGGCAGCGCATCTTTGACCATGCGCAAAGTGTGTTCTGGGTCGGCTATGCAGCCTGGAATCGAGGTGATGGCAGGGCTGCCGAAGTGTGGTGGCAGGAGTATTTGAAACTTGCGCAGCGTCTGGTGACGCTGGACCCAAGCAACCCAGAC
>JBKJJF010000252.1:0-18482 GCA_046598195.1 Rhizobacter sp. | reverse complement strand
GCCGCGTCGGCGAACAGTGGCTGAACTGCTCGAAGCGGATTGAACAGGTGAACCCTGGCACTCCACTCTGCGAAACCCGGTCTACTGGCGAAATTCCTTCCACATACCCAGCCCGCCAAGCCAGTGGTCTCGGCAGAAGCATTGAATCGCCGCGGGATTTGTGGAGGCTTGTTATGCCCGTCGCTGTGGCCAGCGGCGGAGTCGATGGCACCCAAGATTGGCTGTGTGCCGCAGACGCTGCTGACTTGGGTCATGCGGCAAGAGATCGACGCCGACGCACGTCAAGGCACTGGAGCGCGCGGCAACGTCGAGGTACGCGCGCCTCGTGTCGAACGCCGCCAAATCCGTACACTCATTCGCAACGGGCGCGCGCCTCGCGCCCTTCGTCCATTGAGCGGAGTTCACTGCATGACCGATTCTTCCAACTTCACGCCACCGACCGTCTGGACCTGGAAGAAGGACAGCGGCGGTCGCTTCGCGAGCATCAACCGGCCAATCGCCGGTGCGACGCACGACAAAAACTTGCCGGTCGGGCGGCATCCGATGCAGCTCTATTCGCTGGCCACGCCGAACGGCGTGAAGGTCACGATCATGCTGGAGGAGTTGCTCGCGCTGGGTCATGCCGGTGCCGAGTACGACGCCTGGTTGGTGCCGATCAACGAAGGCGCGCAGTTCAGCAGCGGCTTCGTGGCGGTCAACCCAAACTCCAAGATTCCTGCGTTGTCGGACCACAGCGGGCCGGCGCCGGTGCGCGTGTTTGAGTCTGGCGCGATCCTGATCCACCTGGCAGAGAAGTTCGGCGAGTTTCTGCCGACTCAAGGGGTGGAGCGTGCCGAATGCCTGTCGTGGCTGTTCTGGCAGATGGGCAGCGCGCCGTTTCTCGGTGGTGGCTTCGGGCACTTCTTCGCGTATGCGCCGATCAAGATCGAGTACGCGATCGACCGGTATGCGATGGAGGTCAAGCGCCAGCTCGATGTGCTCGATCGACGGCTCGGCGAAACACCCTACCTCGCGGGCGACCACTACACGATCGCCGACATGGCGATCTGGCCGTGGTACGGCACGCTCGTCAAAGGCCAGCTCTACGAAGCGGGCGAGTTCCTGCAGGTTCAGGACTACAAGAACGTGCTGCGCTGGACCGACGAAATTGCCAAGCGCCCCGCAGCGCAGCGCGGCCGCATGGTCAACCGCACCTGGGGTCAACCGTCGAGTCAGCTGCATGAGCGCCACGAGGCGAGCGACTTCGACACCAAGACCCAAGACAAGCTCACCGCACCATGATCACGCTCTATGACTGCGCCACCGCGCCAAGCCCGCGCCGCGCGCGCATTCTGCTCGCTGAAAAGGGCATCGTGCATGAGACGGTACAGGTCGATTTGCGCACCGGCGAGCAACTTGGCGAGGCCTATCGCCAGATCAACCCGCAGTGCACCGTGCCCGCATTGCGCACCGAAGACGGCCTGCTGCTGACCGACAACGCTGCCATCACCGCATGGCTCGAAGCGCAGTTCCCGCAACCGCTGCTGCTGGGGAGCACGCCGCGCGACAAGGCCGAGATTGCGAGCTGGCAATGGCGTGTCGAATTCGAAGGCTTGCTGTCGATCGCCGAGGCGCTGCGCAACGGCTCGCCAGCGATGGCCAATCGCGCGCTGCCGGGGCCGGTGGACTATGCGCAGATTCCCGAGCTGGCGCAGCGCGGCGTCGCGCGGGTTCAGCAATTCTTCGCCACGCTGAACGAGCGGCTCGCGGAGCGCGAATTCATTGCGACCGATCAGCTCAGCATTGCTGACATCACCGCCGTCGTGGCGGTCGACTTCGCGCGTGTCGTGAAGGTCAAGCCCGGCGAGGCGCACCCCCATCTGCAGCGCTGGCGCGCGGCAATGGCGCTGCGGCCGTCGATGTCACTCTAAATCGGCGGTGGTCGGCCGGGCAGAGGCCACCCACAAAAAGGGCCTGCCTTTCGGCAAGCCCTTGGTGCACAACGTGCAAGAACTCAGGTGCGACGGAATTGCATGGCCTTGATTTCAAGGAAGTCTTCCAGGCCGTACTTGCCAAACTCGCGCCCGTTGCCCGACTGCTTGTAGCCGCCAAACGGGGCCTGCATGTTGAAGCCGCCGCCGTTGATGTCGACCATGCCGGTGCGCATTTGGCGCGCCACGGCCTTGGCACGCTCGTCGGTCGAAGCCCAGACGCCGCCCGACAGGCCGTAGATGCTGTCGTTGGCGATGCGCACGGCGTCGGCTTCGTCGGTGTACGTGATGATCGACAGCACCGGGCCGAACACCTCTTCTTGCGCCAGGCGCGAACCCGACTTCACACGCCCGAACACGGTGGGCTTCACGTAGAAGCCCTTTTTGTCCAGGCCTTCGGGAGCACCCAGGCCGCCGGTCAGTAGCTCGGCACCTTCATCGAGGCCGATCTGGATGTATTCCTGCACCGTGTCTTGTTGCGACTTCGAGGCCACCGGGCCCATGGTCGAGGTTTCTTCCATCGGGTCGCCGACCTTGTAGGCCTGCGTCACGGCGACCGCGATCTTGGCGGCTTCTTCGTAGCGGCTCTCGGGCACCAGCATGCGGGTATGAGCGGTGCAGGTCTGGCCGGCGTTCAGGAAGCAGGCTTGCACCGAGCCCTTCACGGCGGCGGCGAGGTCGGCGTCTTCACAGATGATCGAGGCCGACTTGCCACCCAGCTCAAGCGCCACGCGCTTGATGGTGGCCGAAGCTTGCGCCGAGATGCGGCGGCCCGCGCCGGTGGAGCCGGTGAACGACACCATGTCGACATCGGGGTGCACGACCATCGCTTCGCCGACGATGGTGCCGCGGCCGGTGATGAGGTTGAACACACCCGCTGGCACACCGGCGGCGTGAATCACTTCGGCCAGGATGAAGGCGTTGAGCGGCGTCACGTCAGCCGGCTTGAGCACCACGGTGCAACCGGCGGCCAGGGCGGCGGCGACCTTGGCGCCGATCTGGTGCAGCGGGTAGTTCCACGGTGTGATGGCAGCCACCACGCCCACCGGCTCGCGCACGATGGTGGAGTGGCCGGCCTGCTCTTCCCAATGGAAGGTCTCGATCAGCTTGGCGTAGTACTTGAAGACGGCAATCGGTGAGCCGGCTTGGATGGGCAGCGACTGCTTGATAGGCATGCCCATTTCCGAGGTGATGGTCTTGGCGATCTCGCCGGCGCGTGCCTTCAGGCCTTCGTGGATTTTGAGCAGGTAGGCGCCACGCTCGGCGTGCGACAGCGCGGCCCAGGGCTCGAACGCCGCACGGGCGGCAGCGACCGCACGGTTCACGTCGTCGGCATTGCCACGCACCACGCTGGCAATGGCGTCGCCGGTGGCCGGCGAGATCACGGCGCCCGGGGCTTCGTGCCCCAAGCTCGCGACCCATTGGCCGCCGATGTAGAGCTTGTTGTGTTGAATCATGGTGATCTCGCTTGAAAAAAGATGAGCGTGCGATTTTAGGCTGGCAGCTTCAAGGCCTGTAGCCAGGGGCCCAGCACGGCGAACACCTCGGCCTGCTCGGGCTCGTTGAAGATCTCGTGGAAGAGCGGGCCAAACTCATGGCTGGTGAGCACCGACTTGGGTGCAGCTGCCGCAAACTCTCGGCTGCCGCGCGGTGCCACACAGCGGTCACTGCCGGCAAACAAGAGCAGCGTCGGCACTCTCCATTGGGCGGCGCGCCCACGCGAAAGCGCACCGCCATCGAGGATGAAACGCGCCAGACGGGGCGTGATGCGGTCGTGCACCAGCGGGTCGGCCAGGTAGGCGGCCACCACCTTGGGGTCACGCGAAATCCACTCGGGCTGCAAGCCGTTGTTGACGGCCAGGTCGGGCGCCAGCGTGCCGGCCACTGCCAGCAGCAGCTTCTGCACGCCGGTGGTGTCGGCCGCCAGTGCGGGTGACGACAACACCAGCGCGTCAACCGCGCGGTGCCAGGGCGCCGGCCGGCCCACACCTTCGGCGACGAAGCGTGCGGCGACCAGCCCGCCCATGCTGTGGCCCAGCAGCACCAGCGGGCCGGGGTGATGTTTGCGCACCGTGTCGATCACCAGCGACAGGTCGCGCAACATGCCTTCGCTGTCGTTGAGCCGGCCCTTGGCGCCTTCACTGCGGCCGTGGCCGCGGTGGTCGTAGCCCACTGCGTTCCAGCCCCAGCTGTTGAGGTGTTGGGCCACGTGCTCGTAGCGGCCGATGTGTTCGCCCAGGCCGTGCACGATGAGCACCGTGCCGCGAGCGTCAGCGATGGGCCAGGCTTGCAGGTGCAACTTCAGGCCGTCGGCGGTGGTGAGGGTGGTGTTCATGCGGGGCAGTGTAGGCAGCGCCCCCCCGGCGCGCCTACCGGGCAAGCCCGATGTGCGTTGTCCACCCGGTGACTGACATTGCACACATCGCTGCCAGACTGCAGTGCTCGACATGGAGACCCGCATGACCAACGACTTTTTCCAGCTCACCACCGAAGCCGGCATCGCCCACTTGCAACTCAACCGCCCCGAGCGCCTGAACACCATGGCGCCACCGTTCTTCCCGGCGTTGCGCGACGCGGTGCAAGCGCTCAACGACAGTGGTGAGGCGCGGGTGCTCGTGATCAGCTCGACTGGCAAACACTTCTGCGCCGGCATGTCGCTCGACGTGTTCGGCGGCACCAGTTCGATGATGACCACCACCAGTGCGCGCACCCGGCTGAGCTTCCAGGAGTCGTTGCGCCGTCTGATGGGCTGCTTCGACGTGCTCGACGAAGTGCGCTTCCCCGTCATCTGCGCCGTGCAGGGCGGTTGCATCGGCGGCGGGCTCGACCTGGCCAGCGCCTGCGACATCCGCCTGTGCAGCGCCGATGCCTTTTTTACCGTGCAAGAAATCCACATCGGCATGGCCGCCGACCTGGGTGTGCTGCAACGTTTGCCGAAGATCGTGCCGCAGGGTGTGGCGCGCGAGATGGCCTACACCGGTGAGCGTGTCGGCGCGGAGCGTGCGCTGGCGGTGGGCCTGGTCAACGCCGTGCTGCCCGATGCCACCGCGCTGTTGGCGCACGCGATGAAGCTCGCACACAGCATTGCTGCCAAATCGCCGCTGGCGATGGCCGGCACCAAGCTCTCGATCAACTACACCCGCGACCACGGCACGGCGGCAGCCTTGCAACAAATGACGCTGTTGCAAAGCGCCATCTTCGACACCACCGAAATGAAAGAAGCCATTGCCGCCTGGAAGGACAAGCGTGACGGTCAGTTTGACCCGCTGGCGCCAGTGGCGCCCTTGTAAAGCGCCACTCAGCTCGATGGGTCTTTTGAGCGTGTGCGCGCGACGCCAGTGATGATGCCCAAACCGACGAGGATCACGCAGGCGATGGCCACGTAGGTGGAAGGCACGCCGGCCAACACCAGGCCCCAGGCGATGCCGCCGGTCAGCACCACAAAACCCAACAAATACAGTGCAAATGACATGAGAACTCCTAGGTGGGTGGGGCGTGATCACTGTACGCAGCGCAGCGGCGGGTGCCGATCAGCCCATGCCGCCAGGCGGCGTAGGTCAATGCCTACCCACGAACCCACCGAAGGCGCTACTTACCGCCATCAGCCGGCGGCCGGTCTTGGAGCCACGCACGGTGCGCCGATCTGGGGGGTGGGCGTGGGGGCGTGAACAAGGCTGTGTTGGCTGCGGATAATTTGGCAGGGGGTGAGCCGCCTACACTGCGCGCGCAGTCCCTGCCCCCTCTCACTTTTGCACCACCCCATGCTGAGCCGCTTCTTCAAAAAACGCGAAGGCGCCGACGCGCCCCAGACCCACCCTGCCGCCCCCACCCAAGCCGACGCCAAAGCGGCCAAGGCCAGGCAGGCCGACGCGGCCCGCACCGAGTGGCTGCCGCGTGTGCAAGCGGCGCAAGGTGATGACGCGGCCTTGCTGCTCATCACCCAGACCGCACCGCTGTGGGAAGTGAAACTCGCCGCCGTCGAAGCGCTGAGTGCTGAAGAGTCGCTCAAGCAGGCCGAGCGTGAGCTGCGCAGCCAAGACAGCCGCGTGCACCGTGTCGCCAAGAAGCGACTGGTCGCCGCGGTGGCGCAGCGCGAAGCCCGCAGCGGCGCACAAGCGGTGATCGACGATGCGACCGCCTTGCTCCAAGAAACGCCGCTGCCCGCCAACCGCCTGGTGGCGGTTGACCGCGGCTGGCAGGCACTCGCCGCCGAGTTGTTGACACCGGAGCAGTTGACCCAGTTTGCCGCGCTGCGTGAGCAGCTCAATACCGTGCTGCGCGAAGAGGGTGAAGCCCAACAGCGGCGGCAACAAGAACAGCAACAACGCCTGATCGAACAAGCCCGCCAGGCCGAGGCCGACGAAGAAGCCCGCCTGGCCGCGCTGGCTGCAGAGCCGCCGGCCGAACCCGCGCCCGCGCCCGAAGCTGTTGCCGAAGTGGCGCCACCACCACCACCACCGCCCAAGACCCTGCTGAACGCCGAACAACGTGCGCAGCTCGACAGCGTATTGAGCCAGGCCGAAGCCGCCCTCGCCGAAGGCCAGCTGAGCGACATGCAGCAGCGGCTGCAAGACGTGGACAACACCTTCGACGCGCTCAAAGGCATCACCCTCAGCGACAAGCTGCGTGCCCGCCACCAGGCCTTGCATGCCGAACAGGCGCGCCTCAAGGGCTGGCAACAATGGGGCGGTGCGCTTGCGCTCGACAGCTTGGTCGACGAGGCCGAGGCCCTGGCCCGCATCACGCTCGCCGCCGCCGCCGACCCCGAAACGGTCAACCCGCCCAAGCTGCGCATCAAGCCCCATGCCGACAGCATCCAGGCGCTGCGTGCGCGCTGGAAAGAGATCGACCGCCTGGGTGCGCCCTCCAACCAGACGCTGTGGCACCGCTTCGACGCCGCGCTGCACGCCGCCTATCAGCCGGTCGCGGCACAACAGGCTGCGCTGAAAGCCCAACGCCGGGAGAACCTGCAAGCCCGCGAGGCGCTGCTGGCCACGCTGGATGCCGTGCCGCTGGGCGACGCTCCGCAGAACCCCGATGACCCCGCCGCCCACTGGAAAGAGCCGTTGCGTGCGCTCAACCAGTTTCAGCTCGCGTGGCGACAGCTCGGCCCGCTGGAGCACACCGTGCCCTCGGCCGCGAAGAATGCTTTGTTGCAACACCTGAACGCCAGCGTTGAGCGCATCGAAGCGCCGTTGAACGAAGCGCGCCGTGTGGCACAGGCCGAACGTGAACGCCTGGTTGCGCACGCCGAGGCTCTGGTGCAAGAGCTGGCCCGCAACCCGGCCACACGCGACGCGCCGCAGCGTGTGCGCGAGCTGCAGGCCGAGTGGCAACAGCATGCCCGCAGCCTGCCGCTGGCCCGTGCGGTAGAGGGCGCCTTGTGGGCACGTTTCCGGTCGGCCACCGACGCGGTGTTTGCGCAGCGCGAAGCGGCGTTCAGCGCCCGTGATACCGAGCTGGCGGCCAACCTCGCCGAGCGCGAGGCCTTGATCGCGCGCCTCACCGCCATCGACCTCGACACCACGCCGGTGGCCGAGATGCAGCGTGCGCTGGGCGACGCCGATCGGGCTTGGCGCCATGCGGTCGAGGTGCCGCGTGCAGCCGTCAAATCACTCGACACGCGCTTTTCGCAAGCCCGCGCCGCGCTGGCGCAGGCGGTGGCCGAAAGTGCGCAGAAACGTTGGCAGGCGCAGTGCGACACGCTGCTCAGCAAGCTGGTGTTGTGTGAAGAGCGCGAGGCTGCTGAAGCGGCTGACCTGGCCAGCCGCTGGGCGCCGCTCGAAGCCTTGCCTGCGGCCTGGGAAAAACCTTTGGCGCAGCGCTGGTCGCAAGCGCCCGCACCTGGCCCGCTTGCTGCGCCAGCCTGTGACGACCTGCTGCTTCAGCTCGAAGCCGCGCTCGACCTGCCGGCCTCGGCCGAATCGCTGGCCGCACGCCGTGACCTGAAGCTGCGTGCCTTGAAAGACGCCCTCGAAGGCCGCGCGGCGCAGACCCAAGACCCGCTGGCCCAACGTGCGCAGTGGTTCGCTGCGGCCTTGCGACAAGGCGGCATGAGCTCAGTGCAGCGCGAGCGCCTGCGTGCGCTCATCAACGCGCTGCGCCAGGCTGCGCCAGGGTCGTTGGGAGGCGTTGCCCGGTGAGTGACTACAGCCACTACCAAGACGCCACCATCGCCCGCCGGCACCGCGCCGAGCAGGCCGATGGCAACGAGCTGAGCCTGCACCTGCTGCACGGCACGGGCTCGGCCCTGGGCCACAGCTGCATCCATCGGGTGCTCACCGACCGCAGCGGCCAGCTCAAGTCCGACATCGTTTATTACTACACCCCGGCCGTTGCGCCCGAGGTGGTCAACGCCGATTTTGATCTGCTGGCCAGTGGCCGGGTGATGTCGGTCAACCAGCTTCATTACACCGAGTTTTTGCTCAACCGCAGGCTGCGCGCGGCGCGCTGAACGTTCGCTCAGCCTTCTTGTCGCGCGCCATGGGCCGCGCCGATTGAGGAGAACGCGCAGTCAGAGCCTGAGCAGGACTCAAAGCGAACAGGTTTGCGCCTAAACCAGCAAGCCAGGCACCTGTATTACCAGCGCCTGGCGCTGGGTGGTCGCCGTGCCCAGCAGCGCAAAGCCAAGCAGCTGGCCATCGCCGCTCAGAAAGCGTGCGTCGCAGGCGTCGTCGGTCAGCGTCACGCTCCACGCGCCTGATGCATCGAGCGGCGGCGGGCACACCACTGTCGGGCAGGCGGGGGTTTTCACGAGCACGGGCATCGCGGGGTACAGCACCGGGGTCGGTGTGCCGGCGAGTGTGGCGGCGAGTGCGCGGGCCTGCTGCATGAGGGGCATCACATACGGCAGCGTGTGCCCGGCCACCTCGGCGCAGTCGCCCAGGGCGTGCACGTTCGGTGCACTGGTGGCCAGCAGGCGGTTGGTGACGATGCCGCGGTTCACCGCGATACCCGCCTCGCTGGCCAGTGTGGTGCGCGGGCGCAGGCCGATGGCCGAGAGCACCAGGTCAGCCTGCAGCGGGCTGCCGTCGCTCAGCGTCAAGCTCAGGCCCTGCGCCACACGGCCCACCGACTGCACCGACACACCAAAACGAAAGTGTGCACCCGCCGCTTCGAGCCGCGCTTGCAGGCGCTCGCTGGCCGCGGGCGGCAGCAGGCGCGGCAAGGCGCGGTCGGCCAGGTCGATCACCGTGGGCACGATCCCGCGCGCCAGCAAGTCATTGGCAAACTCACACCCGATCAGCCCACCGCCAAGAATGGCGACCGTCTTCACACCCTCCAGCCGGTCGGCAAAACGTGCGTAGTCGTCGAGGTCGTTGACCGACAGCACGGTGTCGGCCGCGTCGCCTTGCAAGGGCAGGCGGATCGGGTCGGCGCCCAGGGCCAGCACCAGCTCGCAGTAGGCCAGGGTCTCGCCGCCGGCCAGCTGCACGCTGCGCGTGGCGGGGTCGATGCGCTGCACCTCAGCCTGCGGCTTGATCGTGGCGTTGAGCTCGGCGGCCATCTTGTCGGCGGCTTTCATCACCAGCGTGGCAGCGGTTTTTTTGCCGGCCAAGGCGTTCGACAACATGGGCTTGGAATAAAAGCCCGCGTGGTCGCGGCTCACGATGACCAGCGGGGTCTCCTTGTCGAGCTTGCGGAATTCGCGGGCCAGTGTGTAGCCGGCCAGGCCGGTGCCGAGGATGACGAGGGGGAGTGACATGGTCTGCGTTTCGGTTGAGGTCAAGACACCCACGACAACGCGGGGCGCGCAAGCCTACCTCAGGCGACGCCGAGAACGGGCGTGCAAAGAAAAGCGGGCTGCGCTCACGCGCGGCCCGCTAAATGAGCCACAGCATTCAGGGAGGGAGGGAGGAGGGAGCTGTGACCCGAGAAAATATTAAGCCCGTGCCCTGCCCGCGTCTGTAGGAAAAAAGGCCGTTTTGCGGCTCGAACGCGCCTGCCTATACAGTGCCACCATCACCCCATACACCCACCCGGTTGTGCCAGGAGCCCAGATGCCCGATTCACCTTTTGCCACCCCCCGCCGCTGGTTCGCCCGCCTCTGGTGGCTGATTGACGCCACCCGCCGCACGCTGTTCAACCTGGTCTTCTTGTTGATCGTCGTGGTGGTGATCGTGGCCCTGGTCACCAGCGGCCCGCCCAAGCTTGAAGACAACACCGCCCTGGTGCTCAACCTGCGTGGCCCGCTGGTCGAACAACACCCCGCCGGCATGCGCGACGCGGCCCTGGCCCAGCTGAGCGGCGATGCCCCGCGCAGCACCCAGCTGCGCGACGTGTTGACGGTGCTCGACGCAGCCGCCCTTGACCCGAAGATCACACGCGCGGTGCTGGTGCTCGATGAGTTCAAGGGCGGTGGCCTGGCCGGCCTGCGCGAAGTGGCGGCCGCGCTGCAGCGCTTTCGCGCCAGCGGCAAGCAGGTGGTGGCCTGGGGCGCCGGCTACGACCAGCGCCAGTACTACCTGGCCGCGCAGGCCGACGAGGTGTTGTTGCACCCGATGGGCTTTGTCTTCATGCAAGGCTTTGGCCGCTACCAGAACTACTACCGCGAAGTGCTCGACAAGGTGGGCGTCACGGTCAACCTGGTGAAGGTGGGCAGCTATAAAAGCTTCGGCGAGCCGTTCACCGCCACCGGCCCGTCGCCCGAGTCGATCGAGGCCAATGGGTTTCTCTACAACGCGCTGTGGGCCACTTACACCGAGGGTGTCGAGAAGGCCCGCAAACTGCCCGCCGGCAGCGTGATGGCGATGATCAACGAGCTGCCACAACGCCTCACCGCCGCTGGCGGCGACGCCGCCAAGTTGTCACTCGACAGCAAGCTGGTCGATGGCCTGAAAACCCGCGACGAGCTGCGCCAGATGATGATCGAGCGCGGCGCCAAAGACCCCGAGGGCAAGACCTTCCGCCAGGTGTCATTCGACAACTACCTGACCCGGCAAAAGCCGCAGTACACCGGCGACGCGGTGGGTGTGGTGGTGGCCGAGGGCGAGATCGTCGACGGCAACGCACCGGCCGGCACGGTGGGCGGCGCGTCCACCGCCGAGCTGATCCGCAAGGCGCGTGATGACAAGAGCGTCAAGGCGCTGGTGCTGCGTGTCAATTCACCCGGTGGTTCGGCCTTCGGCTCGGAGCTGATCCGCCGCGAGCTGGAGCTCACACGCGCCGCCGGCAAGCCGGTGGTGGTGTCGATGGGCGACCTGGCGGCTTCGGGCGGCTACTGGGTTTCGATGTCGTCGGATGAAGTGATGGCCGACCCCGGCACCATCACCGGCTCGATCGGTGTGTTTGCCTTGTTGCCCAGTGCCGACAAGGCCCTGGAGAAGATCGGCGTGCGCACCGCCGGTGTCACCACCACCTGGCTGGCCGGCGCCGGTGACCCGCGCCTGCCACCCGACCCGCGCTTCACAGCCGTGTTGCAGACCGCCATCAACCAGATTTACGCCGACTTCACCGGCAAGGCGGCGCTGGCCCGCAAGACCACGCCCGACAAGATCGACGCCGTGGCGCAAGGCCGGGTGTGGACCGGCGCCCAGGCCAAAGAACGTGGCCTGATCGACACACTGGGCGGCTACCGCGAGGCGCTCAAATCAGCCGCCACACGCGCCAAGCTGGCCGACGATGCGCGGGTGGTCTACATCCAGCCGGAGCCAGGGCGCGCCGCGCGCCTGCTGGAGCTGCTGGGGGCCAAGGCCTTGCACTCCCTGGTGGCCCGTTTCGACCTGCAACTCACGCCGATCGGTGTGCCCGGCCAGGTGGTGCAAGAAGCACGGCAAGAGCTGGGCTGGCTGGTCGACATCACCGACAGGCGCAAGCCGTTTGCGGCGCTCACACACTGTTTGTGCGAGCTGCCGTAGCGGCCTCGCTTCAGTTCAACGCCACCACGTGCCCTTGTTTCGGGTCGACACGGCCCGAGACCAGCGCTTCGATCAGGTGGCGTGTGTCGGCAAAGCCGCTGTGCTGCTTCACTTGCATCCACGGGTTCTGGGCGTCGCTCACACGTTGAATGAACGCCCGCTGCGCCGCGTTGAAGCGGCGCGTGACTTCGGCCGCGCCCCAGTCGGCATTGCGCTTCTTGATCTGGTACGGCGCGAAGTAGGGCTGCGGCTTCGGCCCGGGCAATGCTTGCAAGTCTTTGCTGAGGTGATCGTGTGACTGCGCCGAGCCGGCGTAGCAGTCGTGCACCAGCAAGGCACCAAAGTGCTCGTGCACACGGCGGCGCAGTGTCACGTCGCCCGAGAAGTCGACGTACAGGGTCGCAACCTTCGGGTCGAGCGACTCCACCGCGTCGTAGTGGACGCTGCTGTGGTAACCACCGAGGCCGTCGACAAAGGCCTTGTTGCCCGCCGAGGTGATGCCCACCACCTGGACCCCCGGTTGGTCTTGCAGGCAGAAGACGGTGCCGTAGGCCGTTTTGCTCGACGCACTCGACACCACCACCTGCTGGGCGCCGAAGAAGCCGTTGTCTTGCAGAAAGTCGGCCAGCATGAACGAGGTGATGAACAGCGGGCGCAGCAGCATCTGGTAGCTCTCGTGCTCCTTGCGGTAGGCCGCATCGGTGCTGGTGCGCTGGTACTGGTTGTAGGCCGAGGTGAGCTCCAGGCGGTGCGGTGTGCCGTCGTAAAAACCACGCTCGCCCACACGCACCGGCTGCACCACCAGGTGACTCGCGATGGGCCAGAAACCGTAGTAACGCTCACCCACTTCGACGCCGTCGACCGTGGAGGTCACCACCTCGGCAAAGCCCCAGGCGGGCATGTGGCCCCATCCTTCTTCGGCGCCGGGGAAGAAGCTCCAGTAGCGCAGGTGCGGCACCTCGCCGAACGCGGCGTAGGTGATATTGTTCGCCGTCAATGCGAGGCGGTCGATTCGCAGCAGCGCCTCGCCAGGCTTCAGCCCAGCCAGATTCGAGGTCACCACGCGGGTGTTGTCGAGCGCGGTCTTGTCGGTTTGCAAACGGATCAGCACGGTCATGGCCAGTCTCCTTCGGGTGGGATCACAGTGCAAAAAATGTAGGGCGATGGCGGCATGAGCGGGTTCGGATACTGAAACCATGGTGACCCCTCACCCGGCACGCAAGGCCAAGCCTCTCAAGCGCCCCACGCAGGCCCGCGCCAAGTTCACCGTGCAGGCCATCTTTGATGCGTTTGTTCGGATATGGCAGCGCGACGGCTGGGCCCGCCTGACCACACGTTCGGTGGCCCTTGAAGCCGGCATCGCGGTGGGCACGCTGTACGACTACTTCCCCAGCAAGGCGGCGCTGCAATCGGGCTATGTGCGCCACTGCATCGAGACCCTGGTGCACGCGGTCGACGAGCAAGCGGTGCAACCCGATGGGCTGGCATGGCACGAGCGCATCCACCGCCTGGTGCATCTGGCCTGCGGTGTGCACGGCAAACCCTCGTGGTACCACCCCGACATGCTCGCGCTGGAGCCCGAGGTCGCCGAGCCCAAGCACCAGCGCCGCGCCCACGAAGAGCTGGCCGCCATGTGGCAGCGCGTGTTCGATGCCTGCACCGACCTGCCCCTGCGGCCCTCGGCCGACACCGTGCGTGCCTTGCACCTGGCCGTGTGGGGCGGGCGCCGTTACGCGATGCTGGTGGGGCTCGACGCCGAGCAGATGCAGCAGTGGGCCGCCGAGATGGAGCGGCTGGTGAGTGCCGCCGTGCTGTCAGCCGGCGTGCACGCCCAGGCCCCAGGCCAGCAGTGAAAACGTGACGAAGGCCAGCACCGTGCTGGCCATGATGATGCGGGCCACGCGGCCGGTGTCGGCACCGTAACGTTCGGCCAGCAGCGACACATTGCTCGCGCTTGGCAGCGCGGCGGCGAGCACCAGCACACTGAGCCCGAACTCGGGCACCGGCACACCGGCGGCACGCAGCAACAAGCCCACGCTCAGCACCAGCAGCGGGTGCACAAAGAGCTTGATCAGCGCCACCGGCAGGTACTGCGAGATGGGCGTGCGGGTGTGCACATGCTGGCCGGCGCGCCACAGCACCGCGCCGATGGTGAACAGCGCCACCGGCGTGGCCGCGTCGCCCAGCATCTTGACGATCTGCGCCAGCGGCCCCGGCAGCGCAAGGCCACTGGCCGCCGAAGCCGCGCCCAGGCCAATCGCCCACGGCAGCGGGTTGCGCATGGCCCCACGCAGCGAGCGCAGCACGGTGGTGAGGGTGCGCTCGTGCGGCGCCGCGTCATCGCCATGCCAGGCCTGCGCCAGCGCAATGCACAGCGAGCTGGTGAGAAACAGGTCAACCAGCACCGTGCCGATCACTGGCCCCGCCGCACGCTCACCCAACAGCGCCACCAGCAGCGGCACGCCCATGAAGCCGGTGTTGGGGAAGGCTGCCACCAGCGCACCGAAGGCGGCGTTTTTCATGTCCACGCCCTGACGCGACTCAGCGCGGCGCAGCGTGACGGCGACGGTGAACAACACCACCAGCAGCGCACACAGCGCATACACGGCGATCAACGACGGGTTGATGAGCTGCGCAAACGGCATGCTCGCGCCGAAGCGAAACAGCATGCAGGGCAACGCAAAAAACAGCACAAAGGCGTTGAGCCCCGGAATGGCCGCTTCGGGGAGCAGCTTGCGCTGCGCGGCGAGGTAGCCGCACAGCACCAGCGCAAAAAAAGGAACCGTGACCGCGAGGATCGCCTGCATGGAGGGCAAGTATCGCTGCCCGGTCTTGCGTGACCGTGGGGTGGGCCCACGGGCCCCCCGCGGGTCGCGGGGGGAGATACAGCTCTATGGGGCCGGCGGGGTCTTGCCGGCAAGCGCGCGAGTATCTGAGCTTGTATTCAACCCAGTGGAAGAGAGGGCTATCTACTTACACAACGTACACCACCCGTTTTGCGGAGCCTTACGCAGCTTGGGCACCCGGTCGGCCCAGTTCCACCGCAAAACGTGTGGCAATGTTCACGGCCGAGGCCGGGTTTTTGGGGTCTTGCACCACCCACAGGCTGGCGTCGAGCTGCTTGGCACTGAGCGTGAAACCGACGTAACCGCGTTGGTCACTGCGCGAATAGTGCACATGCGGGTTGAAGGGCCGGGCCGCATCGACGCGCGACTGCGCCAGGCCCTGGCTGCTGATCGAGGTGCCGCAGAACTCGGTGGCGATGACCGGCGACTTGGCGTTGTCGTAGTTGGCCTTCAGGTCGGCCACGTAGTTGGCATGCACATCGCCGCCCAACACCACCACGCCGGGCAGCTTGCGCTCGGCGACCGTGCCGAGCAGGCGATTGCGTGAGGCGGTGTAACCGTCCCAGCCGTCGGTCCAGTAGGTGCCGCCTGGGGTGTCACTGCCTGCCGGGTCGGACCATGCAAAGCGCGCCATCAGGGTTTGCTGCGCGAGCAGGTTCCACGCGCGACCCGTGTCCCAGCCTTGCGCCAACCAGCGCTCCTGGTCGGCGCCGAGCAAGGAGCGTTGGGGGTCGAGCAGCTCGGGGCAGTCTTTCAGTTTCACAGTGTTCGAGCCGTTGCGCCCAGGCCGCGGGCAGGCTTGCACGTCGCGGTATTGGCGGTCGTCGAGGGTGTGAATGCGTGCGAGCGTGCCCCAGTCGTACCGGTCGTAGAGGCGCATCTCGCTGCCCCGCGGGCGCATGACTTTTGGAAACGGCATGTGCTCCCAATAGGCTTGCGTGGCGGCGGCGCGGCGTGACGCGAACAAGGGGTCGGGCCCACCCTGCGGCCGGCCGTTGGCGTAGTCGTTGTCGATCTCGTGGTCGTCCCACACCACCAGCCAGGGTGCTGCGGCGTGGGCAGCCTGCAGGGCCGGGTCACTTTTGTACTGGGCGTAGCGGTTGCGGTAGTCGTCGAGCGTCTGGGTGGCGGTGCCCAGGTGGTGGCGCAGCGCCAGCGGCGGCGAGGCGTACTCGTAGATGTAGTCGCCAAGAAACAGCACCAGGTCGAGATCTTGGGTGGCCAGGTGGCGCCAGGCGGCGTAGTGGCCGTGATCGAAGCGCTGGCAGCTGGTGATGGCAAACCGCAGCGCGCTCACCTCGGCATCGGCCGCGGGCGCGGTGCGGGTGCGGCCGGCCGCACTTTGTTGGCCCAGCGCCGTGAAGCGGTACCAGTACCCACGCGCCGGCTGCAAGCCCACGGGCTCGGCGTGCACGCTGTGCGCCCACGCGGCTTCGGCCAGCTCGGTGCCGCTGGCGGCGATCTTGGTGAAGGCTTCGTCATGCGCCAGTTCCCAGCGCACGTCGACCTTGGCCGGCAGGTCGGCGCCGCTCAGCCGAGTCCACAACACCAGCCGGTCGGGCCTGGGGTGGCCCGAGGCAATGCCAAGTGCAAAGCGTGGTGTGTCGGCCGCTCGCGCGTGACGCACAAACAGCGGCGTGAATGACACACAAGCGGCCACCCCCGCGGACAGACTCAAAACTTGGCGGCGGTTGGTCAGCGTGCTCATGGCGAAGCGGTTTACCACAGCCGCCACAAAGCCCGATGACAGTGCACTGACTATCATGCGCAGCCCTCAAGAACCTCGCCGTGGCCGACACCCTCAACTCCGCGCAAATGGAAGCCGTGCACCACCTCGGCGGCCCGTGTCTGGTGCTGGCCGGCGCGGGCTCGGGCAAAACACGCGTGATCACCCACAAGATCGCGCGCCTGCTGCAAGCTGGTTATGCACCGGGGCAGATCGCCGCCATCACCTTCACCAACAAGGCCGCGCAAGAAATGCGCGAGCGCGCCAAGGCGCTGATCGGCCCGCGCGCGGCCAAGAACCTGGTGGTCAGCACCTTCCACTCGCTGGGCGTGCGCATTCTTCGCGCCGAAGGCGAGAAGCTGGGTTTGAAGCAGCAGTTCAGCATTCTCGACAGCGACGACGTTTTGGGCGTGCTGAAAGACGCCGGCGCCACCAGCGACAACAAGCTTGCGCGCGGTTGGCAATGGACCATCAGTCTGTGGAAAAACGGCGGGCTCAACAGCGACACCGTGCAACCCGAAAACGACGACGAGCGCATCGCCCAACAGGTGATGAAACGGTATGAAGAGCGGCTCGCCGCCTACCAGGCGGTCGACTTCGACGACCTGATCGGCCTGCCGCACAAACTCTTGCAGCGCGACGCCGAGGTGCGCGCCAAGTGGCAAGACACGCTGCGTTATCTGCTGGTCGATGAATACCAAGACACCAACGCCATCCAGTACGAAATGCTCAAGCTCTTGACCGGCGAGCGTGCGATGTTCACCGCGGTGGGCGACGACGACCAGAGCATCTACGGCTGGCGCGGCGCCACCATCGACAACCTGCGCCGCCTGCCGCAGGAGTACCCGAATCTCAAGGTGATTGCGCTGGAGCAGAACTACCGCTCCACCGGCCACATCTTGCGTGCGGCCAATGCGGTGATCGGCAACAACCCCAAGCTGTTCGAAAAGAAGCTGTGGAGTGACCTGGGCGACGGCGAGCCGGTGCAGCTGGTCGAGTGCGACAACGAAGAGCACGAGGCTGAGCGTGTGGTGGCGCGCATTCAAAGTTTGCGCGGCCAGGGCGGCGAGGTGTTGTTCAAAGACTTCGCAGTCTTGTACCGCGCCAACCACCTGGCGCGCATGTTCGAGAAAGCGCTGCGCCGCGCCAACATCCCGTACAAGGTTTCGGGCGGGCAAAGTTTTTTTGACCGCGCCGAGATCAAAGACCTGTGCGCCTGGCTGCGCCTCTTGGTCAACAACAACGACGACCCGGCGTTTTTGCGCGCGGTGACCACGCCCAAACGGGGCATCGGCCACCAGACACTGTCGTCACTCGGCGAGTTCTCCGGCAAGTGGAAAACCAGCCTCTATGAAGCGCTCTTCGCCGACAGCCTGGGCGCCGTGCTCAATGCACGCGCCGTGGGCTCGCTGCACGAGTTTGGTCGTTATGTGAACGACCTGGAGTACCGCGCCCGCCACACGGTCGGTGCCGAAGACGCCAAGGTCTTGTTGCTGGGCTGGCTCAAAGACATCGACTACGAGAAGCACCTGTACGAGGGCGAAGACAGCGAAAAGCTGGCCGCCAGCCGTTGGACCAACGTGCTCGACTTCATCGACTGGATCGCCAAACGGTGCGGCGGTGAGATTGAAAACGACGGTGGCATCAGCGTGGAAACAGAGAAGAAAAGCGTGCTCGACGTGGCACAAACCATCTCGGTCATCATCAGCCTGGCCGAGCGCGGCGACGAACAAGACGTGGTGACGCTCTCCACCCTGCATGCATCCAAAGGCCTGGAGTGGCCGCACGTGATGCTGGTTGGCGTCAACGAAGGCCTGCTGCCCTTCAAGAGCGACGACGACGAGATGACCCCCGAGCGGCTCGAAGAAGAGCGCCGCCTGATGTACGTGGGGATTACGCGCGCACGACGCACGCTGGCAGTCAACGTGTTGCGCCGTCGCAAGAAAGGGCGCGACACCATCCAGGGGGTGCCCAGCCGTTTTATTGGCGAGATGAAGCTGCACGAAGCCCGCGCCCACGAAGACCCGCGCGAGAAACTGAAGGCGCTGCGCGCTGCGGCGGCCCAGCGGGCCGAACAAGCCAA
>JBKJJF010000251.1:0-4476 GCA_046598195.1 Rhizobacter sp. | reverse complement strand
GCGGCTCCGTCGTTCAGGCCTGAGGCGTTGCCCGCTGTCACGCCACCGGCCTTGTCAAAGGCAGGGCGCAGGCCGGCCAACGCTTCGGCGTTGGTCTTGCGGTTGAGGTATTCATCGGCCGAGAAGACGATCGGGTCACCCTTCTTCTGCGCCATGCTGAAGGGCACGATCTCGTCCTTGAACCGGCCGGCGTCTTGCGCGGCAGCGGCCTTCTGTTGCGAGCCCAGTGCCAGCGCGTCTTGCGCTTCGCGGCTGATGCTGTACTTCTTTGCCACGTTTTCGGCGGTGATGCCCATGTGGTACTGGTTGTACACATCGAGCAGGCCGTCGACGATCATCGAATCGACCATCTTCCAGTCGCCCATGCGCTGGCCGTCGCGCGAGTTGGGCAGCACGTGGGGCGACATGCTCATGCTTTCTTGGCCGCCGGCAATCACGATCTCGGCGTCGCCATAGGCAATGGACTGCGCCGCGAGCATCACCGACTTGAGGCCTGAGCCGCACACCGCGTTGATGGTCAGCGCGGGCACACCCTGCGGCAAACCGCTCTTGATGACCGACTGTCGCGCCGGGTTCTGGCCCGAGCCGGCGGTGAGCACCTGGCCGAGGATCACTTCGTTGATCTGGTCGCCGGTGAGCTTGGCGCGCTTGAGCAGCTCGATGATCACGGCCGAGCCCAGCTCGGGTGCTGCGACCTTGGCCAGGGTTCCGCCAAACTTGCCCACGGCGGTACGGGCGGCTGCAACGATGACGATGTCGGTCATGGGGTTCTCCTGGTGGTTGAATGACGCGTTGATATCACGAGTTTGTTCTCGCAGCTTGCGCCGGCTCAAGCCTTTTGTTTGACGTAGCGACCGGGCGCGGGTTCGGTGGGTTTGTAGTGGCGGTTACCCGGTACCTTGGGCGCCGCAACCGGCTTGCCGGCGTGGCTTTTCAGCCAGGCGTCCCAGTCGGGCCACCAGCTGCCGGGGTGTTCTTTGGCCTTGTCGAGCCAGGCTTGGGCGGTGCCCGGCAGTGCTGCGGCGGAGCCGATCCAGTGGCTGCGTTTTTTCTTCTCTGGCGGGTTGATCACGCCGGCGATGTGGCCCGAGGCGCCCAGCACGAAGCGGCACTTGGCGCCCTTCAACACCTGGGTGTTGCGGTAGGCGCCGTCCCACGGAACGATGTGGTCTTCTTTCGAGCCGTACACATAGGTCGGCGCGTCAATCGACCCCAGGTCAACGGGCACACCGCAGACCGTGGTCTTGCCCGGCTTGATGAGGTTGTTTTCGAGGTAGGTGTTGCGCAGGTACCAGCAGTACATGGGGCCCGGCAAGTTGGTGCTGTCGCTGTTCCAGTAGAGCAAATCGAACGGCGGCGGCGTTTCGCCCTTGAGGTAGTTGCCCACCACGTAGTTCCACACCAGGTCGTTGGGCCGCAGGGCGCTGAAGGTCGAGGCCAACTCCTGGCCCTTGAGCAGGCTGCCGCCACCGGGGCTGTTGGGGCCGAGGGTCATCTCGCGCATCTGCACCATGGCCTCATCGACGAAGAGGTCGAGCACGCCGGTGTTGCTGAAGTCGAGGAAGGTGGTCAGCAAGGTCATGCTGGCCGCAGGCTTCTGGCCGCGCTTGGCCAGCACCGCCAAGGCGGTCGAGAGGATGGTGCCGCCCACGCAGAAGCCCAGCGTGTTGATGGTCTTGGCGCCCGTGATCTCTTGCACCACGCCGATGGCCTGGATGGCGGCAGCTTCGATGTAGTCGTCCCAGGTTTTTTGCGCTACCGACTCATCGGCATTGCGCCAACTCATCACGAACACCCGGTGGCCTTGCGCGACCGAGTGGCGGATCAACGAGTTTTCGGGCTGCAGGTCAAGGATGTAGTACTTGTTGATGCACGGCGGCACCATCAGCAGCGGCCGCTCGTACACGGTCTTGGTGAGTGGCTTGTATTCAATCAGCTGGAACAGCTCGTTTTCGAACACCACGCTGCCTTCGGTGGTGGCCACGTTGCGGCCCACCTCGAACACTTTTTCATCGGTCTGCGACATGTGGCCTTGTTGCAGGTCTTGCCACAGGTTTTGGATGCCGTGGGTGATGCTGTCGCCCTGCGTCTTGAGCGCGAGACTCATCGCCTCGGGGTTGAGCGGCAGGTAGTTGTTGGGCGCCGCAGCGGCCACAAACTGCTGCACGGCAAAGCGCACACGCTGGCGGGTTTTTTCTTCGCCCTGCACGCTGTCGGCCATCTTGGCGAGGGTGCGGGCGTTGAGCAGGTAGAGCTGGGCGGTGAAGGTTGCGCCCGGGTTCTCGGCCCAGGATTTGTCGGCGAAGCGCTTGTCATCGAGCGCCGGCGCAGCAGCATCTTTGACGGGGCTGACGATGCGGTTCCACAGCGCCGTCGCTTCATTCAGGTAGTCGCTTTGCAGGGCGCTCAGCGCGGGCAGAGGCAGGCTCAGGTCGGTGAGTGCCTTGACGGTTTCCCCAATGGTCTCTCCGTAGGCCTGGGCCGCCGCCTCAGCAGCCGCGAGGGGGTCGAGCGCCGCTTGGGGGCGCGATGTTTTGGTCTTCATGTGTCTCCTTGCGGGCTCATCTCGGTTTGGCGCGCAGCGCTACAGTGTGCGCTGCCGTTCGCGGCATTGTCGTGACCTGGCTCATGGAAGACCAAAAATGTATATCGTTGCCATAGGCTGGATGTTCGTGGTGGTGTTGATGACAGCCGCCGAGGCCATGAGCCCGATCGGCACGCTGCTGGGCGCGTTGTTCACGCTGATGTTGTATGGGGTGCTGCCACTGTCGATCGTGTTGTATGTGATGGGTGCGCCGATGCGGCGCCGAGCGCGCCGGGCCGCGGAAGAACACCTGGCATCACCGCAACCAGATGGCAGCAGCCATGCGGCCAGTGACCCCGTCGCGGCGGAAAGAAAAGAACCTTGAGCGGTCTTGCACCGTGCACCAGCTGCCGCCACTGACCTGTGAGACGCCGAGCGCGGCCAACCGGTCGCGCGCCAGCAGAGGCAAGTTGGCCAGCCACTTACCGGGCCGCAAGGGCTTGAAGCGCAGCGGGTCGGCCGCCGCGGGTTGAACGCCAAAACCGTCGAGCACATCGGCCCCCACTTCAAAGGTTTCAGGGCCAATGCAAGCCCCGAGCCAGCATTCGATCTGGGCTGGCTCGCAGCCAGCCGCGTCACACAGTGCGCGCACCGTGGCGTCAATCACACCGCCGGCCAGCCCGCGCCAACCGGCGTGCGCCGCACCCACCGCACCCGGCGCGGCCAGCAACACCGGCAGGCAGTCGGCCACCTGCACCGTGCAGGCCACGCCCGGCTCGGTGGTGATGCAGGCGTCGGCCTCCTGCGCGGGCAGAGCCAGGTGTTCGTAAGTCAAGGTCAACACACGTGTGCCATGCACTTGTTTCATGAACACCGGCGCGGCACCGAGTGCACGCACAAAGCGCGCGCGGTTGAGGGCCACCTGCTGCGGGTCATCACCCACCGCCACGCCCAGGTTCATGCTGTTCCACGGCGCAACACTGCCGCCGCCAGCGCGCGTGCTCATCAAACTGGCAACACCCGGGGTGCGCCAGTCGGCGCGCAGCCAGTCAGGGTGCGGCATCGGGGCAGGCCGAGGGTTGCGTCGCAGTGAAAGCGTCGAGCGTCATGCACTCGGTAAACACCCGCATCACCGTCGGCACGTGATCGAGCCCGCAGTTCATTCGCTGGGCGTTGAAGATTTGCGGCACCAGAAGCACGTCGGCCATGGTCGGTGTGTCGCCGTGGCAGAAGCGGCCCGTGGCCGGGCTGCCGGCGAGTTGTCGTTCCACCGCTTCAAGGCCGGTTTCGACCCAGTGGCGGTACCAGCGGTTCTTGTCGTCTTCGCTCAGCTTCATGTCACCCGTGAGGTAGCGCAGCACCCGCAGGTTGTTCAGCGGGTGGATCTCGCAGGCAATGTCGAGCGACATGGCGCGCACGCGGGCGCGACCCAGCGCGTCGGCGGGCAGCAGCGGTGGCTGCGGGTGGGTTTCGTCGAGGTATTCGATGATGGCGATGGACTGCCCGATGAGCGCGTCGCCATCTTTCAGCAAGGGAACCAGCTGGGTGGGCGACAAGGTGTTGAACGGCGGCTTCAGTTGCTCGCCCTTCACCAGATGCACCGGCACGTAGTCGTAAGCCAGCCCCTTGAGGGCGAGCGCAATGCGCACCCTGAATGACGCTGACGAACGGAAGTAGCCATAGAGCTCCATCAGCCCCCCGTGATCGCCACGCGCAAGGCGCCCACCCCATCGATGCGGGCGTGCAGCGTGTCACCCTCCATCACCGAGGCCACGCCCTCGGGCGTGCCGGTGAAGATCAGGTCGCCCGGCACCAGCTCCCAGGCGGTGGAGAGTTGCTCGATGATCTCGGGCACGCTCCAGATCAGCTTGCCGATGACGCTGCTTTGCCGCTTGGCGCCGTTCACGTCGAGCTCGATGCGGGTGGCGGCGTTCAAGTAACACTGCGCCGCC
>JBKJJF010000210.1:0-36548 GCA_046598195.1 Rhizobacter sp. | reverse complement strand
TCGGCGCCTCGCTCATCACGTCGCGCCACAGCTTCTTGGGCAAGAAGCTGCGCAACTGCTCGATGGCTTTGTCCATCAGCAGCGGGTGCAACTCGTGGCCAATGTGGGGCAGCACATCGGCCGTCACGTCGCCACCCAGCGCCACCAGGCGTTTGGCCGAGTCGATGGCCGGGCCGGGCGGGATCACCACGTCGGTCAGGCCGTGAAAGAAATGCAGCGTGGTGTCGTGCGGCGCATGGGCAGGCTGCACCGCATGGCGGCCTGAAAACGCGAGCACCCGCCCGGCCAGGGCGGGCTCGGCCTGCACCGCCTCCAACACCATGACCGCGCCCTGCGAAAACCCGGCCAGCGCCGTGCGCTCCCAGGTCATGCCGAACTGCTGCTGCAGCGCGCGCACCGTCGCAATGAAACGCGGCAGCGCGGCGGCCACCCGCTCGGCGCGGTTGGCATCGGCGACGCCGCGCACCGAAAACCATTGCCAGCCCGAGCCGCCGCCGGGAATGCCATCAAAGGCGTCGGGCGCGTTGAGGCAGACCACCGCCGCCTGCGGGTACTCGGCCCCCAGGCGCTGCGCCAGCGGCGTCATGTCGGCCGCGTCGGCGCCCACACCATGGAACAGCAGAAACAGCAGCTCGGTCGGGCCGCGGGGCGGCAAATGGGCGAGGGCGGTGGCAGGCATGGCGCGAGTTTGCACCCGCGGCACCGGCAACAAGGGTTTGCCCATAGGTAACACCGCTGCGAACCCCTTCTCTCGCCGGGGTCAGCTCTTTACACTACAACTTGTTACACGGCAGATGCTGCCGTGACGATCTCGTCAACCGCAGGCACAGGAGGCCCCCATGAACGACGCTTTGTTGGCACGCCAGTTCCAGGAATCCCGCATCGAAGACGAGCCCATCCTTGGCGCCGTCTTGGCCATGCCCGACGGGCGCATCCAGCCGCTGACCTGGCTGGAGCGTGTGCAGCTGAAGCTGCACCTGACCAACGCCAAGCTGCTCGAAGCGCGCTACTTCAAGCCGGCCCACAGCTGAGAGCCTGAGCCGTGTCACCCCCGGCGCTGAACCGGGGAGCACAGCGGTTCACAGGCGGATGGTGAGCAGCGCCGACGCGTCGGTGATCGCCCGCAGCGAGTGCGGCTCTTCGCGCACCAGGTGCAAAAAATCACCCGGCGCCAGTACCTGCACCGCGTCGGGGGTGCGGAACTCGATGCGGCCCTCGATGCACTGCACCGTGATCTCACCCGGCGTCTTGTGCTCGCGCATCTCTTTGCCGGCCAGCAACACCACCCGAATCACCTCCAGCTGCTCGGCCTTCAGCAGGGCCGTCGTCTTGGCGCTGCCCAGTTGATCGCCGAGCGGGAGAACGCTGACAACCTGTCCTGAGCGGGCGTGTGTCTGAGCCATGGGCTTCTCCAATGCGAGGGGTTTGGCGTGTTCTAACAGCTTTCCAGCGAGCCGGGAGGCTGTCAGCCGCGGCTGCTAGCCTTGGTGCATGAACACCCTGCCCTTCATGTCGGATGCACTGGTGGCCGAGCCGCTGCGCTCATTGACGGTGAATGCCGCCGAACACCCGCGCGGCCAGCCGCACTTCAGCGCCGCCAGCGGCCTGGTGTGCGCCCATGGCCGTGCGTATGTGGTGTCTGACGACGAACACCACCTGGCGGTGTTTCGTGACCTGCACAGCCCGGGGGCGCTGCACCGCATTCTTGCGGGCGACCTGCCGCAGTCGAAGAAAGCGCGCAAACAACTCAAGCCCGATCTGGAGGCCTTGTTGCTGCTGCCGGGTCTACATCATCACGGCGCACTGGTCGCCTTCGGCTCGGGCTCGCGGCCCAACCGTGACACTGGCATCGTGATCCCGCTCAGCGCACGCGGTGCGCCGTCATCACGCGTGCAGCGCTTTGACCTGAAGCCGCTGTACGAACCCCTGCGTGCCGCGCTGGGCGAGATCAACATCGAAGGTGCGATGTTGCTGGGCGACTCGCTGTTGCTGCTGCACCGCGGCATCAGCGGCGTGTCGGACAACGCCGCCGTGCACTACCGGTTGAGCGAGTTGCTCGCGGTGATCGACGGCAAACGCCACACGGTGGCGCCGCGGGCCATCCGGGCGTATCGGCTGGGCGCGATCGACGGGGTCGAACTCGGTTTCACCGATGGCACTGCGCTGCCCGGCGGTGGTTGGGTGTTTTGCGCCGCGGCCGAAAACACCGCCAACAGTTATGCCGACGGGCCCTGCCGCGGCAGCGCGCTCGGCGTGGTCAACGCCCAGGGCGCGCTGGTGGCGCTGCATCGGCTGGCCGACACCACGCTCAAGGTCGAAGGCATTGCCGCCCGCCCCCACGCGGCGGGCATTCACATCTGCCTGGTGACCGACGCCGATGACCCGCGCTTGAGCTCCCAGCTTTTGTTCACCCGGCTTTGAGGTTTAGAACTTGACCTTCAAGCCCAGCGCGAGGGTGTTGCCAGTGGCCTTGTTGGTGAACTTGTCGTTCATCACCACCGCATAGATGTCGGTGCTCTTGGAGAGAAAGTAGTCGTAGCCGACGGTCAGCGTCTCGCTCACCACTTTGCTGCTCGGGAACTCGGCCTTGGCGTTGCCGTACTGGGCCAGCAGCTTGCCTGCACCCAGCGGGGCCGAGGCGCCAAAGCCGTAGATGGAACTCTTGGTGTCGACCGTGGCTTTTGTCTTGACCTGGCTGTACTGGCCGAAGAGCTTGACCACCTTTAGGTCGTACGATGCGCCGACTTGCACCGAGTCCTGGCTCTTGAAGCCAGCCGACTGGATCACCGGAGTGAAGCCGCTGATGCCTTGTTTGACCTGCTGCGCCGCCACGGTGGCCGCGAACGAGCTACCGAAGTAGAGCGCGTTGGCGCCCACGTTGCGGCCGGGCTGGCTGCCTTCACCGAGCGCGCCTTGCAGGTTGAAGCTGAAGCCGCCCGAGCTTGGGCTGGAGTAGAGGATCGAGTTGCTCCAGCCCGTGTCGCCTAAGAAGGCCAGCATCTGCGGGTGCACCACGCTGGGCGTGAGCACCTGGCGGATCGACGGCGAGTAGCCAAACGAATCACCGAAGGCATTGAAGATCAGCGTGGAGACAAAAAACTGGTTGGTCGTGCGGCCCAGCTTGGTGGCGCCGAACTCGCCCTGCAAACCCACCCAGGCGGCACGCGCCCAGAACACGTCGCCGCCAAAACGTCCGGCTTCGCCGGTGTCGGCACGCAAAAAACTCTCGATCGAGAAGATGGCCTTGATGGTGCCGCCCAGCTCTTCGGTGCCTTTGAAGCCAAAAAAGCTGGTGGCCATGTTGCCGCTCTGCACCTTGTTGACCTTTTGCGCGCCGGCGTCTTGGAACTGGCCGGCCGACATGTCAATCAGGCCATAAACGGAAGCTGAAGACTGTGCGGATGCGGCGACCGGCAGGCACAGCAGGCCCGCGGCCAGGGCAACGGCTTTGAGAGGGTGGGTCATGGCAGGAACACTCCAACGGTGATGATGATGGGGGAGAGGCGACGCTCAAAACTTGTATGCAAGTGCCGTACCTGCGGCACACCAACCGGTCTGCATTGTGTCTGCCTGGCGCCCACGGCGCTTGTCGCAGAATGCGCTACAACCCTTCGTGGATGGAGCCCGCCCATGGATCTCAGCGTCAACGGCCAAAGCCGAACCATCGCCGACGCCGACGTCGACCCCAACATGCCCTTGCTGTGGGTGATCCGTGACGTGCTCAACCTCACCGGCACCAAGTTTGGGTGCGGCGTGGCCGCTTGCGGTGCCTGCACGGTGCACGTCGATGGCCAGGCGGTGCGCTCTTGCGTGACACCGCTGTCGGCCGTGCAGGGCAAGCCGGTGCGCACCATCGAGGCCCTGGGCACAGTGGACCAGCCCCATGCCTTGCAAAAAGCCTGGGTGACGCACCAGGTGCCGCAATGCGGCTACTGCCAGAGCGGCATGCTGATGGCCGCGGCCGACCTGCTGGCCAAAAACCGCGACCCCGGTGACGCCGAGATCGACGCCGCCATCACCAACATCTGCCGATGTGGCACCTACCCGCGCATCCGTGAGGCCATCAAAACAGCGGCCAAAACTTTGCGTGGCGAAGGCCGGGCGGGGGCAGCGGCGTGAGCCCGCTGGGCCGCCCCGAGGGCGAAACCGCAGTGCGCAGCACGGAGGTCTCCTTATGAAACGCCGCCATATCCTGTTGCTCGGTGCCGGGGCGACCGGCGCGCTGGTCGTCGGCTGGGGCGTGCTGCCCCCGCGCAGCCGCCAGGGCCGCCCCGACTCACCGCCCGCCGCCGAGGGCCCGGTGGGCCTGAACGGCTGGATCAAGGTCAACCCCGACGGCACCCTGCAGCTGGCCATGAACCGCAGCGAAATGGGCCAGGGTGTGCACACCGCCCTGGCCATGCTGGTGGCTGAAGAGCTCGACATCGCGCTCGCCAAGATCAAGCTGGTGCAAGCCGCGCCCGACAAGATCTACGGCAACGTGGCCATGTTCGTCAGCAGCCTGCCGATCCACCCGCACGCCAGCGAGCCCGGCCGTGAAACCGGTGGCGTGAAAACCGGCCGCTGGATCGTGGCCAAGGTGGCGCGCGAGCTGGGCATCAGCGTCACCGGCGGTTCCTCCAGCGTGGCCGACGCCTGGGACGTGTTGCGCCTGGCCGCCGCCACGGCACGCGCGCAGCTGCTGGGCGCCGCCTCGCTGCAATGGAAGCTGCCGCGCGAAGAGCTGGAGATCCACAACGGCGTGGTCAGCCACACCGACGCCAAACAGAGCGCGCACTTCGGCGAGCTCGCCCGCAAGGCCGCTGCCACGCCGGTGGGTGAGGTGAAGCTCAAAGACCCAAAAGCCTGGCGCCTGATCGGCACCGCCGCCCCGCGCACCGACCTCGCGGCCAAGATCGACGGCAGCGCGCGCTTCGGCATCGACACCCGCGAGCCGGGCCAGCTGTATGCCGTGGTTCGCCACTGCCCGATGTTGGGCGGCAGCCCGGGCCGGGTCGACAGCGAAGCGGCGATGAAGCTGCCCGGCGTCGAGCGGGTGATCCGCCTCGGCCCCTATGCCGGCTCGACCGCCGCGGTGGCCGTGGTGGGCCGCACCACCTGGCACGCCAAACAAGGTGCGCAAGCGCTCGACATCGAATGGCGTGCCCCGCCCGCGGGCGCGGCCGATTCGAAGCAGATCGCCAGCCACCTGGAAGCCACCGCACGCGAGGCCGCGGCCGCACAAGGCGGCTTTGCCTTTTACAAAGCCGGCGACGTCAAAGCCGCCAGCGCCGCGGCCAGCCGCCGTGTCGAGGCCGTCTACCACGCGCCTTACCTGGCGCACGTGACCATGGAGCCCATCAACTGCACCGTGCGAGTGAAGGGCGGCATCGTCGACGTGTGGGCGCCGACCCAGGTGCCCGACATGGCGCGCGCCGAAGCCGCACGGGTGGCGGGCGTGAGCCAGCGCGCAGTGAACCTGCACGTGACCTACCTGGGTGGTGGTTTTGGCCGCCGGCTGGAGGTCGACTACGTGGGCCAGGCGGTGCGCATCGCGCTCGAAACCAATGGCCGCCCGGTGCAGATGGTGTGGCCGCGCGAAGAAGACACCATGCACGACTTCTACCGCCCCGCGGGCGTGGCGGTGATGCAGGCCAGCATCGACGCCGAAGGCGCCGTCAGCGGCCTGAGCATCACCAGCGCCGGCGACATGATCACACCGCGCTGGATCGAGCGCGGCCTGCCCGCGCTGGCCGGCCCGGTCGACCTGCCCGACAAGACCGCGAGCGAAGGCCTGTTCGACCTGCCGTATGCGATTGCGAACCAGCGCATCGCGCACGTGGCCACCCGCAGCGGTGTGCCGGTGGGCTTCTGGCGCTCGGTCGGCCACTCGCACAACGCGTTCTTTTCTGAAGGCTTCATCGACGAGCTGGCGTTCGAGCTGAAACAAGACCCGGTGGCGTTTCGCCTCTCGCTGCTGACGGCCATGCCGCGCCACGCGGCGGTGCTCAAACTCGCTGCGGCCAAGGCCGGCTGGGGCCAGCCACTGCCGGCAGGCCGCGCGCGCGGTGTGGCGCTGCACGAAAGTTTTGGCAGCATCGTGGCGCAGGTGGCCGAGGTGTCGCTGGATGAACGACAAGGCGGCAAGCCGCGGGTGCACCGTGTGGTGTGCGCCGCCGACATCGGCACCGTGGTCAACCCCGGCATCGTGGCGCAGCAAATGGAAAGTGCGGTGATCTTCGGCCTGAGTGCGGCCTTGTATGGCCGCATCGACATCGAAGGCGGCGTGGTCAAACAAACCAACTTCCCCAACCACCCGGTGCTCAAGCTGGCCGACACCCCGCGCATCGAAACCCATTTGATCGCCAGCCGCAACCCGCCGGGCGGCGTGGGCGAGCCCGGCACACCGCCGATCGCCCCGGCGGTGGCCAATGCCTTGTTTGTGTTGACCGGCAAACGCGCGCGGGCTTTGCCGCTGGTGGGCTGAGATCAAGACCCTCTGGACGGGGTCACACCTTGGTGATGCGCAAGCCTGCGTCGACCAACATCACCTCGCCCGTGGTCTTGGCCGCGCTCGCGCCCAGGTACCAAGCGGTTTCGGCCACGTCTTCGGGCGTGATCACGGCCTCCAGCGCAGCGCGGCCCTTGTACCACTCGACACTGCGCTGGTAGCCCTCGGCGCCCAGGCCTTCTTGCAGCCAAGGTGTTTCAACCAGCCCCGGCGCGATGGCGTTGACACGCACGTTGGGCGCGAGCGCGCGCGCCAGGCCCACCGTCATCGCGTTCAGCGCACCCTTGGAGGCCATGTAGGCCAAAGACGAGCCACGCCCCAGGATCGAGGCCACCGACGACACGTTGACCACGCCCGAGCCCACGTGCTGGCGCAAGAGCGGCGCCAGTGCACGTGTCATCTGGTAAGCGCCGATCACGTTCACGCCGTAGATCTTGTGAAAGTCTTCGGCCTCCAGGCCGTCGAGGTTTTTCAGGTCGACAAACTTGGTGGTGCCGGCGTTGTTGACCAACACGTCGGCGCGGCCAAAACGCTTTTCAACCTCGCTCGCCAAACGGCGGCAATCGGCGTCTTGCGCCACATCGGCCTTGACCACCAACACCTGCGCGCCCAAGGCTTCACATTGCGCCGCCACGGCCTCAGCCGGCGCCGGGTCGCGTGAGTAGTTGACGACCACATTCCAGCCCCGGCTCGCATACAAACGCGCGGTGGCCGCGCCAATGCCCGACGACGAGCCCGTCACCACACACACCTTCTTGTCCATTGCACTGCTCCTTGCCGTTGCCACAAAACACCGAGTGACCATGGTAATGGTGTGCACCCGACCCGCTGGCTCGAAACCTGCTGTGCTGGACTATCCCTTCTGCCATGGACTAAACCCATGAACACACTCATCAAAGCTGCGGAGGTCTGGCTGCCCACGCCTGACCGCAGCCTGCTTGAATTCGGCGGCGGCCTGTTCGGCGCGGCGACCGGTTTTGGTGCGAGCAGCCGGGCCATGTGTTTTGGGCGTGGTGAAGGTTTGCCCGGGCGGGCCTGGTTCGATGGGCGGCCGATCGTGCTCAAACAACTCGAAGGCTCCTACTTCCGCCGTGCCGAGGCGGCACGCACCGCCGGCTTCAGCTGCGCGATTGCGCTGCCGATGTTTCTGGGCGAAACCATGACCGCGGTGGTGGTGCTGTTCTGCGGCGGCACCGACGCCAGCGGCACCGCCACCAAAGACAGCGCGCACGACGGTGCGGTCGAGCTGTGGCGCAACAACGCGAGGGTGACCTCCGACATGACGCTCGTCGACGGCTACTTCGGCGACAGCGCGGCCGAAGCCTTCGAGCCCCTCACCCGCGACACCTACTTGCCACGCGGCAGCGGCCTGCCCGGCATGGCCTGGCAAAAGGGCGCGGCGGTGCTGATCGACGACCTGGGCCAGTCGGGCAAATTTTTGCGCGCCGACAGCGCGGCCGAGGCCGGCATCAACCGCGGGCTCGCCTTCCCGTGCAGCACGCCCGGCAGCGACGCCTAC
Source organism: Rhizobacter sp. (assembly GCA_046598195.1). GTDB lineage: Bacteria > Pseudomonadota > Gammaproteobacteria > Burkholderiales > Burkholderiaceae_C > Rhizobacter. Next base: position 28,539 of record JBKJJF010000210.1, on the reverse strand, counting down.
GTGCTGGCGCTGCTGTCAACCACACAAACGCCGATCGCCAAGCGCATCGAATGCTGGGCGCCCGATGATTCGCGCCACGGGCTGACGCGCGTGTTCGGCTATTGCGAAAGCGCCGGGCCGCTGCGTGCCTCCGAAGGCGGCACGGTGCTGGCCGGCGCCATCGGCAAGGCGTTTGCGAGCGGGGTGCCGGTGGTCAACGAGGTGGCCAGCAGCGAGCCCGGCGGCGTGGGGTCGTCGGCGCAGGCGGCGGGTTTGCAGTCGCTGATCGCCTTGCCGGTGGTGACCGACGGTGCGGTGAGCGAGGTGGTCGCGCTCTACTTTTAGTGTTGAACTTCTAGTGTTGAAGCGGCGCGAGGTGCAGGCTCACGATGCCCACCTCGTCACCCGCCACACGCGGGTAGCGTTGCATCACCAGCGGGTCGTGGCCGGGCACCACATGCTGCGGCGAATCGGCCGCAGCGCTGATGCGGCGGTGGCCTTCGAGCATGTCGGCCACGTTGAACACCAGCGGGAAGGCAAGCACCCGCTCCACGTTTTCGTAATAGTGCGCAGCGTCCGACGCCAGCACCACCCAACCGCGCGCCGTGTTCACGCGCACCGATTGCAGGCCCTGGGTGTGGCCGCCGATCAGCATCAGCTCGACACCGGGTGCAAGCTGGCTGTCGCCGTTGTGGAACACCACGCGGTCAGCGTACACATGGCGCACCAACTCGACCACGTCGTCGACCGAATACGCGTGGCGCAGCGCCGCATGGCCCATGCAGCGCCCGGTGGTGAAGTGGAGCTCCAGGTCTTGCACATGAAAGCGCGCGTTGGGCAGCTTGCCGAGGTTGCCCGCGTGGTCGTAATGCAAATGGGTGAGCACCACGTCGTCGATCTGCTCGGGCATGACACCCAACACCTTGAGCGCCTCGATCGGGCAGCGCAAAAAGTTGCGGTCGCGCGCCACGCCGGTGGCGGCGTTGAACCCGGTGTCGATGAGGATGCTGCGTGTGGGTGACTTGAGCAGCCACACGAAAAAGTCCATCGGCATCAGGCCGTCATGCGGGTCATGCGGCAGGAAGTTGTCGCTGCGCCGGCGCGGCATGCTGGCGTAGCGGATGGCGTAGACCTCATAGCTGTCGCGGCTCATGGAGCGCTTCAGGGCTGGCCGAGGAACAGGTAGGCCGCGCGGCTCAGCCAGCGCACCACGGCCGGCTCAGCGCGATGCGGCCGAGGCAGGCGGCGCCACCGGAACCGTCACCCCGGGCATGAGGGAGATCTCGTCTTGCGCGCGCACCCCGGTCACGAAGTGGCGCGTGTCACCGAAGCAGCTGGTGGGCAACCCAACCTTTTCTTCATAGTGCAGCGAAACACGCTTGCCCATCACCTGGTTGATCTTCTCGGCCACCACGGGGTCGCGCACGGTGAACAAAAACATTTCCGGCGCCGCGCCCGGCATCGAGACGAGTGACAACTCGCCTTCCCAGGTTTTGCACAACCAGCCCTTGTTCGACAGCTTTTGCACCCAACCCGCACGCTCCCCGGTGGAATAGTTCCAGCTCGACACCACAAAAATGTAGGCCGCGAGCAAGAGCACGATGATCAGCGGCACCAACAGCCAACGGAACGAACGCATGGGAATCCTCGGGTGATGTATGTGTTTGACGCCGGTTTATAACCCAGGCTTCGGCGAATCGCACCGTCGAAACGGAGCCACTGCCCATGAAAACCACCACCGCGCCCTCAGAAGGGCTGGACAAGATCGACACCAAGATCCTGCGCTTGCTGCAGGCCGATGGCCGCATCTCCAACCTGAAGTTGGCCGAAGCCATTCATCTCTCGCCAACGGCCGTGCTGGAGCGGGTGAAACGGCTCACACGCGACGGTTTTATCCTCGGCTACGAAGCGCGGCTCAACCCGAACAAGCTCAACGCGGGAATGATGGTGTTCATCCAGGTGGTGCTCGACCGCACCACGCCCGACGTGTTCAACGCCTTCAAAGCCGCGGTGCAGGTGCGCCCCGAGATCTTGGAGTGCCACATGGTGGCGGGCGGCTTCGACTACCTGATCAAAACCCGCGTGGCCGACATGGCGGCCTACCGTGAGCTGGTGGGCGCGGTGATCTGGACGCTGCCCGGTGTGCGCGAGACGCACACCTATGCGGTGATGGAAGAGGTGAAGAACACGACGGCGCTGCCGTTGTGAGTGCAGCCCTTTACCAGCTGCCGGTGCGGCGCTCCAGGTGGCGGAACATGATGCGGCCCTTGCTCAGGTCATAGGGCGACAGCTCCAGCGACACCTTGTCACCCGCGAGGATGCGGATGTGGTGCTTGCGCATCTTGCCGGAGGTGTAGGCGACCAGCTGGTGGCCGTTTTCCAAGGTCACGCGAAAGCGCGAGTCGGGCAGCACTTCAGTGACTGCGCCTTGCATTTCAATCAGTTCTTCTTTGGCCATGGTCGTCTCCGGTAGGTTGGCGATGCGACGAACGCAAGGCCAAGGCTTGGGGGGGCCTTGTCAGAGACGATTCGCAGGGGCGGCGGACTTGAAACGGTTGACGGCGTCAACCTGTCGGCACGAAATACATTGCACTTTAACACTTGGCACTCGCCGGGCCCCCAAACGGCCCCAGACGGCCCCAGACGGCCCCAGAATCCCCACATGCCCTCCGCCGAAGCGCAAGCAGACGTCAACCCGCATTACCTCGACCACGTGGTCACCACGTCGAGAACGCACTCGGTCGAGGCGAGCGAAGATATCGTCAGCGGCAACGGCATCAAGCTGCTGGCCAAGGGCGCCCGCATCGACGCCGACACGCGCGATCGCTTGCTGCAGCACAAGCTGAGCAAGCCGCTCGAAGATTGTGTGCAGGTGGTAGGCGGTGTCATCCCCGCGCGTTTCGAGCCGGTGGCCCAGGCACTGATGGAGAAGCACCCGCTGCTGCGCGCGCTGTGCGCCTCTGAGCGCGCCCGCCCGGTGCCGGCCTCGCTGGCCGGGCTCAGTCTGACTCTGCCGATGCAATCGCTGCTCACCGTCTACGCCGAGTTCAAGCAAGACCGCCTCGCGCACAGCGTGGGCGTGGCCATGATGGCGCTGGCCCTGGCGCGCAAGCTGCTGCCGGGCGAGATCGAGCGCCAGCGCCTGTTGTGCACCGCCGGCCTGGTGCACGATGTCGGCGAGCTTTACATCGACCCGGCCTACCTCGACACATCCACCCGACTGGACGGGCCGGCCTGGCGTCACATCGTCACCCACCCGGTGGTCGGCCACCGGGTGCTGCTCAACATGGTGGGCGCCGGCCCGGTGGTGGCCAACGCGGTGCTGCAGCACCACGAGCGGCTCGACGGCTTTGGCTACCCGCGCAGCGTCAGCGACGACGAATTCACGCTCGACGGGCAGATCCTGGCGGTGTGCGAGTGGCTGATGGCCCTGATCGAGTCAGGTTCGGCGCCGCTGGCACGGGCCAGCATGGCCACACGGCTGGTTCCCGGCGAGTTCAGTCCCGCCTTGCTGGAGGCCCTGGCCTCGGTCGCTGGCGCCATGCCCGACGCGGCGGTGCAGCTGGGTTCGCTGACGCCGCTCGAGCAGGCCGTGCCGCGCATCACGCGCATGGCCGGCACGCTGCGGCGCTTCGCCGAGTCACGCGACTGGCTGGCCGAACGCACCGCCGAGGCCGGGCCCGAGTTGCGTCGGGTGATAGACATCGGCCTGCAACGCACCCTGCGCATCCAGGCCTCGTTTTCCAGCACCGGCCTGGACGCCTACAGCCCCGACCTCTTGCTGGGCGAGCTGGCCATCCTCGGCGACGCCAAGGTCTACACCGAGATCATGACGTTGGTGGGCGAGATGGAGTGGCGCATGCGCGAGCTGGAGCGCGGGCAGCGCCTGCGGGCGAGCCTCCTGTCCGAATCCGACGCGCAGGTGATCTACGAACTGATCGCCCGCGTGCGGCCGCCGCCCGGCACCTCTTGAGCCCTCAGTCCAGCGGAGCAAGCAGCGCCTGCAAATCCTCGGCGCTGAACTTGTGGGCTGAATCGCCGTCATGCCCCAGCACGCCTTCGGCCAGGGCCTGCTTGCGCGCTTGCAGCGTCAGCATGCGCTCTTCGATGCTGCCCTCGACCACCAGCTTGTAGACAAACACCGGCTGGCCCTGCCCGATGCGGTGGGCGCGCGCGGTGGCCTGCTCTTCGACCGCCGGGTTCCACCACGGGTCCATGTGGATCACGGTGTCGGCAGCAGTGAGGTTCAAGCCCAGGCCGCCGGCCTTCAGGCTGACCAAGAAAATGGGCACCTCTTGCGCCTGAAAGCGTTGCACCACCGATCCGCGCTGCGCCACTGGCGTGCGGCCGGTGAGGGCCAGCCAAGGCAGTTGCAGCGCATCCAGTTCGGTTTCGATCAGGCCCAGCATCTCGGTGAACTGCGAAAACACCAGCACCCGGCGCCCTTCGGCCACCAGCGCGGGCAGCATGTCGCGCAGCAGCTCCAGCTTGGCGCGCTCCATGGTCTTGGGGGCACGTTTGGGGAATGAGGCCCCTTTGAGCAGGTACGGGTCACAACACACCTGGCGCAACTTGAGCAACGCGTCGAGGATGCTGATTTGCGCGCCCGCAAAGCCCTTGCGCTGCAACACGCGGCGCACGATCTCGTCGCTGGCCACACGCACGCTCTCATACAGGTCACGCTGGCGGCCTTGCAGCTTCACGCGCTTGATGACTTCGGTGCGCGGTGGCAGCTCGGTCGCCACATCTTGTTTGCGCCGCCGCAGGATGAAGGGGCGCACCCGCTGAGCGAGCAGCTGTGCACGCAGCGTCTCGCCGTTGTCTTCGATCGGCTTGCGCCACAGCCGCGTGAAGCTGCGCGCATCGCCCAGAAAGCCGGGCATCAGGAAGTCGAACTGCGCCCACAGCTCGCCCAGGTGGTTTTCGAGCGGCGTGCCGGTGAGGCACAGGCGGTGGCGCGCCGTCAGGCGGCGCACCGCGTTGGCGCTGCGGCCGGCGGCGTTTTTCACCGTCTGCGCTTCGTCGAGGATCAGCAGGTGAAACGGCTGCGCGGCCAGCGCCTCGATGTCGCGCCACAAGAGCGGGTAGGTGGTGAGCACCACGTCGTGCCCGGCCATGCGCACAAAGTTTTTGGCACGCTCGGGGCCTTGCAGCGTGAGCAGGCGCAGCGACGGCGCCATGCGCCTCGCTTCGGCCTGCCAGTTGAAGATGAGCGAGGTGGGCAACACCACCAGGGCCGGCAGGTCGAGCCGGCCGGCCTGTTTTTCGATCAGCAGGTGCGCCAGCGCCTGCGCCGTTTTGCCCAGACCCATGTCGTCGGCCAAGATGCCGGCGAGCCTGTGCTCGCGCAGGTACTGCAACCAGGCCACCCCTTGCAGCTGATACGGCCGCAGTTGCACGCCCAGGCCATCGGGCGCCAGCACCGGCTGCGGCTCACCCACGCCTTGCAGCCGCTGCGCGAGCAAGCGCAGGCCGGCCTCACCTTGCAGCTGCCAGGCACCGTGCGGGCCGGCACGCTGCGCCTGCGTGTCCATCAGGCTCAAGCGCAACACATCGAGGCGCTGCGCCTCCCATGACGAGAGTGCGATCGGCCCGGCGCTGCGCCGCGGGTCGGTGAGCAGGTCGACCATCGCACCGACGATGGCCTTCAACGGCCCCGCCGGTGCGTCGATGCGCCGGCCCCCGGGCGCACGCAGGCGGATCAGCGCCTGGTCGTCGATGGCGGCGAGTCTGCGCGCGTCGAGCCAGCGGCCGTCACGCTTGAGCAGGTCGGCCAGCAGCGGCACCAGATCCCAGCTTTCGCCGGCGATCTCAACCCCGAGCGACACCATCCACGAACCTTCACGCTCGGGCAGGTGCAAGGCTTTCACCACCTCAGCGCGGCGCAAAGGCGCGGCCGGCTGCTTGCCCAGCACCTCACCACTCAGCGGGTCGATGAGCAGGCGCCAGGCGTCGACCAGCAAGGTCTCGTGCGCAAAGCCCGGCCGCACGACGATGGCCCAACCCTCCGCCTGCCACTGCGGCAGCACATCGGCCCAGAAGTCGCCGAAAAAGTCTTCTTGCACCAAGGTCCACAGCGGGCCTGTGGGCCGCGCCGCATCGTGCGCGCGCCACTGCAAGGCGTCGGCGGGCAAAGGCTGCAGGCCGGCCGCCCACACGGCATCGAGCGCATCGGCTTCGCTGGCACGGTCGCGCTGCAAACGCCACTCGCGGCCCTGTGTGTCGAGCACCTGTTGCAGGGCGGGTGCGCGGCTGTTCAGCACCGAGGTGGGCGCGGGCATCTCGAAGCGGCGGCCTGCTTCACCCCCATAAACCCAATCGATCCACGCCACCGTGACATCAGGCCCGCGTGGGCCCATCGCGCCGGTGGGGGCGAGACCCAACAAGCCGTCACCGCGGCCGAGGGTTTGCAGCGTGAGGCGGGGGCAAAAGTGGGGGCTGCCCTCGTCGGTCATGCCTGTGATTGTGCCGACGACAGCGCAGCGCCATCGCTCATTGCGGCCACCTATCCCGACCCAGCGGCTTGTGTATCGGGGAGAACGAGGGGCACGGCGTGCTGCAATGGCCGCCATATTCGACACCACCATGTTGCCAACACCCAGCCCCGACACCGCGCCCCCGAGCACCGCGCTCGACATCCCGCTGCGCCCGCTGCAGCTGCGCCAGCTCGGGCAATGGCTGCGCCTGGGTGTGCGCGACTTCCTGCGCGCCCCGGCGATCGGCCTCTTCTACGGCACGTGTTTTGTGGCCATGGGCTGGGCGCTGCTGGCGGTGTTCCGGTATGCGCCGGTCTACGTGCTTGCGCTGTCGGCGGGTTTTCTGCTGATGGGGCCCTTCATGTGCATGGGCCTGTACCGGGTGAGCCAGCAGTTGGAGCGCGGCGAAGCGCCCCACTTCGTCGACTCGCTGCTGGCCTGGCGCACGCGCATCGGCACGCTGGCGATCTTCGGCTTTGCGCTGCTGGTGCTTGAGATGCTGTGGGGCCGCGCCGCGCTGGTGGTGTTTGCGGTCAGTTTCGACGGCATGCCCGATTTCAAGGGCTCGCTGCTCAAGCTGCTGGCGCTGGAGAACATCGGTTTCGTGGTTGCCTACCTCGGGGTCGGCGCGCTCTTTGCGGGGTTGATCTATTCGGTGAGCGTGGTGTCGATCCCGATGATCCTCGACCGCCAGACCGACGCCATCACCGCCGCCATCACCAGCCTGCGCCTGGTGCTCACGCAGACCTTTGTGCTGCTGTGCTGGGGTGCGCTGATCACCGGGCTGGTGGTGCTGGCCTTGTTGCCCTGGTTCCTGGGCCTGCTGGTGGTCGGGCCGGTGCTGGGTCATGCCACCTGGCACGCGTACCGTGCGGCGGTGGGCGAACTGCCCACCCCAACCACGGCCTGAAAGCCGGCCTTGCTCGCGCTCAAGCTGCTGCTGCTCCGCGCCATGGCGACCGGGCTCTATTCGTTTGTCGCGTTCTGCTTCGTGCTGTCGCTGGTGCAGGCCATCAGCTTGCGGCGCATGAGCCGCATGCGCACGCAGGGCGCTTGAGAGGGTGAGAGTTTTTAACTTCCGTTCGGGCCGAGCGGAGTGGTAAATGAAATCTCCCCCTCTGAGGCCTCAGCGCGCAGACGGTGGCCTGCACTGCCCGCGCTGCTCGACCCAATACACCACGTTGCCCACCACCGCGATGCTGCCCGACACCACCGCACTCGCAACCGCCACCACGCCAATGCCTACCAGCAGAACCGCGCAGCCGTCGTTGACACAGCCGCCGAAGGCACCGATCTGCTGCACCTCCAGCGTCATCTGGCGGCGCTGCATCTGGCAGTCGGGGTCGTACACGCTGTCGGTGCGCGGCACCACCACACAGGCGGTGAGCAGAGCGGCAAGCGTGAGGGGGATGACGGGTTTCACAGAGGTGGGCACAAGTCGCAAAGCGTGGTGTTTGGCACAGCGTAACCGAGCGGGCTCCCGCCCCATCGGGCTTTGCACCACTCCGTCACGAAATGGCACGCCCATGCTGGCAATCGGCCCCCTACCATTTCGGCCATGCACCGGCTGCTGCTCGTCGAGTCTTCTCCCACCCTGCGTCGCGGCATGGAAAAGCTGCTGCTGCGCCACGGCTTCAACGTGCTCGCGCTGCCGGCCGATGAAGCCGCGCTGGTGGCACTGGAACAAGAACTCCCACGCGGCCTGGGCACGGTGATCGTTGGTTGGTCAACGACACCAGCCGCCATCTGCCAGGCGCTCACCCACCGCCTGCACAAACCCGATTGCCGCCAGGTGGCCTTGCTCGTGCTGGCCGCCGACCCGGCGCATGTGGATGCGCGCCTCGCCACCGCGCGCCCGTTCACGCAGGTGCTGCGCTTGCAGCGGCCCTCGGAGGTGCCGCGCCTGGTGCGCGGCCTGCTCGCCCAGGTGGCCAACGAGACGCGGCCGAATGCCGAATCGCCCAACGCCCTCAAGGTGCTGCTGGTCGACGACTCGCGCACCAGCCGCACCAAGTACCAGCGGGTGCTGCGCAACCACGGTTATGCGGTGGTGGCTTGCGAGCACGCCGAAGCCGCACTCGCCAAGGTGCAGACCGAGCGCTTTGACCTGGCAGTGATCGACTATTTCATGCCGGGCCTGAACGGCGCCGCGCTGTGCCGCGCACTGCGCGAGCTGCCCGCCACCCGCGACCTCACGCTGGCGGTGCTGACCGGTTCGTATGAAGACGGCCTGATCAGCGACTGTCTCGAAGCCGGCGCGATGGAATGCATGTTCAAGAACGAGTCCGATGAATTGTTCATCGCCCGCGTCGACAGCATGGCCCGCCTGCGCGAGCGTGAGCAGCGCCTGAAGGCCGAGAGCCAGCGGCTGGAGCTGATCCTCGCGTCGGTGGGCGACGGGGTGTATGGCGTCGACCGCAGCGGGCGCATCACCTTCGTCAACCCGACCGCACTGCGCCTCTTGCAGTGCACGCACGAAGACGAGCTGGTGGGTCTGCAAGCGCACGAGCGCATTCACCATGCCGACGAGCGGGGCCGCCCGGTGCCCGCCGAGACCTGCTTCTTGCAGCAAGCTTATGAGTTGGGCGACTCGCTCAGCAACTGGGAGACGGTGTTCTGGCGCACCGACGGTGAGCTGGTCAACGTCGAGTGCACCGTGCGCCCGCAACACCAAGACGGTGACTGTGTGGGTGTGGTGGTGGCCTTCAGAGACATCGCCGAGCGCAAGCGCCATGAGGCCGAAACACAATGGCAGTTGCACCACGACCACCTGACCAAGCTGCACAACCGCCGCCACTTCGAATACATGCTGGAGCAGGAGATCTTTCGCCTGCGCCGCAGCACCGAACAAAGCGCACTGCTGTTCATCGACCTCGACCGCTTCAAGCACATCAACGACAGCGCCGGCCACGCCGCGGGTGATGCGCTGCTGGCGAGCATCGGGCGCAAGCTGAAGGCGCGCTCGCGCCAGAGCGACCTGGTGGCGCGCCTAGGCGGCGACGAGTTTGCGGTGTTGCTGCGCAATGTCGACGACGGCAGCGTGATCGCGCTGGCCGAGAAGTTTCGCGCCATCCTTGACGAAGAGCGTTTCAGCCACGGCGGGCGCGAATTCGAGGTGTCGGGCAGCGTGGGCATTGCGCGCCTGAGCCGCCACACGCTGTCACCCGCCTACGCGATGAACTGCGCCGATGCGGCCTGTCACGTCGCCAAGCGCCAGGGCCGCAACCGCATTCACATGTTTGACCTCGGCGGCGATGCTGGCGCGTTGGCCGCCTTGCAGCAGAGCTGGTCGGAGCGGCTGAAGATCGCGCTTGCCGCCGGCAACTTTGCGCTGCAATTCCAGCCCATCTTCGACCTGCGCCGCCTGCCGGCCGGCGCCTTGAACGGCCCCGACTGGCAAGCCCAGCTGGAGCAGCACACTGCCTCGGCGGTGTACGGGCACGAGGTGTTCTTGCGCCTGGACGACGTTGACACCCCGCTCGCGCCACGCGCGTTTTTGTCGCAGGCCGAACGCTTCGAGCTGATGCCCGCGCTCGACACCTGGGTCATCAACCACCTGGCCCTGATGCTCAGCCAGCGCGACACGCGCATGGCGCAGCGCCTGCACATCAACGTGGCCGTGGTGTCGCTGCTCGATTCGGCTTATGTCTCGCGGCTCACCGCCCTGTTGCGCAGCGGCGCATTTGCCCCCGGTCAACTGTGCCTGGAGCTCAAGGAGAGCGAAGTTGCCGGCCACTTTGCACCGCTGCAACCGGTGCTCAACGACATCACCCAACTCGGCGCGCAACTGATGCTCGACGAATACGGCCGCGGCTTCGGTGGCCTGGGCCATTTGCGCAGCCTGCCCTTGAGCGCCGTCAAGCTCGATGGCAGCCTGGTGCAAAGCCTGGCCAACGACGAGGTGAGCGTGATGATGGTGCGCGCCATGACCGACCTCGCCCACGCGATGAACGTGGTGGTGATCGCCCCGCTGATCGAAGACGCCGCGTCATTGCGACTGCTGCAAGGCGCAGGCGCCGACTGCGCCCAAGGTTTTGTACTGGGCATGCCCAGCGATGAGTGGGCCGAGCTCGTCGCGCAATAAGGCGCTACGCGCGTTGGGGGATCTCCAACCCACGCTGCAGCGCAGTGACCGGTGGCTGAAATCACTTTCTCTCGGTCTTGGAGGCCCGTGGCCTGAGGGGTTGTGGCGCCTGAGGGGTTGCGTCGGGTGCGCGCCCGGGCGCGTAGGCACGCACCATGGATTGCAGGCTCTGCCGTTCGGCTTCGGGCAGCGTTTGCACCAGGGATAGATCTGCCAGCACCGCTTGCGCCACGGCGAACTCATCGCCCGTTCGCACCCGACCCCGCTTGAGCATGGCGGCGTAGCGACCCCACACACGAGATCGAACATGAGAGAGGCTGAGAAGCCCTTTCGCGTGCATTTCCGCGTCGAGCGCGACCACCTGCGACAGGGGCCAAGGAGACGAGATTTCCATGCAGTTGTTCACCGCCATGCGCAGCCCCGAAGACGCGCGCTCGGGTGACTCTTGCTCTTGTCGTTCAAGCACGAACAAAGGTCGATCGTGGGCAGAAGCAACCCGTTGGTCCAGGAAGCGCTCGGAGAAAAAGCGCAAGAACGCCTTCATGTCGGCGTAGTCAGCAGTGGTGGGCATTGGCAGGCGTTCGAACGATAGAAGGATCAGGCGTCTTCAAAGCTCACCGACTGGGTCGTTGACGCCCGGGTGCGGATGACCACCGCCCCGCCGATCTTGTCGTGCCAGCCTTGTTTGCGTGCATCAAAGCCGATCCAGATGAAGCCCAGGCCCAAGGGCAACGTTGACACGAAGTACCCCAGGTAACGCGCGATGGACTGGCCGAGCGACAGCGATTTGCCGGTTCTTGCGTCCACGATCTTCAGCGACAAAGCCATCTTGCCCGGGGTGGCCTGCTTGCTCCGCCAGAACAGGATGGCAGCAACGGCCGGGAACACCCAGGAGATGAGCACCTCGGCTGGGCCGGCGATGAAGCTCGCCTTGTCTTCGGAGAAGTGTTCCGCCCCATAGATCGCATACAGCACGGGGTAGGTGATCGCGATGATCAGCACCGTGTCGATGAGCGCAGCGCCCAGGCGAATCCAGAAACCGGCGTATTCCACGCCGATGTTGACATCGGCAACGGCAGCGTTGGGCGGGGCGTAGGGGTTGGTGCTCATGTGGGTGACGGATGTTGGAGGGTGGGAACGCAGGGCGGGTCAGACCCCAAGATTTGCCACTAAAAGCTCGACCCGGGCTCGGCAAGAAAGGCCAGCTCTTCGGGCGTCGAAGCGCGGCCCAGTATGGCGTTTCGGTGAGGGTAGCGGCCAAAGCGATCGATGATGGCTTGGTGCCGCAACTCGAAGTCGTGGTTGTGCTTCGGTGCGTTCTCACGAAACAAACGCTCTGCCACCTGGTGGATCAGCCTCGACTCGCTGTGCATGTAGGGCATGTACAAAAAAGCCCGCTCTTCGGGAGACAGCGCCAGGTCGGCCTGCGCGGCCACGGCCTCCTGCGCCAAGACCAAGGCCAGGGGGTCGACCGAAAAGGCCTGCGGCGTGCCGCGGTGCATGTTTCTTGAAAACTGGTCGAGAACAATCACCTCGGCCAGCCGGCCCCTGGGCTGCACACGCCACTCGAAAAGCTCGCCGCGTGCGGCCTGTGTGTGAAGCTCCGAGAACCTGTCGGCGATCACACGATCGAAGGCAGGGTCGACCTTCCACCACTGCGCGGGCGTGATCTCGGCGAACCAGAATTGAAGTACAGAGGTGTGCACGGGTGGCCTCACTGCGGTGGGGCAATGCCCGCCGGCCTGACCCGCAGGCCCACGCGGGTGTTGTGCAGCTCGTAAACATACGCCGCGCGGCAGGCCTTGCCGCGCGGGCTGGTGCGCAGCAACTCGTCGGTTTCGATGCGCTTGATGCGGCGGCGCAACTCCCTCGCCATCTGGCTGACCGTCCACGACGAGACGGAGGCGCAGACCTTCGGCACCTCCTTGGGCGAGAGCAACGCCAGCACAAAACCCGTGCAGCTGCCCACGGCCACACGCAGTGACTCACGGTGTGCGTCGACAACCCCCTTCGAGCCACTGCCGCGCGCCAGTTGAACCGAGAGGCTGACGGCGTGCAGATGGCAAGCCTCTGTACTCTGTTGAAGGCTGAGCATGTTGGCCGACGACGGGGTGCCCAGGTAGGCATTGACCTCGTCAACACCCTCGCGGAACAGGCGTTGCTCCAGGTCGCTGACCAGCGTGTCGAACGCCATCACGCGCCCAGGCCACACGGCAGCGGCCAGCGTGAACATCAGCGCGAACACTGCGCGTGCGCCCGATGGATGAAGCAGCAAAACCGACATGGGCTTCAGTGTGCACGCGGCAGCCGGGGCGGTGCAAGCCGTGGCCCAAGGAAGGTGAAAAGGAAGGTGAAAAAACCAGGCCCCATACAATCTCGCGCCTTATGACGCACATGACACCGACTTTGAAAACTACCTCGAAAGCCACTGCCTCCGGCAAGCCACGCGTGCCCACCGCCACGACGAAGAACGAAGACCTGGTGGTTCAGGTGAGGCAGACCGCCACACCCACGATCAAGACGGTGCTCGTTGCTTCTTACGGTTGGCCAACGGAAGCGATGCAACCTTCAAAAAGGCAGGCGGTGAGGCGCTGAGGGCCGCCGCTCTCGGACTCCTCACACCACAGTGCGAAGAAGTGCCGGCAAGTGGCTCATGCTGCCAAACACGGCGTGAGCACCTGCATCGATCAGTTTTTTCGGTGATGTCATGGCGGCGTAACCCAGCGCTCGCATTCCAGCGGCTCTGGCCGCCTGCACACCGGTCGGCGAATCTTCAACCACGACACATTCGCTCGGGTCGGCACCCAGCGATCGAGCCGCATGCAGAAAAAGATCGGGCGCCGGCTTGGGCCTCTCTACATCTTCGAAAGAGAAAATCCGGTTGGTGAAGTGCTTGAGCAAATGAGTCTTGCCAAGGGTGGCCTGCATCTTGAAGTGCCGCCCGTTTGACGCCACGCAGTACGGCACTGGCAGAGCAAGCAGAAGTTCTTCTACGCCGGCGACTGCGCTCAAGTGTTCAGAGAAGGCCGCGAGCGTGGCTTCTCGAAACCGATCTAAAAAACCTGCTGGCGCCACGCCGCCACACAGCCCACCAACTTCCTTGAGGAAGCCCACATTCGACGTGCCGATGAATCGATCCATCGTCTCTTCGTATGAAATGCTGACGCCGCTCTCCAGCAACATCGTGTGGAGAACCGAGTGGCTGATGTGTTCGCTGTCGACGAGAACACCATCGCAGTCAAAGATAACCAGTGCGGGTGGTCGCATGTGCTGGCTCAGGCCGACCTTCTCGCCGGCTCACTTTGATGCAAAAACTTGGTGTACAAATCGCGCGGCGGCGCCACCGAAATCGACTTGAGCACTTGACCGACATTGCCTCGGTGATACCCACCATGGGTCACCACGTGAAGAAGGATTTCTTCGCGAGACATCCGGCCTCGGTCGCCATCGGTGAAGGTGAAGCCCAGGGTTTCAGCACAGGCCGAAGCCGGGAGCGTGGCAACGTAGTTCACGTACCAGGCGTCCGTGGCCTCGACATCAGCCCGGAGTTGCGCCAGGGCCGGCGTTTGCTCCGTGTTCGTGGCATCAAAGGGCAGCGCCTCTCCACTGAGGCGGGCTCGGAACAATCTGTCCACCACGTGAATGTGATTGAGCGTGCGCGTACAGGTGTGCAGCTGCTCGGCGTGCTCGGTGGGCAGGCCTGCCAAGAGCGCGAACAACTCGCGGTTGGCCCATGCCTTGTAGGCAAACAGCGATTTCAGGGTTTCGGTAGACATGACACCTCCGCAGGGTGGGGATGACCCACATTTGACACGAGGGGCGCCTGAGGGCGCCAGCCCCGCGTCGCCCTGCCCGATGGAACGGCCAGACGGCTCGACCCACAAGGAGTGCTGCACGGGACACCAGTTGGTTCAAGTTGTGCCGCGTCGGCTATTCCTGCTTGCCAGTCACGAGGTCGTAGGTGATTTCAGGCCGCAGACCGACGGGAATCGCGGCGATCCCGTAGATCGGGGGCCAGAAAATCGACGCAATTCGAAGCGTGGCTCGCAGTTTTCCTTCTTGGATCGTCTTACCGTCTTTTTCGAGCCGATATGGAATTCCTCGGCTGGGTGGAACGCCCATTGAGCCCCAGCCAAACGGCTTGGTGCTCACCATTCCGTCAGCAGCCACGGTGACCGGCTCGGGCCTGTTCTCCAAGTAGAGGGCGCTGCCCTGCGGTATGACAAACCGGCCTTGTGTGGAACAGGCGGACAGCAGTGTGATGACAGTGGCTGCGAGAAGGAGTTTGAGTCTTCGGATGTTCATGGTTCGTTGATTGGTTGATTGGTTAGTTTGTGGAAGGTCTAGAGGAAAGGGACATAGAAAGGGGCCCTTAGCCACCTAACATTTGACATGAAGGGATCGCCCCCCCCCGGCTTGCTCACCAAAAAAAAGGCCCGCAGCTCAAAGCAACGGGCCTTCTTCACCAGCAACAAGCGGGTTTGCTCAAAACGGAATGTCGTCGTCCATGTCATCAAACCCGGTCGACGATTTGCTCGGTGCCGGCTTGCTGGCGGCAGGCCGTGCGGCCGGGGCGCTGCGCTCGGGGCGCTCACCGCGTTCAGCACCACCACCACCGCCACCACCACCGCCACCCCCTTGCGCACCACGGCTGTAACCACCGCCACCGCCGCCACCTTCATCACCGCCGCCGCCTTCACGGCCGCCGAGCAGCTGCATGTTGTCGGCCATGATTTCCGTCGTGTACTTTTCGAGGCCGTCTTTGTCGGTCCACTTGCGGGTCTTCAACCGGCCTTCGACGTAGACGGGGCGGCCCTTCTTCAGGTACTCGCCGGCGATCTCGGCCATGCGGTCGAAGAACACCACGCGGTGCCATTCGGTTTCTTCCATCTTCTCGCCACTGGTTTTGTCTTTCCAGTTGCGCGAGGTGGCAATGGTGACGTTGCAGATGGCGGCGCCGTTGGGGGTGTAGCGCACTTCGGGGTCACGGCCCAGGTTGCCGATGAGGATGACTTTGTTGATCGAGGCCATGGGGGCGCTCCTGCTAAAAGAGGGGACGATTGTCCGGAAGGATCGGGGCGAAACGGTGGAATTTCACGCGAATGCGTGCTGGCGCCAGCTTACCGTACCGCGGTGCCCGCCGGCACCGGCAATGATGGGGGAGTCTCCCGCTTCCCCCGCCTGGGGGGCAGGTGTTTGCCCACTTATTCGCTGTGCTACCGACCACACGCTCTCTTGCACCCACCGTCAAGTTCTCGCGTGCCGGCTTGAACGCCCCGCACGAGGGCTTTGATGGCCGTGATGCGCTGCCCGTCGGCACGCGCCTGGCCGAGTTCGAGCTGCTGTGCGTGCTGGGCACGGGTGGCTTTGGCATCGTCTACCTGGCGCTTGACCACGCGCTGATGCGCCAGGTGGCCATCAAGGAGTACATGCCCAGCTCGCTGGCCGTGCGCGGCGCGGGCTCGTGGGTGGCGTTGCGTGCGCCGCAGCATGCCGACACCTTTGCCGCGGGCCTGAAGTCGTTTGTCAACGAAGCGCAGATGCTGGCGAGCTTTGACCACCCCTCGCTGCTGAAGGTGCTGCGCTTCTGGGAAGACCATGGCACGGCCTACATGGTGATGCAGTACTACCCGGGGCTCACGCTGAAGCAGTCGCTGTCGGCGATGGACCAGCCTGCCACCGAGGCCTGGCTGCGCTCGCTGGCCGAGCCAGTGCTCGACGCGCTGGAGGTGCTGCACCGCGCCGGCGTGTACCACCGCGACGTGTCGCCCGACAACATCCTGATGCAGATCGACGGCCCGCCGGTGCTGCTGGACTTTGGTGCCGCGCGCCGGGTAGTGGGTGAGCACAGCCAGGCACTCACGGCGATCTTGAAACCAAGCTTCGCGCCGGTGGAGCAATACGCCGACATCGTGGGCATGCGCCAAGGCCCCTGGACCGACTTGTACGCCCTGGCCGCGGTGCTGTTCTACCTGATCCGGCGCCAGCCGCCGGTGCCGGCGGCGGCGCGGGCCGTGCGCGACACCCAGCGCCCACTGGCCGACGAGCCGGGCGAGATGAGCCTCGCGTTTTTGCAGGCGATCGACTGGGCCCTTGCGGTGGCGCCCGAAAACCGACCGCAAAACGTGACCCAGATGCGCGACGCGCTGCACGGCCGGCTGAAGCGGCCCACGCCGCCGCCGGGCCCGGGCGAAAAACGCAGCGGCTGGCTGGCACGGCACCCCGCCCGGCTGTGGAGCGCGGGCATCGCGGCGGGCTTGATCGTGGTGACGCTGGGGTCGGTGTGGGCCGATCGCAGCATCGCCACGCGCCCCGCAGCGGCGGCGGCCGTGGTGGTTGCCAAGGCCCCCGCAGCGCGCCAGATTGTGGCCGCACAGGCGCCCAAGCCCGCACCGGCCAAGCCAGAGCCACCGAGGCCCGTGCCCGCCAAACCGGCCAAGGCCGCGGCAGCCACACCCGCTGCACCGAAGTCTCCCGACGAGGTCTGCAACGGCCTCAACTTCTTTCGCAAGGCGTTTTGCGTGAACCGCGAGTGCGCCAGCTCACGCTTCGAGCAGCACCCGCAGTGCGTGGCGCTGCAGCGCGACAGCGACGCCCGCCAGCGTGACGAACGGGCGCGCCAGCGCGGCGGTTAGCTTGTAGCCCCCGTGGGGCGCCGGACGACGCCGGACGCCGCCACCCTCAAGGCGCCGGCTGGTACCCCGCCACGCCCATCTGCCACAGGAAGAAGGCAAACATGTCGGCACGCTCTTCGAGTTGCTGCTTTTTGGTGTTGCCGATGCCGTGGCCGGCGTCGTAGGCCAGGCGCATCAGCACCGGCTTGCCGCTGCGGGTGGCGGCCATCAGGCGGGCGGCGGCCTTGGTGCTTTCCCACACCTCTACCCGCGGGTCGTTGACGCCGTGGGTCAGCAGCACCGCGGGGTAGGGTGTGCCGGCTTTGATGTTGTCGTAGGTGCTCATGGCCAGCAAGGCCTTGAAACCGGCTTCGGTCTGGGTGCTGCCGAACTCGGGGATGTTGGGCACGCCGTTGGCCGTGGTTTCCATGCGCAGCATGTCGAGCGCACCCACCGCCGGGATGACGGCGGCAAACAGATCGGGTCGCTCGGTCATGGCGCGGCCGACCAAGATGCCGCCCGCGCTGCCACCCAAGATGCCGAGCTTGGCGGCTTGCGTGTACTTCTGCGCGATCAGGTACTCGGCGCAGGCGATGAAGTCTTTCCAGGTGTTGGGCTTGGTGGCCTGGTAGCCGCCGCGGTACCACTCCTGGCCGTAGACGCTGCTACCGCGCGGGTTGGCGATGGCGTACACACCGCCCGCGTCGAGCCAGGCCAGGCGGCTCACGCTGTAGAAGGGCTCTTCAGTGATGCCGTAGCTCGCGTAGCCGTAGAGGATGGTCGGGTTGTTGCCGTCAAGCTTGACGCTGTCGCGGTGAATGATCGACATGGGCACCAGCGCACCGTCGTGGCTCTTGACCTTGACCTCGGTGGTGGTGATGCCCGCGGGGCGGTCATACGGGCCGGCGGGCTGCAGGCCGGTGTTGGCCGCGCTGCCGTCGGCCGCCACCTGGTAGTACTGGTTGGCGCTGTTCCAGCTTTGCAGGGCGATCAACACACCGGGCAGGCGGGGGTTGGCCGCGCTCACACCTTCACCAGCCAGCTCGAACGAGCCTTCGAGCGGCAGCTTCACCTCGACCGGCGTGCTGCTTGCGCCATGCGGGCGCTTGAACAGGCGTTTGACGTTGCCGTCGCGCGTTTCCACGTAAATGGCGTCGGCCGCGGCCACCACGTTGACCACCACACGCTCGCTCGCGGGCATCACCACCTCGGCGGTTTTGAGGTCGGGCGATTTGAGCTTGACCGACAGCACCTGCGAACGTGGCGCACCCTGGTGCGACACGAGGTAGAGCGTGCCGTCGAAGTAGGCCACGCCGGTCACGTCGTCGCTGGTGTTGAGCACACGCTTCCACACCGGCTTGCCGGCCAGCACACCGGCCTGCGGCGCCACGTAGAGGCCCAGCTCACGCTGGGTGCCGTTGATCACATACCCAAACGCCCACTGGCCGTCTTGCGAGAGGCTGACGAAGGGGATCTCGGCGGCGCCGATCTTCACGCCCTTGACTGCCGTGCCAAACACGGCACGGGCCGCACCCGCACGCTCGCCCGGGCGCAGCATCAGGGTCTGGCTGTGCTGGTACTTGGCGGTGGCCTTGTCGCCGGCGCGCGGGGCACGCAGGCGGTTGAACAGCAAGGTCTTGCCATCGGCCGACCAGTCGACGCCGCCAAAGTCGGCGCGCGAGATGGGTGGGCCCACGGGCTTGCCGCTGCGTGTGTCCATCACGTGCAGCACCGCTGCTTCAGAGCCCTGCGACGACAGGCCGTAAGCGACGAGTGCCCCATCGGGCGAAGGCACATACCAGTTGATGGCGTGCGGCTTGCCGGTTTTCTTTTCCAGCGCCTCGGGGTCGACCAGCAGCTTGTCGGCACCCTTCAGGCCCTGGCGCAGGTAGAGCTTGAACTGGTTTTCGGTGGCCGAGCGGCGCTCCGCGAAGTAGAGCTCGCCGGGCAGGCGCGTGACCTGGACCACACGGTCGGAGGTGGCCCCGTCGTACTGCTTGATCTTGTCGAGCAGCGCGTTGCGCCCAGGGATGCGCGCGAGGGTGGCGTGAGCGTTGTCGCTGTGCGCCTTCATCCACCTGGCGACCTCGGGGTCGGCCTTGTTCTCGAAGTAACGGTAGGGGTCGTCGATCTTCGTGCCGTGGTAGGTCTCGGTCACGTTGCGCACGGCTGCGGTGGGGAGCGTGGTGGACGGTGTGGCTTGTGTGACCTGTGCGAGGGCTGCGACCGCTGTGCCGCCAAGGGCCAGGGCCACGGCTGCACGGCGCAGCTGAAAAAACGCGAGCTTCATGGTGTGAAGGTTCCTGAGATGAAGCCGGCCACGCAAGGGGTGGTTGCGCGGCCGGTTGGGGTGAGGCGTGGTTGCCAGAGGCGAAGTTAGCACGCCGCGCTCTCAGGGTTCGCCATCCCAATAATCGAGGGCATCTTTCAGGGGGTGGATCTGGTCGAACCCATGCGGGTCGCCGTCGCGCGTGGCCGAGGCCAGGTATTTGCCGGAGTCGGGGTACTCGACCACCTCGGGGCTGTCGCGGGTAGAGATCGACAGGTACTTCAGCGGCGCGGCCGAGGTGTTGATGATCTGGTGCGGGTAGGCGGGGCCGGGCGGGATGAACATCACGTCGCCCGCGCGGATGGGCAGCATCTCGCCCGCCACCCGCAGCGTGCCCTCGCCTTCGAGCACGACGAACATCTCTTCTTGTGCGTAGTGAAAGTGGTAAGGGCAGGCGCGCTTGCCGGGGGGAACGGTGTCGACACTGGCCCCGAGCTTGAGCGCCACCGTGCCGGCGGCCAGACGGGCGCCCGTCCATTCATAGAGCGGCTCGCGCGTCTCGTGCTTGAGCGGCACCTCGTTGAAGTTGCGGATGAGTTGCTGGCGCAGGGTGCTGGCGCGGTCGGTCATGGGGCCTCCTTGTGGGGGACAAACAGCGTAGCGCACGGGGGGCTCGCGTACCATGCCATTTTCTCGCCGCCATGCCGCCTCAAGCCTCCCCCTCCCCCCTGTCGACCGAGCCGCTGCACATCTTGCAGCAGGTCTTCGGCTACCCCGCCTTCCGCGGCGCGCAAGAAGCCATCATCGGCCACGTGGTGGGCAACGGCGACGCGCTGGTGCTGATGCCCACGGGCGGTGGCAAGAGCCTGTGTTACCAGGTGCCGGCGATCGCCCGCCACCGCGCCGGCCACGGTGTGGCGGTGGTGGTGAGCCCGCTGATCGCGCTGATGCATGACCAGGTGGGCGCGCTCGAAGAAGCGGGGGTGCACGCGTCGTTTCTCAACTCCACCCTCACGCTCGACGAGACGCAAAAGATCGAGCGCGAGATGATGAGCGGGCGCCTCGTGCTGCTCTACGCCGCACCCGAGCGGGTGACCACGCCGCGCTTTCTGGCGCAGCTCGATTCGCTCAATGAGCGGGGCTTGTTGAGCCTGTTCGCCATCGACGAAGCGCACTGCGTGAGCCAGTGGGGCCACGACTTTCGCGAAGACTACCTCGCGCTCAACGTGCTGCACGAGCGTTATGCCAACGTGCCGCGCATCGCGCTCACGGCCACCGCCGACGACCTCACACGCGCCGACATCATTGAGCGGCTGCAGCTTCAAGAAGCGCGCATCTTCATCAGCAGCTTCGACCGGCCGAACATCCGCTATTCGATCGTCGAAAAAGACAACGCACGGGCGCAGCTGCTGCGTTTCATCAACGACGAGCACGAGGGTGACGCCGGCATCGTGTATTGCCAGTCGCGCAAGAAGGTGGATGAAACCGCCGTCTGGCTGAAGGGCGAAGGCATCAACGCGCTGCCCTACCACGCGGGGCTCGACGCCGACGTGCGCCGGCGCCACCAAGACAAGTTCTTGCGCGAAGACAGCGTGGTGATGGTGGCCACCATCGCCTTCGGCATGGGCATCGACAAACCCGACGTGCGCTTCGTCGCCCACCTCGACTTGCCCAAGAACATCGAGAGCTATTACCAGGAGACAGGGCGTGCCGGCCGTGATGGCCTGCCGGCTGATGCGTGGATGGCCTACGGCCTGGCCGATGTGGTGAACCAGCGCCGCATGATTGACGACAGCCCGGCCGGTGAAGAGTTCAAACGCGGCCAGGTGGGCAAGCTCGAAGCCTTGCTGGCACTGGCCGAAGCTCACGACTGCCGGCGTGTGCGGCTGCTCTCGTACTTTGGTGAAGAGAGCACCCCCTGCGGCAACTGTGACAACTGCCTGAGTCCCCCGGCAACGTGGGACGCCACCGAAGCCGCGCGCAAAGCGCTCAGCTGCATCTACCGCTTCCACCAGAACGGCGGTCAGCGCTTCGGCGCCGTGCACCTGATGGACGTGCTGCGTGGCAAGGCCACCGACAAGGTGGCGCAATACCGGCACCAGAGCCTCTCGACCTTCGGCATTGGCGCCGATGTGAGCGAAGCGCAATGGCGCATGGTGCTGCGCCAGCTGATCGCGCTGGGCCATGTGCGCACCGAAGGCGAATACAACACGCTGGAACTCACCCCAAGTGCGCGCGAGGTGCTGCGTGGTGACGTGACCCTGCTGCTGCGTGTGCCCAGCGACACCCCCAAGCGCGGCGGCAAGACCGGCAAGCTCACGCGTGGCAAAGACAAGCCGCCACCCATCACGCTCGACGATGAGGGCACCGAGCGCTTTACCGCGCTCAAGGCCTGGCGCGCCGAGGTGGCCAAGGAACATGGTTTGCCGGCCTATGTGATCTTTCACGACGCCACCCTGGCCGAGATGGCACGCGCCAAGCCGACCTCGCTCGACGAGATGTCGACCATCAGCGGTGTGGGCGCGAAGAAGCTTGAAGCCTATGGGCGCGAGATCCTGCGGGTGCTGGCGCTGAGCTGAGCGGCGTCAGCCGGCCTGCGGTCAGCGCCAACACCCTCGTGCTCGGCCCGGACACGGTCAACGCCAACGCGGCCGTCTTGCACACCGCGCAGGCGGTGGTGGCGGTACGGCCCGCTTCACCGCCTGCGGCGGCAGTGGCGTGAGCCTGCTCAATGGCGCGCTCGATGCGGGCGAGCGCTACAGCATGCTGTTTGACAACTGCCGCGTGTCGGCCGGCGCCGACAGCTTGAGCGGGTGGATGAGCCTCGACGTCATCAGCGCCTCGGTCAACGAGCTGACGGTGCAGACCAGGATGCAAGGCATGGTGGTCGCACGACCGCAGCGCACGTTGACGCTGAACGGCAGCTCCACCCTCTCGCAGTCGAGCATCACCAACGGCTCGACGGTCACCACGACCACCAGCACCACCGTGGCCTGGCCTCGCCACCGTGACGCTGGACAACGGCGCCAACGGCAGCATCGACCACACCTTCTTCTTTGGCGTGTTGGCCTTGGTGGCTGCGGCGGCCTGAGCCGCTGCTTAAACGGCGAAGCTGCGGTAGGTCGACATCAGCCGCGCGTAGGCCGCGGTCACACGGTCAAAGCACTTCGCGTCGCGCTTGACGTGGGCGTCGTACATGAAGCCGGTGAGCAACGAGAAGATCTCGAACACCATCTGCTCGGGGTCGGTGTCGGGCCGCAGGTGGCCGCGCTCGACCGCCTGTTTGGCGGTGCGCTCCAGGGTCTGGCGCCAGACCAGCATGCCGTTGACCAGCCGCGAACGCAGCGCATCGGGGTGAGCGTCAGGGTCGTCGTCGAAGGTGTTGACGGCGTAGTGCGAGGCGATCAGCGCCGTGAGCTCGTTGCCGTGGTGCACCCAGCGGTGCACGATGGCGTTGAGCCGCGGCAGGCCGGCCGGCTCTGACAGCGTGGGCATGAAAACAGTGAGCGCGAAGGCACGCTCGTATTCATCGAGCACCAAGATTTGCAGACTCTCCAGTGAGCCCACACGCACGAACACACCGCTCTTGCTGATGCCCAACTTCAGGGCAATCGAATTCAAGGTGAGGTTCTGCAACCCGGTGTTGACTGCGATGTCCATACCCGCCGCCACAATTGCCGCGAGCGTTTGCTCACTCTTCTCGCGCTTACGAGCCATCCGTTTTCTCACGATCCATATTGTTTGCCGAAAGCGAGTGTACGGACGGGTGTGCAGCATGACTCTCCCCCGAAATGACGAAGCGCCCTGCGTCCAGTAGTGCCGTGAGATATGCACTGACTTGTGTGAACAAGTTGCAACAGGCGCTTGAGTCAAGGGAGTTCGGGGTCACCAAAGACAAGCCTGATTCGTGACCAAGCTCAGCTGCCCTGCCCCACCACCGTTCGGGCTGGCCCTCGACAAGCTCAGGGCGAACCGAGCTTGGCTGAGGTACGTGGTGAATCAGGTGGGGCGAAAAGCCATCGGTGCCCAGGCGCACGTGGTCGATGCCGTTTTCATCGGCCGCAGCGGCCACCAGGCGCGGGGCACATCGACCCCGCTCAGCCTCGTTTTAAGCGGGCCAATTCCTCGCCCACCAGGCGCACGACCAGGCGGTCGAGCGTTTGCACCGAGTACTGCTTCACGTCGTGCCCGGTCTGCGAACCGGGGCCGCTGCCGGGGTTGCTGGCATCACGGTAGGTGAGAAACACGAAGCGCCCGGCGGTGTATTGCGCCATCTGGCGGTAGATGTATTCGCCCACCGGGTCGAGGCCGCTCGCGCCCACCGCAAAAAGCTTGATGCCTTTGGCGAGCGCGGCCTGCATGTCGCGGTCGTATTGCGGGCAGGCGCCGGGCCGCCCCAAGCCGTCAGCCCGCAGCCCCGGGTGGGGGCTGACGCCGTAGGTGCCGGGGGCCGTCATGCAGCCACCGTAGTCCAAATGCGGCGGTGCGTCGGCCACCAGCACCACCATGCGTGCGGCTTGCTGGCGCCAGCTCATCGAGTGCACCACCTCGTGCAGCGCTTCGTTCAAGGCCTCGGGTGTGTCGCCACCGCCATCTGCCTGCACGTTGGCAAGCTGCTGCTGGAAGGCGCCGAGGTCGTCGGTGAAATCGTGTGTGCGGGTCACATAGGCGTCACCGCGGTCGCGGTAGGCCACCAGGCCGTAGCAGATGTCGGGCTGGCCGGGCAGCTGGGCGATCTGCTGCGCCATCGCCCGCATGGAGTGCTTGAGCTTGGCGATCTCGTCGCCCATGGAGCCGGTGGCGTCGATCAAGAACACCAGGTCGAGCCGCACCGGTGTGGGGGCCACCGGGCCCAGGCGCACCTGCACAGACTGTGATTGGCCACGCAGCAGCTGCGCGCGGTTTTGCAGGCCGCCCTTGCGCACCGCCACACCGAGCGTGCGTTCGCTCATGTCGGGTGACATGAAGGCGCGTGGGTGCAGCCACACCCGGCCAGCGGTGTCGGTGCGGGCCCACATCAGCGGCTGCGCGACACCGGGGCGCTGCACCGCGACCTCGGCGTCGTGCACCGGGTGCCCTTGCGCGTCGGTGACTTCGAGCAGGTAACGCTCGCTGATGTCACGCTCGCGCACCGGCAGCTGGCCGTTGCGCTGGCGGTAGGCAAGGTATTCGCCGAAGTCGGCGTTGTCGTCGACCATGCCCGCGGTCACGGTGGTGACCGTGTGGTTTGGCGGCCGGCGCGGCGCGGGTTGAGACGGCTGCGGCCATGGCGAGGGTGCAACGCTGGTGGCGGCATCGGCGGCGGCGCGCGACTCGGCCAGCGGCGCAACCGACGCCGGTGCGCCCGCGGCTTCGCGGCGTTTGGCGAGCGTTGCTTCGTCACGCGACGCCTTCATCTCGCGCCCGCGGAACCCGCCCAAGCCAACGCCCTGCTGCCCGCCACCGCCTGGCACCTCGCGCAGGGCCGGCAGGCGATGGCAGTGGGTGGCCGAGGGGGCGCTGAAGGCGGGCGGCGTGAAGTCGACAGCCGTTTGCGGCGGCGTGTCTTGCCAGGCCGGCGGCCACATGTCGCGCTCGGCCGAGGTGGCGGCACAAGCCACCAGCCACAGACTCATCAGAACGGCCGGCACGGCGGCGCGGCGGGCGGGGGCATCGGTGTGCATGAAATTCTCCAAAGTGTTGGGGTCACCTGGCATGACACGTGGCAGCGGCCGAAAGGGGGTGAAAGGGGGTGAACAAATTTCACCCCCTTTGGGCCGCCGCGCCGTATCAAGCAGGAGTGAGGCAGACTTCCCACCCGATGAGCGATGCGATCGATGCGAGCGACGACGAGCTGATGAGCGCCTACGCACACGGTGATGCTGCGGCGTTCGAGCGCCTCTACGCGCGCCACCAGGCCGGGCTGTACCGCTTCATCCGCCGCCTGCTCGGCAACACGCTGGCGGCGCAGACCGACGAAGTGTTTCAAGACACCTGGCTCAAGGTGGTCAACGCACGCCAGCAGTGGCAGCCACAGGGTGCGAGTTTTCGCACCTGGCTGTACACGCTGGCCAACCACCGTGTGATCGACATCTGGCGGCGCAGCGGGCGCGAGGTGTCGATCAGCACCGACGACGATTCGCCCTGGGAGCCCGAAGCCGGCGCGGCCTGGCACCAATGGCCCGCGCCGTCACCGCAGAGCGAAGACCTCGCCTTCTGGCGCCGCGCCGGTGAACGCCTGCTGGGCTGCCTGGATCAACTGCCGCTCGCCCAACGCAGCGCCTTTTTGCTGCACCACGACGACGAGCTGCCGCTGGCCGAAGTGGCGCGCGCGCTCGAAGTGGGTTTCGAAACCGCCAAGACACGGCTGCGTTATGCGATGAGCAAGCTGCGCACCTGCATGGGCGCCTACCTCGCGCCGATCCAAGGGGAACTGCCATGACGCAAGCCGAGCGGAGGGTGTCATGACCGACGAAGCGCACGACGCCCATTTGCGCGCAGCGCTGCGCCACGCGCCCGATGCGCAACTGCAGCCGCCGCCGGCGTTGAGCGATCTCATCTTGAAGGAGGCGCGAGCCAAGGCGCGTGATGCCGCGGCGCCCATGCGTGCGCCGCGCCACCCGCTGCTCAGCGTGTGGGACTGGCTGGCCCGGCCTTCGGTGGCCACCGGGTTTGCCGGTGTGATGGTCGCCACGCTGGTCGGCCTGATGTGGTGGGACCAGCCGATGGACGAGGCGATGCCGCGCGCGCCCGCGCCGGCCACCGCACCCGCGCAACCATCGTCGCCGGCCGAGGCGCCGCCGGCCGCTACCCAGGCACCGGCGGCCGAAGCTGAACACGCCGACGCCAGCAAGCGCAAGAAGGAAGCGCGCGCACCCGCCGCCGCCAAACCCGTTGCACCCGCACCCACACCCACAAAGCCAGAACCGGCGAACGAGCGCGTCGCCCCCAGACCGCCCCCACGTGAAGAAGTGGCAGGGCTTACGGCTCCCCCACCTCCCGCCGCCGCAGCGCCGCCGGCGCCCAGCGTGACCACCCAGGACAGCGCAGTCGCGGGCTCCAGCAGCGCCACCAGCGTGGC
Organism: Rhizobacter sp.; assembly: GCA_046598195.1. Lineage (GTDB taxonomy): Bacteria > Pseudomonadota > Gammaproteobacteria > Burkholderiales > Burkholderiaceae_C > Rhizobacter. The sequence goes on along the minus strand of JBKJJF010000210.1, from coordinate 2,057 downwards.
CAAGTCGCAGGCGGCGGACGAGCCCAAGCGCATGCGCGCCATGGCGCCGGCCACTGACGCCACCAGCAACAAGGCCGGCATTCCCACCAACCTGGACGAGCTGCGCCAGAGCCGCGTCGAAGCAACGCCGACACTCGCCCAATTGCGCAGCGCCGTCGCCGCCGAACCTGCACGCTGGACCTGGCAGCGCGACGGCAGCCCGCCACAGGCCGTGAACGACACCGTTCGCAACTGGTTGGCGCGACTGGATGGTGACGCGGGTGACCGCTGGCAGCCGGTCGATGCGAGCGTGCTGCGCGCCGGCCGCGAGATCCGCCTGCTTCGCGATGGCCACCTGCAGCACGGCTTCCGGCTGTTTGAAAGCGGTGTGCTGTGGCAGATCCCGCAAGGACGTTGGCAACGGGTGACGCTGCCACCAGCGAGCCTGAGCGCGCTGGAAACAAGCGTTCAATGACCGCGATTACAGAAGGTTCGTGAACTTTTCCCCTCAAATGGCCGGTCAGTTTGCGAAGGCTTGGCTACATTGCAGGGTGTCAAATGCACACCGGCTGACAAAGCGGGCCGCAAAGCGCCAGACGAGCGCCAGGGGGATGAGGCAGTGGTTCACGCAAAGGGAAGACTCACAGCGTCTTGCTCCGAGCGGGCACACGGTCACCCCTTGGTGACCGTCGTCGCCAGGCGAGTGCGTCTAGACACCGTTTCCCCATGTCCTTGCGGTGCCGCGTCAAGCCGTGGTTCATGGCCGTGTTCGATCGCATCGCCGTTGGAGGCCTCTTGAACAACGCTCGCTCTACAGCCGCAGTCACGCGCGCTCACTTCCGTCTTCCCACCCTCGCCGCATTGGCCCTCGCGGTGGTCCTGGCCGCGTGCGGCGGTGGTGACGAACAAACCGGCCAGCCGATCGCCCCTCCGGCCGCTGTGCAGCCGGGCAGCGTCGCTGGCCGCGTGCAGTCGGCCAGCGATGGTCTGCCCGTGGCTGGCGCCACTGTCGCGGTCGGCAGCATCACCACGACCACCGGCGCCGACGGTTCGTTCTCGGTCACTGACCTGACCCAGATCGATCGACTCTTGGTCACGATCACCGCCGCGGGTTATGCGCCAACCGCGCGAATCACCTCCGTGACCGGTAGCGTCATCACCACGGTACCGACCCAACTCGTGCCGACTGCTGCCACGGTGAGCCTCAACGCCGCCGCGGGTGGCACCGCGGCCGTGCCCGGCTCCACCGCGCAGGTGACCTTCCCTGCCGGCGCCGTCGTCACATCCGCCGGCGCAGCGCCCACACAGCCGGTGCTGGTGCGCCTCACCCCCATCAACCCGGCCCAAGAGTCAAGCCTCTTGCCGGGCGACTACCGCACCACGAACAGTGGTGCTGCGGCTTGGCTAGAGAGCTTCGGTGGCCTGTCGGTGGTGCTGACCGACGCGGCCGGGGGCTCCTACACCCTGGCCGCGGGCCAGAGCGCCACCATCCGCATCCCGGCCGCGACGCGCGCGAGCACGCTGCCGCCATCGGTTCCGCTTTACGGGTTCAATGAGAGCACCGGCCTGTGGGAAAGCGGCGGTACCGCCACGCTCACCGGCACTGCCCCGAACCAGTACTACGAAGGCACGGTCACCCGCTTCACAACTTGGACCGCCGACGCCTTGATCAGCACCGTGCAGGTCACCGGCTGCGTGCAAGACGCCGCCGGCCGCCGCGTGGCCCGCGCACGCATCGAGCTCGACGGTGTGACGTACTCAGGAACGAGCAACGTGCTCTCCGACCGCAGCGGCAACTTCTCCGTGCCGATGCGGCAAAACGCCACGGGTGTGGTGAGCGCCCGCTTGGCTTCATTGCTGTCGAATGCCCGCGCGGCGACCGCCACCACGGGCAACGTGGCGCTGGGCTCACCCTGCCTGGTCTTGGCCGAAGGGGCGATCGGCATCAAGCTGAGCTGGGGCCTGCAGCCGCTGGACGTCGACTCGCACCTGCTCACCCCGCAAGGTACGCACGTCTACTACAACGCCAAGGGCTCGCTGACGGCCTCGCCGTTTGCCAACCTCGACATCGACGACGT
>JBKJJF010000187.1:0-5777 GCA_046598195.1 Rhizobacter sp. | reverse complement strand
GCGGGTGGGCGCATCCTGTCGGTGGCGCGCGACGAACAAGACGACACCAAATACCGCGCCTGGCTGAAAGAGCGCTTCCAGGAGGTCGAGGGTGCCAAACGGCCGAGCGACGAAGAGTTCGCGCGTTTTGCCGAGTTGCTGCACTACCTGCGCATGGACCTCTCGCAGCCCGCCGATTACGGCAAGCTCAAGTCGTGGCTGGAGACGCGCAACGCCGACACCGCGGTGCTCTACCTCGCCACCAGCCCGCACCTGTTTCCGCAGATCTGTGCCCAGCTGGGTGCCGCCGGGCTCAACGGCCCGAAGATTCGGGTGGTGCTGGAAAAGCCCCTCGGCCACGACCTCGCCAGCGCCCAAGAGATCAACACCGTGGTGCGCGCCTCGTTCAGCGAAACGCAGGCCTTCCGCATCGATCACTACCTGGGCAAGCCGGCGGTGCAAAACCTGATGGCGCTGCGCTTTGGCAACGCCCTCTTCGAGCCGCTGTGGCGGCGCGAGAGCATCGCCAACATCCAGATCACCCTGGCCGAGAGCCTGGGCGTGGGCACCCGCGGTGACTTCTACAACCGCACCGGCGCGTTGCGCGACATGATCCAGAACCACGCGCTGCAGCTGCTCACCATGGTGGCCATGGAGCCACCGCCCAGCCACGACGCCGACGCCATACGCGACGAAAAACTCAAGGTGCTGCGCTCGCTCAAGCCATTCACCTTAGAGACAGTCGCGCGTGACGTGGTGCGCGGCCAGTACCGTGCGGGCCATGCGGCTGGCAAGCCCGCAATAGGCTACCTGCAAGAAGCCAAGGTGCCCGAAGGCAGCCCCTGCGAAACCTTCGTCGCCTTGCGCACCGAGGTCCAAAACTGGCGCTGGGCCGGCGTGCCTTTCTACCTGCGCACCGGCAAGCGGCTGGCCGCGCGTGATGCGCAGATCGTGGTCAACTTCCGGCCCGCACCGCACAGCATCTTTGCTGGTGTGAGCCAGCCCAACAAGCTCGTCATCAAGCTGCAACCCGAAGACGGCCTGGAGCTGCATCTGCTCGCTGCCAAGGGCACCGGCCAGCAAGAGGCGCTGACCCCGGTGTCGCTCGACCTCGACTTCGACAAGGCCTTTGCCGAAAACCGCGTCGGTGCCTACGAACGCTTGCTGCTCGACGCGATCGCCGGGCGGCTCAACCTCTTCGTGCGCAGCGACGAACAAGAGCAAGCCTGGCGCTGGGTCGAGCCCATTCTTCACGCCTGGGCCAAAGACACCACCGGGCCACGGCCGTATGCGGCCGGCACCTGGGGGCCTGCCGCCGCCAGCGCCTTGGTCGCACGAGACGGTTTCTCCTGGTCCGAGGAACAGTAATGATGACTACCGCTCGCCCCGTGATGACACAGTTCGATCCCCCTAGGGAACCGGGCCTTGCTTGGGAGCGGCCCGGCGCTGCGGCCCCATAAAACCATGCTTGATCGCATTCGCGCTTCACTGCCGGCCTTGCCCCCGGCCGAACAACGGGTCGCCAAGCTGGTGCTGGCCGATGCGCGCGCTTTTGCCAGCCTGCCCGTAGGCGAGCTGGCCAACCGCGCCCAGGTCAGCAAGCCCACCGTCGTGCGCTTTTGTCGCAGCGTGGGCTATGCCGGCCTGACCGATTTCAAGCGCAAGCTCTCCGGCCGCGTCAACGAAGGGGTGCCCTTCGTGCACCGCGCGGTCGATGAAGACGACAAGGCCAACGACATCGTCGTCAAGGTGATCGACAACGCGGTGAGCGCCTTGCTGAAGTACCGCAACGATGCCGCCGGCCAGGCCTTCGAGCGCGCGATCGTCGCGCTGGCCGCCGCCGTCAAGGCGGGGCGGCGCATCGAGTTCTACGGTGTGGGCAATTCGGGCATCGTGGCGCAAGACGCGCAGCACAAGTTTTTTCGCCTGGGCGTGACCGCCGCCGCCATCAGCGACAGCCATGTGCAGGTGATGAGCGCCACCATGCTGCAGGCCGGCGACTGCGTGGTGATCATCTCCAACTCGGGCCGCAGCAGCGACCTGATCGACGTGGCCGAGATCGTGCGCAAGAAGGGGGCCTCTTGCATCTTCATCACGGCCAGTGGTTCACCGCTGGCGACGATGGGGCAGTCGGGCGCCAACCAGATTTTGCTGCCGGTGGACCACCCGGAAGACTTCGACCGCTACAGCCCGATGGTGTCGCGACTGCTGCACCTGCTGGTGATCGACATCTTGACCACCGGTGTGGCGCTGCGTGTCGGCAAAGAACTGCGCCCAATGCTGCAAGACATCAAGCGCAACCTGCGCAGCAAGCGCTACGCACCGCAGACCTGAGGCTCAAACGCTCAGGCTGCTGGTGGCTCAGGCGGCAGGCTCTGGTGGCATCAGCAGCGCGTCAACGCCGTACAGGCGCGCCAGCTCGGCCAGCTTCTTGGGCGCGTTGCGAACCGCAAAGCCCTTGCCCCAGGCCAGCGCCAGGCGCTGGCACTCAAGCAGCACCGCCAGCGCCGCCGAATCAAACTGCTGCAAGCCCGAGGCGTCGACTGTCACCAGCGGCTCGTTCTGCGTCTTGATTTCTTGCTGCAAGGCCTGCGACAGCATGCGCTGCGTGTCGCGGGCTTCCAGCGTGGTGACGGTGGCGGGCAAGATCAGCATGGCTCAGCTCTTGGCGGCCGAGGCCTTGTTACGCTCGGCCAGTTTGGTGATCAGGCCATCGATGCCGCCGGCGCTGATCTCTTGTGCGAAGGTGTTGCGGTAGTTCTCGACCAACCAGATGCCGAGCACGTTGACGTCGTAGATCTTCCAGCCGCTGTCACCCTTTTCCATGCGGTAGTCAAGCTGGATCGGGTCACCCTTGCCGCGAATCTCGGTCTTCACGACCACCTCGGCGTCGTTGGCGCCGGCACGCAGCGGCTTGAGCTGCACGCTCTGGTCACGCACCTGCGCGAGGGCGCCGGCGTAGGTGCGCACCAGCAAGACCTTGAACTCTTCTTGCAAGCGCTTTTGTTGCTCGGGCGTGGCCTGGCGCCAGTAGCGGCCGACGGCCGACGATGTCATGCGCTGGAAGTTGACGTGCGGCATCACCTTGGCCTCAACCAACAGCATGACCTTGTTGACATCACCGGCCTGGATGGTTTTGTCGGCGCGTGCCGATTCCAGCACTTCGTTCGACACCTGCTTGACGAGGGCATCAGGCGCCTGCTGCGCCTGGGCCACCTGCGCGCCCCCCATCAACAGAGCGGCGGCTGAAATCCACGAAATGAAACGTTGGCGAAGCATGTTATTTCCTTTCTGTTCGCGAGCGCGAAGGGTCTGGCCTGTTTGGAGAGGCCTTGAGGGAATCGGTTCACCTCACAACGCGCCACCGGCCCGGTTGGTTGGCAGCATTACACGCCAGCAACATAGCGCACGGCTCACCGGCCAGCGCCCGAAGCGGCGGAAGCGGCAGGTGCGGGCGCAGCGGGAGCGGTTTTACCGGGGTCAGGCAAATCGCCTTCAGCCTCTGTGTCCGGCGGGTCACCGTCGAACACCAGGCTTCTGCGCCGTTGCAGGTAGGCGTCTCGCACAAACACATATTTGTCGAGCGCGATGTCGTCGAGCAAGCCGGTGGTCCCCAGCAGATTGGCGCGCACGTTGACAAGTTGCACACCCGAAACAGCCGACTTGGCGAGCTGGCCCTTGACGGCGAGCGCAGGCGATATCTGAGCGTCCAGCGGCAAGGCCAGCGAATCGCGCAGTGTCGAGGGGCCGAGCACCGGCCACACCACATACGGCCCCGGCGCCATGCCCCAGTGACCCAGGGTCTGACCCAGGTCTTCACCTTGGCGGTCGGCGCCGAACTCGCTCGCCACATCGAGAAAGCCACCCAGTCCGAACAAGGTGTTGGTGCCGACGCGAATCACATCTTGCAGGCCGTTGGCAAACTTGCCTTGCAGGAAGTTGTTGACCGCCGACCACACATCGCTCACGTTGCCGGCGAAGTTGGTCACACCTCGGCGCACCGGCTGCGGCACGACCTTGGTGTAGGAGGTCGCGGCCGGCTTGAGCAAGGCCACGTCGAGCCTGTCATTGAAGGCGTAGACCTTGCGATTCCAGCTTTCCCAGGGGTCGGCGCGCTGCCCTGCCGTCTTGGGGCCACCAGCCGCTGTGGTCGCACACCCGGTGAGCACCACCAGCAACGCGGCCAGAACCAACGCGCCCAGCCATCGCATCACTTTTTGGCCCCACCTGCTGCCGGTTGGGGAGCGGGCGAACCGGCGTCGGCCGCCTTGTTGAAGAGAAACTGGCTGATCAGGTTTTCAAGCACCACAGCCGACTGGGTCTGCGTGATGGTGTCGCCTGCGGCCAGGTTTTTCTCGGCCGCGCCGGGTTCCAGGCCCAGGTACTGCTCGCCAAGCAAACCCGAGGTGAGGATCTTGGCCGAGCTGTCCTTGGGGAAGGCAAAGCGCTTCTCCAAGTGCAGCACCACACGGGCCTGGTAGGTCTTGTCGTCGAAGCCGATCGACTCGACCCGGCCCACCACCACACCGGCGCTCTTGACGGCAGCACGCGGCTTCAAACCGCCGATGTTGTCGAACTTGGCGGCCACCTCGTAGGTCTCGTCGAAATTGAGGCTCAGCAGGTTGCCCGCCTTGAGGGCGAGGAACAGCACCGCCGCTGCACCAATCAGCACGAACAAACCGACCCACACATCGTGACGAGTTTTTTGCATCGCCGTGGCTCCCATCATCAAATCGAAAACATCATGGCTGTCAGCACAAAATCGAGCGCCAGCACGGCCAGCGAGGCCATCACCACCGTGCGCGTGGTCGCGGCCGACACACCTTCGGGCGTGGGCTTGCAACCGTAACCTTGCAGCAGCGCGACGAAGGTTACCGTGAAGCCGAACACGACGCTCTTGATCACACCATTGCCCACATCGGCCCACACATCCACGCCGCCCTGCATCTGCGACCAGAAACTGCCCGCGTCAATGCCGATCAACGGCACCGCCACCACCCAGCCACCCAGCACACCCACCGCGCTGAACACCGCCGCGAGCAAGGGCATGGCCAACACACCGCCCCAAAAGCGCGGGGCCAGCACCCGCTTGACCGGGTCGACCGCCATCATTTCCATGGCAGCCAATTGTTCGCCAGCTTTCATCAAACCGATCTCGGCCGTGAGCGAGGTGCCGGCGCGGCCTGCAAACAGCAGGGCCGTGACCACTGGCCCCAGCTCGCGCACCAGCGACAAAGTCACCAGCAAACCCACCGCCTCGGCCGAGCCGTAGCGCTGCAACGTGTAGTAGCCCTGCAGCGCCAGCACGAAGCCAACGAACAGACCCGACACGGTGATGATGGACAGCGATCGATTGCCCAGAAAGAACAGCTGGTCGAGCACCAGCCGCGTGCGCGCGAACGTGGGGCCGACCAAGGCCACCAGCCGCACAAACAGGCGCGCACCCTCGCCCACACCGGCCAGCTTGCCGCGTATGGAAAAGCCGAGTTCGGCAGGGTTGAGCCAATTCATCGTGCAGCCCCCACGCCAAAGTCTTCGGCCACCGACACGGCGTCGTAGTGGAAGCGCACCGGGCCGTCGGCCAAGCCGCCCACAAACTGGCGCACCAGCGGGTCTTCGCTCGCACGCATCTCGGCCGGCGTGCCTTGGGCCGCGATACGGCCATTGGCGATGAACACCACGTGGTCGGCGATGAGGAAGGTTTCGTCCACGTCGTGCGACACCACGATGCTGGTCACACCCAGCGCATGGTTGAGGTCTTTGATCAGCGTGGCGGCCACACTCATCGAGATCGGGTC
>JBKJJF010000241.1:0-7834 GCA_046598195.1 Rhizobacter sp. | reverse complement strand
TCGACAGACCAAAGTCGTCGGCGCACAGCGTGAGGACGCGCGCCGTCATGGCGCGGCCGTCTCGCCCGGCGCGAGCCCGGTGCCTTGTTCGCTGGCCACCAGGTAGATCGGCCGCTGTTTCACCTCGTCAAAGATGCGGCCCACATATTCGCCGAGGATGCCGATCGACAGCAGCTGCACACCGCTGAAAAACATCAGGCTGGTGACCAGGGTGGCCCAGCCGGGCACGTCGTGCCCGTTGAAAAAATGCTCGACCACGATGGCAATGCCAAAGCCGATCGCGCCGACAGCGATCAGCGCGCCCACGGCGCTCCACAAACGCAGCGGCACGTTGGAAAACGCGGTCACGCCGGTCAGCGCCAAGTGCACCAGGCTGCGCAGTGAAAAGCTGCTCTGCCCGGCCTGCCGCTCGGCGGGCTGGTAGTCGATGATCTCGGTGCGAAAGCCGACCCAGGCGTACAAACCCTTCATAAAACGGTTGCGCTCGGGCAGCGACTTGAGCGCATCGACCACACGCCGGTCCATCAACCTGAAGTCACCCGCGTCGACCGGGATCTGCACCTTGCTGCCCTTGCGGTTGACGATCCAGTAGAAGAGCGCGGTGCCCGCTCGTTTGGCCCAGCTTTCGTCGGCGCGCGAGGCGCGTGCGGCGCACACCATGTCGGCGCCGCCGCGCCAGGCGCCGAGCATCCGGGCGATGATTTCCACCGGGTGCTGCAAGTCGGCGTCCATCAGCACCACCACCTCACCACGGGCGTGGTCGATGCCGGCGGTGAGCGCATGTTCCTTGCCAAAGTTGCGCGACAGGCACAGGTAGCGCACACCCCCTTGTTGCACCCAGGGCGCGATGGCGGCGGCGGTGCTGTCGGTGCTGCCGTCGTCGACGATCACCACCTCGAAGCGGTCGCTCAGCGCGGCCAGCTGCGGCAGCAACTGGGTCAATAAGGCCGGCAGATTCTCGGCCTCGTTGTAGGCCGGCATGACGCAGCTGATAGACGGGCGAACAGAGCGGGAAGCAGCTTGCATGAAGGTGGGCATGGCACCGAGACAGGCGGCACTTTACGTCGACTTCAGCTCGGGAAAGCGTTCTTTCAACGCAGCGATCAGCGCACGTGCCGCCTCGGCGTCATCGGGGAGCGGGTTTTGCTGCGCCTTGACACGTTGGATGTCTTCCACCATCTCGCGCAACTGGTCGAGTGCGTGCTCACCGTCTTGGTCGAACTTCTTGTGTTGCACGCTGTCCACCAGCGCGAGCACGAGGTCGCTCAGCACACCGATCTGCTTGCCATACGAAGCCACCTCGCGCAGCACACGCACTTCGGTGTCGCCACTGCCCGCCTTGAGCAGCAGGCTGGGGTGGATGTCTTGGGTGACCGAGCCACTGAAGGGCCAGTGCACCTGCGGGTTGAAGTTGAGGTAGGTCATGTGGGGCTCCCTGTGGTTGAGGTCGCCATGGTGCGGCGCCGCAGAACCCGCCGTCAAGCACCGGCGGCGCGCGGGCGCTGACAATCGGCCCATGTTCGCCACCCGCTACCGCCAGTACCGACAGGACGGCTTGAAAGACGACCTGCTGGCCGCCGCGGTGGTGGCGGTGCTGCTGATTCCGCAGTGCCTCGCTTACGCGCTGCTCGCCGGGCTGCCGCCTCAGGTGGGCATCTACGCGAGCCTGTTGCCGCTGCTGGCCTACGCCGCACTGGGGTCGAGCAGTGTCAACGCCGTCGGCCCGACGGCGTTGCTGGCGCTGATGACGGCGCAGGTGATGGCGCCGGTGGTCGGCCCCGAAGGGGTGAGCACCACGCTGGCCGCGCTGGTGCTGGCCACCGAAGTGGGTCTGTTGCTCGCACTGGCTGCTTTGCTCAAGCTCGACGCGCTCGCGGCGCTGTTGAGCGCGCCGGTGTTGCAGGGTTTTTCGACCGGCGCGGCCATTTCGATTGCCCTGTCGCAACTGCCTGCATTGTTGGGCAGCACGGCACGCGGCACCAACGCGCCCGAGTTGTTCACCTCGTGGTGGCGCAGCGGCAGCTGGGGGCATGCCACCACCGCCGGGTTCGGCCTTGGCGCCTTGCTGCTGTTGGCGCTGGCCCGGCGCACCCTGCCGCCCACCGTGGCACGCGCCTGGCCGCTGGTGGTGATCGGCGCCGCGGCGCTGCTGGCCTGGGCCACGGCAGCGCCCTCGCAAGGCGTGGCGGTGGTCGGGCGCCTGCCGCCGCTTGGCTTGCCGCTGGCGCTGCCGCCGTTTGACGCCGCGCTGTGGTGGCAGCTGCTGCCGGGCGCGGCGCTGATCGCCTTGGTCACTTTTGTCAGCAGCTTCGCGGTGGCCGAAAGCTTGGCGCTGCAACGTGGTGAGCAGGTCGACGGCCGGCGCGAGCTGGCCGGCCTGGCGGCGGCCAACCTCGCCGCAGGGGTGGGCGGCGGCATGGTGGTCGGTAGCAGTTTTTCGCGCAGTGCGGTGAATGCCGACGCAGGCGCGCGCACCCGCATGGCCGGTGTGTGGACGGCGCTCTTTTTGGCGCTGGCAGTGCTGGTGCTGGCGGGGCCGCTGGCGTGGTTGCCACGCACCGTGCTGGCGGCGAGCATCGTGGTGCCGGTGCTGGCCGCCGCCGAGTGGAGTGCCTTCGCCCGCGCCTGGCGCTACTCGCGCGGCGAGGCGGCGCTGATGGTGGCCGTGGCCGCACTCACCGTGTTGCAAAACACGCAGTGGGCGCTGGGGGTGGGCGTGGCGGTGTCGATCGCGCTGCTGCTCAAGCACACCGCGCGGCCGCATGCGGCGCTGATCGGCCGCGTGCCCGGCACCGAGCACTACCGCAACGTGGAGCGTTACGCGGCCGAGCTGACCCCCGGTGTGATGAGCCTGCGCATCGATGAAAGCCTGCTCTTCACCAACGCACGCCAGCTGCTCGGTGCAGTGGCACGCCACCTCGACACCCACCCCGGCACGAAGCGGGTGCTGCTGCAGATGACGCCGGTCAACCGCATCGACCTGAGCGGCCTGGAGGCCTTGCGTGCGCTGCAGGGTGTGCTGCTGGAGCGTGGCATCCGGCTCGACCTGTCAGAGGTGAAAGGCCCGGTGCTTGACGCCTTGCGCGCCGCTGGCTGGTCGCGCTGGTTTCAGGGCCGGCTGTTTCTGAGCCACCACCAGGGGGTGAACGACGAGCAGAGCATGGCGGCATGAGCAAGGCCGAATGCCGCGAAACCCCACTTCTACAATCGCGCGCTCCTTGCCGACCCGCCCTCACATGACACGCCCCAGCTCCGCCGCGCGCGACCCTTTTTTGTGGTTTGCGCTCGCCATGGCCGGGCTGTGGGTGTGGGTGCCGGCGCTCATCAACCCGGGCCAGGTGGGCGACCATTTTGAGCAGTTCACCTGGGCGCACAGCATGGAGTGGGGCTACCACAAGCACCCACCGCTGCCGACCTGGTTGCTGGCCATCAGCCTCAAGTTGTTGGGCCCGACACCGTATGCCACCTACGCCGTCGCGGCGCTGATGCTCGCGGGCACGGCCTGGTTCACCTTCCTGCTGGCGCGCGGGCTGCTCGGGGCCCGCCTCGCGTCGCTGGCCATCGTGTTGTGGGGCCTGCACTGGGCCTTCAGCTGGAAGGGGCAGATGCTCAACCACAACTCGGTGATGATGTGCTGCATCGCCGCCGCCGCGTGGTTGGCATGGCAAGCCTCAAAACGCGAGTCAGCCTGGGGCTGGTGGCTCGCGCTCGGGCTGGTGGGTGGCCTCGCGATGTTGACCAAATACCAGTCGGCCGTGCCGCTGGTGGGCGTGATCATTGCGCTGTGGCGCGCGGGCCACCTGCGCGAGCGCCACAAGCTGCTGGGCCTGCTGGTGGCCGTGGGCGTGGCGCTGCTCGTGTTTGCGCCGCACGTCTTGTGGGTTACGAGCCATGATTTTGTGACGCTCAAGTACGCGTCGAGCACGGTGCATCAGCTCGACGCCTTGGGCCGTGTGCAAAAGCTGCTGTCGTTCAGCGCCTTGCAGCTGCGCATGCTGCTGTGGCCGCTGTTGTGCATCGGTGTGTTGGCGCTGTGGATGCGCAAGAGCCCCGCGGCGGCTCCGGTTGTTGACGCGGCCAGCGAGCGCGAACGCCAGGCCTGGCTGTTCGGCCTGTTGGGCTGGCCGCTGGTGGTGCTGGCGGTGTTGTGCCTGGCGCAAGGTGTGCGACTGCAAGACCACTGGGGCTTTCAGGCGGTGCAGTTCGTGAGCCTGTGGCTGGCCTGGCGTTTGCGCCGTTTAGGCCCGCAGGCGGCAACGCGGCTGGTGCTGCTGGCACTCGTGACCCACACGCTCGCACTGGTGACCTACTCACGTTCGGTGTGGGACCCGAGCACGCTCGCCAAGCGCGGGCGGCCCGACCAGTTTTACCCGGCGCAGATGCTGGCCGACGCGGTGATGACAACGTGGAAACAAAGCACTGCCTGCCGGTTGCGCTACGTGGTGGGTGGCACCTACGAAGCCGGCATGGTGTCGGTGTATTCGGGCCAGAACCCGGTGGTGTTCGAGGGCGGTTCGCTCGAACGTTCGCCTTGGGTCGACGTGGCCGACCTGGAGCGCGCGGGTGCGGTCACCTTCTACCAGCAGCCACCGCCCAGCGCGCTGCCGCTGCACACGCTCGCGTTCAAGCTGCCTGGCAGCGAGAAGTCGCTGTACGACGTGTACTGGACCGTCGTCGCCCCGACTGCTTCTTGCCGCTGAAAAAAGGCCCGGCCTTGCGGGCCAGGCCAACGCTCTGACATCAAGCCGCCGCCGTCGTCAGCGTGCTGATCAAACGGCGGTGACTCCGTGGCGACAGAGGCATGAGCCCCCTGTCACCACAGCTCGGGCTGCGTTTTGGGGTGTGTGGCAAGACACGATCCCCCAACCGCGGCAAAGCCTGCCCCTTGGCGCAGCCCGGGCCGTTTTCACCACCAGGTTTCAGCTTGCACGCCAACCGACGTGCCGGCTTTTTTGTCGCCGAACACGGCCTGGGTGTTGCTGTTGAGCTGCGTCTTGGCAGCGTCGTTCCAGGCGGCGTGCGTGAGGAACAGGCGAATCGTCGGGCGTGAGCCCGCTTCCTTGCCCGCTGAGGCGGCAAGCGCCAGGGTGAGCTTGGTCAGACTTTGTTTGGCGCTGCCGTCTTCGGGCTTGACCATGTCGTGACCGGCTTCCACCAAAAAGCGGAACGGGCCCGACAGGTGGGTGTCGGCACGCGCACCCACCGCGAACCACTTGTTGCCGGCCTGCGCTGCCATCTTACGCACGCGGTACTCGGTGATGAAGTCGACCGCAGTGGCGCCGAAATTGGCGCTCTGCTGGAACACGACGCGGGTGTTCTTGGTGTCACCGAACTTGTCGTGCTTGACACCGATGAGGGTGTTGCCGCCGAGGATCGCGCCGTTCAGCGTCTGGTACACACCCACCGCCAGGCCGCTCGGTTCGCTGCTCGGGGCCACGGGTGCGGCAGGGTCGGTGTTGTCGTCGCTCTTCAGCTGCTTGGAGGGCGTGACGTAGATCGCCAGCTCACCGTTGGGCAGATCCTTGATGCCCGTCAGGCGGATGGGCAAGGAGAAGCGGTTGTTGTTGACCGCCCGCGTTTCCGGGTTGGCCACGGTGGTTCCCCGGCCGTAGTTCGGGTCCATCATGAACGCGACGCTCAGCTTGCCGATGCCGAGATTCATGTCTTCGAGGCCCGCGCCGTTGCCGTCGTTGATCTCCAGGAACTGGTCGTTGATGCCGGTCTGCAGGCGGTTGTAAAAACGACGGCCGGCCCAGACCTTGCCGTTGGCGAGCTGCGAGATCTTGTCGCCGTAGGCGTAAACCTGGCCGAAGCGGGTGGTCAGGGTGTCGGGGCCGGTGCCGGCGCTGCCGCCCTGGCCCGCATCCCAGCCCTTGTAGACGCTGGGCATGAAGTGCACGTGCCAGCTGGAGCCTTCGAACTCGGCCAGCTTCGCGTTGAAGTTGGGCTCGACCACGTAGTCACATTCGTTGCCGAGACGGAACTTGCTGTCAGCGCCGTTCAGGCCGAAACAGACCTGGTTGCCGCCGACGGCGTTGATGCCCACACCGGCGCGCATGTAGCCGGAAAATTCGATGGGCGGGGCGGCCAGTGCCGAGGTGGCGGCGCCTGCAAGCGCCATGGTGATGATCAGAGGCTTCGTTTTCATGGGTGTCTCCTTGTCTCCGTTAGGTTGGGGGGTCGTTCGCCTTGGGGGGCGGCTTCTGGCCTCAAGTGATGGCCAAAACGGGTGAGCGCATGAGCGCGGTGTTCGGGGGTGGCATGCCTTTCAGTGCAGCGCGAGCGCCTGGCCACTGGCGTTGAAGAGCAGGGCGTGGGCAGCAAGCGGCAACAGCCCGATGTCTTGCCCCGCGCTCAGGCCGGGCTCACCGGCCGGCAGGCGCAGCGACACGGGGTTGCTGCTGCCGCGCAGGCTGGCGTGCACGATCAGCGAGTCGCCCAGGTGTTCGAGCAGGTCGATGCGTGCGGCCAGGCCGTCGCCGGCTCGTGTGAGCGCGAGGTGCTCGGGGCGGATGCCCAGCACCAGCGGGCCGGATTCGTGCGCCGGGCAGCGGCCGGGCAGCGTGACGGTGCCGGCCTGGTCCACACGCAACTCGATCTGCTCGCCCCGCCCCGCGTCAGCGGTGCAGGCGATGAAGTTCATGCGCGGCGAGCCAAGAAAGCCGGCCACAAACTGGTTGGCCGGTTGCGCATACAGCTGCATCGGCGGGCCCACTTGTTCGATGCGCCCGGCGTTGAACACCGCAATGCGGTCTCCGAGCGTCATGGCCTCCACCTGGTCGTGGGTGACGTAGACCATGGTGTTGCCGATTTCCTTGTGCAGCTTGGAAAGCTCGATGCGCATCTGCACCCGCAGCGAGGCATCCAGGTTCGACAGCGGCTCGTCGAACAAAAACACCCGCGGTTTGCGCACGATGGCGCGGCCGATGGCCACCCGCTGGCGTTGCCCACCTGACAACGCCTTGGGCTTGCGCGCCAGCAGGTGCGTGATCTGCAAAATCTCGGCGGCGCGGCCCACGGCGTTCTTGACCTCTTGCTTCGACTGGCCGGCGAGCTTGAGCGCAAAGCCCATGTTTTCGGCCACCGTCATGTGCGGGTAGAGCGCGTAACTCTGGAACACCATCGCCACACCCCGCTGCGCGGGCGGCACGTCGTTGATGAGGTCGCCACCGATGCGGATGTCACCTTCGGTGATGTCTTCCAGCCCCGCAATCATGCGCAGCAAGGTCGACTTGCCACAGCCCGAAGGGCCGACGAAAACGCTGAACTCGCCGTCGGCGATGTCGAGGTCGATGCCGCGGATCACCTCGGTGTCGTTGTCGTAACGCTTGTGGATGTTGCGCAGGGTGAGGGCGGCCATGTCAGTGCCCGCCCGGCCGCCCGAAGGGCACTGAGCGCCCCCTCGGGGGGCAGTGAACGAAGTGAGCGTGGGGGTTGTCCATTTCTAGCGATTCCCTTCGATGAAATTGCGATACCAGCCCGCGCTGTCTTTCGGCGTGCGCTGTTGTGTCTCGTAGTCGACGTGAATCAGCCCGAAACGTTTGTCGTAGCCCGAGTTCCACTCGTAGTTGTCGAGCAGGCTCCAGTAGAAGAAGCCGCGCACGTCAACACCGGCTGCCATCGCGACACGAATCGCTTCGAGGTGGGTGCGCATGTACTCGATGCGCTCGGTGTCTTTCACGCGCCCGTCGACCAGGCGGTCGGCGCAGGCGGTGCCGTTTTCGGTGATGTAAACCGGCGGCAGCTTGTAGTCGCGGTGGTCTTGCAGCAGCAGCTCGGTCAGGCCCTGGGCGTAGTTTTCCCAGCCCATGTCGCTGGCGCCTTGCAGGTTGGG
>JBKJJF010000031.1:0-35366 GCA_046598195.1 Rhizobacter sp. | reverse complement strand
AAGCGCTCGTCGATGTACTCGTTGATGATGTGCGACTCGTACAGGATCAGGTCGCGCTCGACCAGGATCGGCACTTCGTTGTACGGGTTCATCAGCGCGATGTCTTCGGGCTTGGCGAACAAGTCCACGTCGCGGATTTCGAAGTCCATGCCTTTTTCAAACAGGACAAAACGGCAACGGTGCGAATAGGGGCAGGTCGTTCCGGAGTAAAGCACCATCATGATGGCGGCTCCTTGAGGCTAGAGGTCTTGCAAAACACAAACGAAGTGGGCGGGCCCCAGCGGGCATCCCACTCCGCAAACGATCGGCGCCGCGGGCAGCGGCACAGGTCGAACGCTTATTTCACGTCTTTCCAGAAGGCGGCGTTCAAGCGCCAGGCGATGAGCGTGAAGAAGGCCAGGAAGATGAGCACCCAGACACCGAGCTTGACGCGGTCGTTCTGAGCCGGTTCACCCATCCACTGCAGGAAACCCACCAGGTCACCGACGGCATTGTCATAGTCGAGCTGGCTCAGCGTGCCAGGGGTCACCTGCTCGTAGCCGGTGAAACGATGCACCGTCTTGCCTTCGTGGTGCGGGTCTTTTTCATCAACGTATTTGGCCGTGCGCTGGCCCTGCAGTTCCCACAACACGTGGGGCATGCCGACGTTCGGGAACACGAGGTTATTCCAGCCGGTGGCGGTGGTGTCGTCGCGGTAGTAGCTGCGCAAGTAGGTGTACAGGTAGTCAGCGCCCGAACCCTGGCCGGCGGCGGCACGTGAACGTGCGATCACGGTCAAGTCGGGGGGCTGAGCGCCAAACCATTCCTTGGCCTGCTTGGCATCGAGCGTCACCTTCATGGTTTCGCCGACCTTGTCGGTCGCGAACATCAGGTTCTTCTTGATCTGGTCTTCGCTCAGGCCGATGTCGCGCAGGCGGTTGTAGCGCATGAACGAGGCCGAGTGACAGTTCAGGCAGTAGTTGACGAACAGCTTGGCGCCATTTTGCAGCGCGGCCATGTCGGTCACCTTGGCTTGCGGGAACTTGTCCCAGGCCATACCTCCGCCTGCTGCAGCAGCAGGCGTGCTCAGGCCCAACGAGACCAGCAAAATGAAAATTAGTTTCTTCATGGTGTGGGGTTCCGGCTTGCTCTTCAGTGGGCGGTAAAAGTCACGCGGTCAGGCACCGGCTTGGACTGGCCGATGCGGCTCCACCAAGGCATCAACAGGAAGAAGCCGAAGTAGAACAAGGTACCCACCTGCGACACACGTTCGCCCACGGCCGACGGCGCTTGCACACCCAGGTAGCCCAACACGGCGAACACCAGCACGAACATGCCGTACATCACCTTGTGCCAGTCGGGGCGGTAACGGATGGACCTGGCTTCAGAACGATCGAGCCAGGGCAGGAAGAACATGATGACGACGGCGCCGCCCATCACGACCACGCCCCAGAACTTGGCTTCGAAGGTCAGCAGCAGCGCTGCGCACACCACGGCACCGATGGCAATGGCGAGTTTGCCCAGCGCAGAAAAACCACCCTTGACGATGCCCAGCACCGCGCCCAACCCGAGCAGACCGACCAGCACGTAGACCATCTCCGAGGTGGTGGCGCGCAGCATCGAGTAGTAGGGTGTGAAGTACCAGACTGGTGCAATGTGCGCAGGCGTCTTCAGTGGGTCGGCCGGGATGAAGTTGTTGTACTCAAGGAAGTAACCACCGAACTCCGGCGCGAAGAACACGATGGCAGTGAACACCATCAGGAATACGCTGGTGGCGTAGATATCGTGCACCGTGTAGTACGGATGGAAGGCGATGCCGTCGAGCGGGATGCCATTGGCATCTTTTTTGGCCTTGATCTCCACGCCGTCGGGGTTGTTGGAGCCCACTTCGTGCAGCGCAATGATGTGCGCCACCACCAGGCCCAGCAGCACCAGCGGCACAGCAATCACGTGGAAGCTGAAGAAGCGGTTCAGGGTGGCGTCAGACACCACGTAGTCACCACGGATCAGCAGCGCCAGATCCGGGCCGATGAACGGCACGGCCTGGAACAGGTTGACGATCACCTGGGCGCCCCAGTAAGACATTTGGCCCCAGGGCAGCAGGTAGCCCATGAAGGCTTCGGCCATCAAGCACAGGAAGATGGCGCAACCGAAGATCCACACCAGCTCACGCGGCTTGCGATAGCTGCCGTAGATCATGCCGCGGAACATGTGCAGGTAGACCACGACGAAGAACGCCGAAGCGCCGGTGGAATGCATGTAGCGCACCAGCCAGCCCCAGGGCACATCACGCATGATGTACTCGACCGACTCGAAGGCCTTGGCAGCGTCGGGTTTGTAGTGCATCACGAGGAAGATGCCGGTGACGATCTGAATCACCAGCACCAGCAGCGCCAGCGAGCCGAAGACGTACCAGAAGTTGAAGTTCTTCGGAGCGTAGTACTCGCTCATGTGCTCTTTGTAGAGCTTGCTCGCGGGGAAGCGGTTATCGACCCACGTCATCAGCTTTTCGCCAATGGGTGCGTTGGGGCTGACTTGTTTGAACTCGGCCATAAAAAATCTCCTGAAATGCCGCTGCTGCTAGGCCCGTGACCGCGGGTCAGGCCTTCTTGTCTTCGCCGATGAGGATCCGGCTTTCAGACAAATACATGTGGGGGGGCACTTCGAGGTTGTCGGGAGCGGGCTTGTTCTTGAACACGCGGCCGGCCATGTCGAAGGTGGAGCCGTGGCAAGGGCAGAGAAAGCCGCCTGCCCAGTCGTCAGGCAAGGATGGCTGGGCGCCGACCTGGAACTTGTCTGAAGGCGAGCAACCCAGGTGGGAGCAGATGCCCACGGCCACCAGCACTTCGGGTTTGATCGAGCGGTGCTCGTTGCGAGCGTAAGCCGGGGTCAGCTCGTCGACCTTGCGCTCGGACTTCGGGTCAGCCAGCTGCGAGTCGACCTTGGGCAGCGTCGCCAGCTGTTCGGGCGTGCGCTTGATGATCCACACCGGTTTGCCACGCCACTCTACGGTCACCATCTGGCCCGGCTTGAGGGCGCTGATGTCGACCTCGACGGCCGCACCGGCGGCGCGGGCTCGCTCGGAAGGTTGAAAGGTGCTGACGAAGGGGACGGCGGCGGCAATGCCACCGACAGCGCCTGCGCCACAGGTGATGGCAACCCAGGTACGGCGGCCTTGATCGACTTGCTGGTCACTCATGTGAATCCTCAATACTGACTTCTAATCAGGGGCAACCCGCGATTCTAGCGGACGTGTCAAGCCTTCCAGCCGGCCGACGCACCGAGACCGTTTGCCGCACGCAAGTGTGCAACCGGCGCCGCCTTGACATCCCGTCTCGCTCGGCAATACTGCGCCGCACCCACCACCTGGAGAAACCCATGGGATTTGCGTCCGAGTTCAAGGAATTTGCCATGAAGGGCAACGTCGTCGACCTGGCGGTCGGCGTCATCATCGGGGCGGCCTTCGGCAAGATCGTTGATTCGATCGTGAAGGATCTGATCATGCCCATCGTGGGCAAACTGATCGGCGGGCTCGATTTTTCGAGCTACTTCGTGATGCTCTCCGACCCGCCGGCCGACTTCAAGGGACCCATGACCTACGAGGCCTTGGCCAAGGCCGGTGTGCCCTTGTTCGCCTACGGCAACTTCATCACCGTAGCGCTGAACTTCATGATCCTGGCGTTCATCATTTTCATGATGGTCAAGCAGATTAACCGCCTGAAGAAGAACGCTCCCGCCGCCCCTCCGGCCGCCACACCCGAAGATGTGCTGCTGCTGCGCGAGATTCGCGATTCGCTGAAAAAGTAAACGCGCGCCCGCTGCGGGTTGATTTTGCGTGGCAGCGCCCGTCACCGCGGGGCAACGCCGAGGCGGCGGGCGGCCATTTGGCCCCATACTTGCAGGTCGTGCGCCCACGTACTGAGCTTGTCCGTGAGCGCGTCCCGGCTGGCTGACGGTGGCCCCGTTCGAAATGAATCAGACCGACCCACGCGCCCAGGCTGCTTTCGACGCAGCCCTGAACCACATCAAGACGACCACCGCGGGCGTGGCGGATCGCGTGTCCGACCACCTGGGCCTGCTGGCGTCGGCCGCCGCGCGCATTTTCGACCGCGACGCCCTCGTCAACGCGCAGCTCGACCTGCGTCGCCACATGAGCACTTTCGTGCTGGTGTTCGGCGACACCCTCAGCAAGAAGGTCACCCGCGAACTGAACCCGGGCCATGAGCCCGGCCGTAGCTTGGCCGAGACCGACTGGCAGTCGCTGAGCCTGGTGGACGACTCCGAGGTCGAGGAACGCATGTTTGCCGACCGCATCGGCCAGGCCATCACCCACGGGTGTGAATGGGAGCTGCGCGAGGTGGCCTCGTACACCGGCCAACTGCTGGGCCTGGGCCGCGCCGATCACGACCGCAACCCCTTGCGCGGCGAGATGCTGGGGGCGGCGATCTACCGTGCCATCGCCAACGTCTGCAACGACCGCGAGAGTCGAAAGCTGCTGGCGCGCGAGCTGGGCCTGGGCATGGCCCGGGTGATGCCTGGCTGCTACGCCGACATCCTCAAGGACTTCCGTGCCCGGGGCGTTCAGCCGGTGGGCCTCACGGTTCGTGGCGTTGAGGGCCCGGGCAACGATCTCAACAGAGACCGCGTGGTTTCGGGCTACGACACCATGTCGCGCGATACCGGGGTGAGCACCGGCGGGGGGCATTTCGGGTCAAGCGGGCACGGCGACTTTGACGCCGACGCGGGCGGCCAATCGGGTGGCGGCGGGTCCGGTGGCGGCGGCGGCGGCCATGGTGGCGGCGCAGGTGGTGGTGGCCGTGGTGGCTTCGGCGGCAACTTCGGTGATGGTGGCGCTGGCCCCGGCAGCGCAAGAGGCGCGGGAGCTGGCCCTGGCGGCGCAGGCCGCCCCTCACCGGGCGGCTGGGCTGGCCGAGATGCCCCCGGTGGGTCAGCTGCCGGATCATCAGGCGCCAGCCCGCAGCAACGTCCCGGTGGCGCACCCGGCGGCGGCACAGGAGCCGGTCGCAGCGGGTCGCGCAACCCGGCGCCCGGAGGAACCCAACAGGCTGACGCTGAGTTGATGACGCTGATCCGGCGCCTGACCTTCCTCGCCACCCGGCCGGCCGACTTGGGCGGGCCCACGGCACCCGTCGGGCTCGGCGGCGGCTTTGCCGGTGGCGTCAGTGGCAGTGGCTCCCTGGGCACCGCGACAGGAGGAGGATCTTTCGGCGATGTGGCCTCGGGCCTGATGGCCGCCAACCTGATTCGCACCCACCGCGAAGAGTTGCGCCAGGCCTCGACCGGCACCCTTGATCACATGGTGATCGACGTGGTGGGCAGCCTGTTCGACCAGATCCTCTCCGACCCCCGCGTGCCGCCGCAGATGGCGCGGCAGATCGCCCGCCTGCAGTTGCCGGTGTTGCGTGTGGCGCTGGTCGACAACACCTTTTTCTCGTCGCGCAAGCACCCGGTGCGGCGCTTCGTCAACCGCATTGCCTCGCTGGCGGTCGCGTTCGAAGACTTCGACGACGGCCCCGGCAAGCTCTTCATGGCGCGTGTGCGCGAGCTGGTGCAAGAGATCGTCGATGGCGATTTCGACCAGATGGACGTCTACACGTCCAAGCTCAACGCCCTCGAAGGTTTTATTGCCCAGCAGGCCAAGGCCGATGTGGAGGCCAACGCCTCGGCCGTGTCGGTTGTCGACGGCAAAGAGTCCGACCTGCGCATCCAGCAGCGCTACATGCTGCAGCTGCGCGCCGCGCTCACCCCGCTGTCGCTGCAAGACTATCTGCGCGACTTCCTGGCCCAGGTCTGGAGCCAGTCGCTGGCGCTCGCCACCCGGCGCGAAGGGCCGCAGTCGGAGCTGGTGCAACGCCTGAAGCGCGCTGGCCGCGACCTGGTGATGAGCGTGCAGCCCAAGGGCTCGCCGGCCATGCGCAAGAAGTTCCTCATGCAGCTGCCACCGCTGATGAAGGACTTGAACGAGGGCATGAAGCTCGTCGGCTGGCCCGACACGGCGCAAAAAGAGTTTTTCAGCAAGCTGTTGCCCGCACACGCCGACTCGCTCAAGGGCCAGCCGCTGACCGAGCTCGAATACAACCTGCTCGCCAAGCAGCTCGAAGCGGTGTTCAACACCCCCGTGCCCGAGCCCGACGCCCTCTTGCGCGACGTGCCCATGACGAGCACGGGTGTCAACCAGCTGGAGCCGCAGTTCTCTGCCACCGAGGCCAAGCAAATCGGCTTGGTCGACGAAAGCTCGGTCGACTGGTCGGGCGAGATCGACATCGACCTCGGTGCCGCCGAGCCCGAACCCGAGCCGGTGCGCAGCGGCGGCCCCGACACCGGGCCGGTCGACATCGACCTCACGGCGCTTGACATCAACATCGACATGGCGTCCAAGGAGCCTGCCGAGCCCACCCAGGGCTTGCAGCTGATGGATCACGTGCGGCTGGGCTTCGCCTACCAGATGCACCTCAGCGACCAGTGGCAGAAGGTGCGTCTGAGCTACGTGAGCCCGGGGCGGGCGTTCTTTGTGTTCACACGTGGCAAGCGCCACCACGAAACCGTGTCACTCACCGCCCGCATGTTGGCGCGCATGTGTGAGACCGGCCGCTTCAAGGCGTTTGAGAGCTCCTACCTGATCGAGCGCGCCACTGCTCGGGCGCGCAAGCAGCTCGCTGCGCTCACGGCGCAAAGCAAACATTGATCAAGCACTGATCAAACGCTGAGTTGCTGCGCCATGCGCAGCGCTGCGATCAGGCTGGAGGGGTCGGCACGGCCGGTGCCCGCAATGTCGAACGCCGTGCCGTGGTCGGGGCTGGTGCGCACAAAAGGCAGGCCCAGCGTCACGTTCACACCCTGCTCCACCCCGAGGTACTTGACCGGAATCAGCCCGTGGTCGTGTGTCATCGCCACCACCAGGTCAAACTCGCCTGGGTGCGACGCGGAGTGGCGCGCACGCATGAACACCGTGTCGGGCGCGTACGGGCCGCTGGCGGCAATGCCCTCGGCCCGCGCGGCCTCAATGGCCGGGCCGATGATGCGCAGCTCTTCGTCACCAAACAAGCCGCCTTCGCCGGCATGCGGGTTGAGCCCCGCCACCGCGATGCGCGGTGAGCTGAGGCCCAAAGAACGTGCCGCACGATGGGCAATGCGCAGCGTCTGCAACACCGCCTCGTAAGTCACCGCGTCGATCGCGCGGCGCAGCGACATGTGGATGGTCACCAGCACCGTGCGCAGCTCGTCGTTGGCCAGCATCATGCGCACCGGTGGCAAGGGCTGGCCCGGCTCGGCGGCCAGCGCTTGCAGCATTTCGGTGTGGCCTGGGTAACCAACGCCCGCAGCGGCGAGCGCCTCCTTGTGGATGGGTGCGGTGACGATGGCGCTTGCATCGCCCGCACGCACCAGGCCCACGGCCTGGGTGATGCAGGCCGCAGCCGCGGCACCGGCGCGTGCGTCCACCCGCCCCAGCGGCGCGTTCAACAAATCGGCCGGCAGGCCCGCAGCCTGCAACAAGGGCACACAGTTAGGCGGGCAGCTAGAGGCATCGCCGACACGCTCCAGCAGCGCCAGCGCGGTGCCCTGCCCCAGCGATGCCAAAGCACGCCGCAACACGCCGGCATCACCCAACACGACGGCGCCATGAGCCGCACCCGATGCAAACGCCTTGGCAATGATCTCGGGGCCGATGCCACAGGCATCGCCCATCGTGATGACGAGCGGCGCTGTCATGCCGGGTTGTCGATCTCGATAAAACGGTGATCAAGCCCGAACTTCGCGGCCAGGTGCGCCGCCAGAGAGGGCGCACCATAACGCTCACTGGCGTGGTGACCACAGGCGAAGAACGCAACCCCCGTTTCGCGCGCCAGGTGCGCCTGCGGCTCGGAGATTTCGCCGGTGATGAAAGCCTCGGCCCCGGCGGCGATGGCGGCCTCGAAGTAGCCCTGCGCCCCACCGGTACACCAGGCCACACGCCGGATCGCCTGGCCTGCGGCGCCTTCCACCATCACCGGCGTGCGCCCCAGCCGATCGCTCAGCAAGGCATTCAGCGCCATCGCAGTGAGCGGGTGCGCCGGGCTTCCGACAAACCCCAGATCCTGGTCCCCAAAGCGGCCGTCGGGCACGAAGCCGAGCCGGGCGCCGAACTGCGCGTTGTTGCCAAACTCGGCATGGGCGTCCAGCGGCAGGTGGTAGGCGAAGAGGTTGATGCCATGCGCCATCAACAATTCCACGCGCGCCTTGAGCCAACCCGTCAAACGGCCGTCGTGCCCTTTCCAGAACAGGCCGTGGTGCACCAGCAGCGCATCGGCGTTTTGCGCAATGGCGGCCTCAATGAACGCTCGGCTTGCCGTGACCCCCGAGACCAGCCGCTGCACCTCGGGTTTGCCCTCGACCTGCAAACCGTTCGGCCCATAATCGCGGAACTTCCCCACCTCCAGCAGCGTGCCCAGGTACGAGTCGAGTTCGGTGCGTGGGGTCATAAACAGGATCTCGTTGATGCGCAAGACGTGGCTCATTTTCTCCCAAGCCGTCACAGTGGCCTTGGCCCTTTTGTTCGTGGTGGCCACGCTCAAGCCCGAGTGGCTGGGCCGAGGTGGCGGCGCAGCGATGATGCCCAGCATCGTCTCGATCAGCCAGGCGCCTGCGATACACCCGGTGGCGCTCTCGCCCTCGGGCAGCGTGAGCAGCTACAGCAGCGCGGCGCGGCGCGCCACGCCTGCCGTGGTGAGCATCACCGCCAGCAAGGCGCCACAGCGCAACCCGCACACCGAAGACCCGTGGTTCAAGTTTTTCTTCGGTGACCAAGACCCGCGCCAGAGCCAGCAACCCCAGGTGGGCCTGGGCTCGGGCGTGATCGTCTCGCCCGAAGGCTACCTGCTGACCAACAACCACGTGATCGAAGGCGCCGATGACATCGAGGTGCAGCTGCCCGACGGCCGCCAGGCCCGCGCCAAGGTGGTCGGCGCTGACCCTGAGACGGATGTGGCGGTGCTCAAGATCACGCTCGACAAGCTGCCCGTCATCACCTTCGGCAGCGTCGATAACCTGCAAGTGGGCGATGTGGTGCTGGCCATCGGCAACCCCTTCGGCGTGGGGCAGACGGTCACCTCGGGCATCGTCAGCGCCCTGGGCCGCAACCAGCTGGGCATCAACACGTTTGAGAATTTCATTCAGACCGACGCCGCCATCAACCCCGGCAACTCGGGCGGCGCGCTGGTCGACGCCAGCGGCAACCTGCTGGGCATCAACACCGCCATCTATTCACGCACTGGAGGCAGCATGGGCATTGGCTTCGCCATTCCCGTGAGCACCGCCAAGCTGGTGATGGAAGGCCTGATCCGCGACGGCCAGGTCACCCGCGGCTGGATCGGTGTGGAGCCACGCGATCTCACCCCCGAGATTGCTGAGACCTTCAACCTGCCGATCAAACAAGGTGTGTTGATCACCGGCGTGCTGCAAAACGGCCCGGCCAGCGCGGGCGGTCTGCGCCCTGGCGATGTGGTCGTGAAAGTGGCCGGCACGCCGGTCAGCAACACCGTGCAACTGCTGGCCGCCGTGGCTGCGCTCAAGCCACAAGCGCCTGCCGTGATCGGCATTCAGCGCGGCGACAAAGCCATGGAGCTGAAGGTGGTTGTCGCGCAGCGGCCGAAAAGCCAGGCCCGCCGCGAGCAATAAGGCTCTCAGCTCTTGGCGTCGGATGACGCCGCTTCGTCTGGGGCCTGGGTGTGCTTGTTGAACACCACCGCAGCCCAGATACCCACCTCGTAGAGGATGCACATCGGGATGGCCAGCGCCAGCTGCGACACCACGTCGGGCGGCGTCAACACCGCCGCCACGATGAAGGCGATGACGACGAAGTAAGAGCGAAACGCCTTCAACTTCTCGATGCTTACCAGCCCCATGCGCGCCAGCACCACCACCACCACCGGCACCTCGAAGGCGGCGCCAAACGCGATGAACATGGTGAGCACGAAGCTCAGGTAGGCCTCGATGTCAGGCTGCGCGGTGATGCTCTTGGGCGCAAACCCCTGGATGAATTTGAACACCTCGCCGAACACGAAGAAGTAGCAAAACGCCACCCCCGTGAAAAACAGCAGCGTGCTGGAGATCACCAGCGGCAACACCAGTTTTTTCTCGTGCATGTACAGCCCTGGCGCCACAAATGCCCAAACCTGATACAGCACCACCGGAAGTGCGAGCAGGAATGACGCCATCAGCAAGATCTTCATCGGCACCAAAAAGGGGGAGATCACGTTCGTGGCGATGAGCTTGCCGCCTTCGGGCATGCTGGCCACGAGCGGCTGGGCCAGCAGGTCGTACAGAGCCGACGGGCCGGGCCAGAAGCCCAACACGATGGCACACACACCGATAGCGATGAAGGCGCGCACCAGACGGTCGCGCAGCTCGATCAGGTGGGTGACGAAGGGCTGCTCGGTGCCCTCCAATTCGTCGGGCTTGGAATCGTTTGAACTCATCGGAGTACCTTCATGCAGCGCATTCCGGTGTCCGCCCTTGGGGGCGGCCCGGCGGGCTCATGCGCTGGAACCTGATCGCGGCGGGCGAAAGCGCGCCACGCGGGCCGCGCCCGACTGCGCCTTGTTGCGCACGCCGTGCCGCCGCTTGTACCAAAGGGGCATGGCGCCACGTTTGACGCGCCACTTTTTGTTGGGGTGCGTGTAGCTGGGTGGAGGGGGCGCCAAGCCCTCGTGATAGCCGCCACCAAAGGGCGGGTCAGCGTCGGCCCAGGCGTTGTCGAGCGCCGCCGTGGTCTGGTGAATTTCGTTCGAGACGGACTTTTCAATGTCGTGCGCCGCGTCTTCGAACTGACCCTTCATCTTTTTGAGCTCTTCGAGCTCGATCGAGCGGTTGACCTCGGCCTTCACGTCGGCCACATAACGCTGCGCCTTGCCCAACAAATGGCCCACAGTGCGGGCCACACGCGGCAGCTTCTCGGGCCCGATGATGATCAGCGCCACGGCGCCGATCAGCGCCAGCTTGTCAAAACCAAAGTCGATCATGCGGAAGCGGTGGGTGCCGGCGTTTCATGCCGGCAGCGGCACAAGGTCATGATTTTGTTTTTGCTTCCACGTCGACGGTATTGGAGTCGGTGGCCTTGTTGGCGGTGACCTGCTGGTTAGGCGCGGCCGGGTCGGCACTGGCCGCGCCGTCTTTCACGCCGTCCTTGAAGCCCTTGACGGCGCCGCCGAGGTCAGAGCCCATGTTCTTGAGCTTCTTGGTGCCGAACACCAAGACCACGATGGCCAGCACGATGAGCCAGTGCCAAATGCTGAATGAACCCATGATTAGTCTCCAGAGAGGGAATAGTGAAGTTTAGGTGACGCGCGTGACAGCCTCGGGCTGTGTATCAGCCTTTGGCCCAGGGTCTCGGGCCGCCCATCGTGTGCAGGTGCAAATGCGGCACTTCTTGGCGACCATCGGGCCCGTTGTTGACCATCACCCGGAAACCGCCGGTCACACCATGCTCGCGCATCAGCTGCGGGGCGAGCGCCAGCATGCGGCCCAACAAGGCCTGGTGCTGCTCGGGGGTGGTGTCGTAGAGCGACTCGATGTGCTGTTTGGGAATCACCAGGATGTGCACTGGCGCCCACGGTGCGATGTCGTGAAACGCCAGCAGATCGTCGTCTTCGTAGGCCTTGCGGCTGGGGATCTGGCCGGCGACGATCTTGCAGAAGAGGCAGTGGGGGTGGTGTGTCATGGTCGAGTGCTGTCCATCAAGCGGCGGGCACAGGCATGGGCCTGTTTTCGGTAAAGCTCCACCAACCACGAATGAACCGATAGAGGTACCACAGCCCCACCAAGGTCCATGCGGCGACGCCCGGAAACACGAGCAAAAGGAAAAGCGGCGAGCTCAGCAACAGCCACAACAGCGTGAACCAGAAGCTGCGTGCCTGCCAGCGAAAGTGGCTGCGATAGAACTCATCGGGCAGATCGGGTTGTTTGACGTAGTTGATGATCATCGCGATCACCGAGAAGATGCCCCCAGAAAACCACGACGCCGTGTGCAAGGCGTACATCACATGGGTCACCACCCTGAGGGTTTCACGCTGCTGGGTGCTGGTCTCTGTCGTGACGATCTCGCTCATGTGTCTTTCCTTTCGGCATCAACTTCGCGCTGTTGGGCCTTGCGCGCGGCAAACTCTTCCAGGCCCGACAAACCTTCCCGCCGCTCCAGCTCGGCCAGTACATCAGCAGGTTTCAGGCCATAAGCGGCCAGCGCAATCATCGAGTGGAACCAGAGGTCGGCCACTTCGTAGACGATCTTCTGGCGGTCACCGTCTTTGGCGGCCATCACCGTCTCGGTGGCTTCCTCTCCGATCTTCTTCAGGATGGCATCGTTCCCTTTTTGGAACAGGCGGGCCACGTAACTTTTGTCGGGGTCGCCGGCGCGGCGCGCCTCGATCACTTCGGCCAAGCGCGCCAGGGTGTCGTTGCTGCTGGTCATGACAGCCCCCCAGGTCGCGCTGCGCCCGGCCCCCCACGGGGGCGCACGCAAGTCTTGAGGCGGCTCGGCGTCTTGCTCATTTGTAGATGCTCTCAGGGTCTTTCAAGACCGGATCAACCGCCTTCCAGGCGCCATCTTCATGGCGTTGAAAGAAGCAGCTGTGGCGCCCGGTGTGGCACGCGATACCCGGCTCGTGGCCGAGTTGGGTGACCTTCAACAGCAGCACGTCGTTGTCACAATCCAGGCGCATTTCGTGCACCTTCTGGATGTGTCCCGACTCTTCGCCCTTGTGCCACAGGCGGTTGCGCGAACGACTCCAGTACACCGCCTCGCCACGGCGCGCCGTCTCGGCCACCGCCTCGCGGTTCATGAAGGCGAACATCAGCACGTCGTTGCTGCCCACTTCTTGCGCGATCACGGGCACCAGGCCTTGCGCGTCCCACTTGATTTCATCGAGCCAATCCATCGGGGCAGTGTATCAACCGGCCCTGTGTGTCGCGCCCGCAAAACCGCGCTCGGCGGCGAACCACTGCAACACCGGAATCGTGCCCGGCAACACCGGCGCCACCTCAACGGGCAGGGTCTGCCAGGCCATGCTTTGCTGCTCGCGCATCTCGAACTCGCCCGACCAGTCGTAGACCTTGCAGAAGTGCAACCGCACTCGGGCGTGCTCGTAGTCGATCAGCTCGATCTTCCAGGGCTGCGCTGCACCGATGTGAATACCCAGCTCTTCATGCAGCTCGCGCCGCAGGGCCTGCTCCACTGTTTCGCCGGCTTCGAGTTTTCCGCCGGGGAACTCCCAGTAGCCGGCGTAGACCTTGCCAACCGGGCGAGATGTCAGCAAGAACCGGCCTTGCGGGTCGAGCAGAACCCCGACCGCCACGTCAACCGGCGTGCGTTCAGTCATGACAACCCCTCGACAGGTGGCTACACCCGTCGATCCACCAAGGGAATGCGGGCCGGCTTGGGGCGGCCCGGCGCTCGTCCCGCGAGGCGCTGGTCATGCGGCGTGCCTTCCGGCGTAGTCTTTGGCGAACTGAAATGCCACCCGACCCGAGCGCGAGCCGCGCTCCAGCGCCCACACCAGGCTTTCCTGCCGCGCGGCCGTGATGGCGTCTTCGCTCACCCCATGACCCCGCAGCCACTGCGCCACGATGGCCAGGTATTCGTCCTGGGTGAAGGGGTAGAAACTCACCCACAGACCAAACCGCTCGCTGAGCGAAATCTTCTCTTCGATCACCTCGCCGGGGTGCACCTCACCGTCTTCGGTATGGGTGTAGCTCAGGTTCTCTTGCATGTACTCGGGCAAGAGGTGGCGGCGGTTGCTGGTGGCGTAGATCAGCACGTTGTCGGAGGCCTCAGACACCGAGCCGTCGAGGATGGACTTGAGCGCCTTGTAACCCGCCTCACCCTCGTCAAAGCTCAGGTCGTCGCAGAACACGATGAAACGCTCGGGGCGGCCCGCAACCAGGTCGACGATGTCGGGCAGGTCGACCAGATCGGCCTTGTCCACTTCAATCAGGCGCAGGCCCTGGTCTGAAAACTCGTTCAGACTGGCCTTGATCAGCGAGCTTTTCCCTGTGCCACGGGCACCGGTCAGCAAAACATTGTTTGCTGCACGACCGTGCACAAATTGCTCTGTATTGCGCAAAATGCGCTCTTTTTGGGGCTCCACCTCCACCAACGAGCTGAGTCGGATCGACGCCACGTGTTTCACCGGTTCGAGCGCGCACGAGCCGCTTCGCTTGCGGTAGCGGAAGGCCGTCGACGCCGCCCAGTCAGGGGCCAGCAAACCGTGCGGAAGCACGGTTTCAAGCCGCGAAATCAAGGCTTCTGCGCGAGATATCAGGTGGAGCAGCGGGTCGGTCAGGTTGAACATGCGTGAAGGCTCGGCGCGTCGTTGTACGGAGGGGGCGCAGGCAGTGTACCGGCGGCCTTTTGGGCGCCCCGGGTTAACCAGCACGGGGAAAGCGAGACAACAGAATGCTGCACGCTTGCCCACAATAAGAACGCCTCTTGGTTCATTCAACCACCCTAAAAACCACACACGGCTGCTACCGAGAGGCCTGCGAGGGCCTCCCGGCCTTTTTGCCGACAATGCCCCGATGTTGATGACACTGCCTCGCTCTTCCGCCACGCTGGCCCTGCTCCTGGGCGGCCTGCTGGCCGCTTGCGAACCGAGCCCCAGCCCGGCGCTGCCCTCCACCCACCCCGCTGTCGCCACCCTCAATGGCGAGCCGGTGCGTCGCGCGCTGCTTGATCATTTGATCCAGGCCCAGACGGCCGTCGCCAACCCCTACGATGCCCCCGCGAGCGCTGCGGCGGCAGCCTCGGCCCCCAGCGTCGACCGCCAGCAGGCACTCGACGAGTTGATCGAGATCGAGCTGCTGGCGCAAAAGGCGCGCGAACGCGGCCTCGACAAAACGCCCTCGGTGATGGCCGAAACCGAGCTGCAGTCCAAAAGCTTGCTCGCGCAGTTGCTGGTGCGCGAAGTCGTCAGCGGCATCCAGATCAACGCTGCCGAGCTGCAGGCCGCCTACGAAGAGCAGGTGCCGGCACACGAATTTCAGATGCGCCACGTGCAGCTGGCCGACCGAAAGACCGCCGAGGCCGTGATCTCGCGCCTGCAACAAGGGCAAGGTTTCGCCGACCTGGCGCGCACCCTGTCTACCGACCCCGTCAGCCGCAACCAAGGTGGCCAGTTGGGGTGGTTGATGATGAACCAGATGCCACCCGACTTCGCCGCAGCGGTGCGTGCACTCAAACCCGGTGAGCACACCGTGCAACCCGTGAAGACCGAGCAAGGCTGGCACGTCGTCCAGCTGCAGGCCCTGCGCCCGCTCGCCGAACGGCCCACCCTCGAAGAGGCCAAGGTCTGGCTGTACCCGCAGCTGGTTCACGCCAAGGTGCAGGCGCAGCAACAACAGTGGCGCGCGCAGGCTCAGGTGCAAACCTCCCCCACCCCATGAGCAACTCGCTGAAGAAGAACTCCTTGCTGCCAACGCCTATGACCGTGCGCACCGTTTTTGATTTGCGGTTCGCCGCCCTCGCCCTGGTGTGTGCCTGCACGGCCCATGCACTGGCCGCCGACGCTGCCCTGCCCGCAGGCGTGGTCGCCACCGTCAACGGCCAGCCGGTGCAGCGCAGCGTGCTCGACCAGCTGGCCCGGGCACGCCACGGAGACGCCCCTCAGGGCTCGGTGCAAGACCGGGCCCGCCTGCTCGACGACTTGGTGAACATCGAGTTGCTGAGTCAACGTGCTCATGCCAGCGGGCTTGCGGCACGCCCGGCTGCGCAGGCTGAGCTGGAACTGGCCCACAAGACCCTGCTCGGCCAGCGCCTCGTGCAACAGCTTGCGGCAAACATGACCATCACCGACGAAGCACTGCAGACTCGTTACCAGGAAACCCGTGCCGAGCTGTCAATCACATCGAGCCACATCCTGCTGCCCGACGAGGCCAAGGCACGCGCAGTCATTGCACAACTCGACGCGGGCGCATCGTTCGCCGCAACAGCGCGCAAGATCTCTGCCGACGAGTACACACGCGAGAAGGGTGGCCAGCTGGGCACGGTGATCGGGAGCAACCTGGAGCCCGCGTTCGTGGACGCCGTTCGAACCATGAAACCCGGCACCATCTCACGCACACCGACGCACACCGTTCATGGCTGGCACGTGATTCAGTTGCACGCGATGCGCAGCCTGGACAAACCTTCGCTGGACGCGATGAAGCCCACGCTGCGATCACAGCTCGTGAGCGAGCGGGTGCAGGCTCAGCTGGCGCAGTGGCGCAAGGACGCGCGGCTCACGGTGCTGCAGGCGCCCTGAGCGCCTTCTTGCAGAGGCGACGCTGGCTCAGCCGCCGACCAGCAGCTTGAGCGCGGCGTCGAGGTGCTCGGTGGGCACGCGCTTGAAGCCCGAGCGGGCATAACGCTGCAGGCGGCCAACGGCAAAACCCGTCAACACCGAAGCTTGCGCGTTGGCGTCCACCGTGGGGGTGTTCGAGCCAGCCGCTTCGGCTGCCAAGCGCAGGCTTTGACGCAGCTGCGACTCGATGCGATCAAAAAACAGATTCATGCGCGAGACCAGGCGTTCGTTTTCGAACACCAGGGCGTCGCCCACCATCACGCGGGTCATGCCCGGGTTCTTTTCGCCGAACTGCAGCAGCACGCTGAGAATCTTTTGCGCTTGCACCAGGCCGTTGGTCTCGCGTTCGCTGATCTGGTTGACCAGGCTGAAAACACTTTGCTCGACAAATTCGATCAGGCCTTCGAACATTTGTGCCTTGCTCGCGAAGTGGCGATAGAGCGCCGCTTCAGAGACTTCGAGCTTGGCGGCCAACGCGGCGGTGGTGATGCGGTCAGCCCCCGGCTGCTCCAGCATGCTTGCGAGTGTGTGCAAAATTTGCACACGGCGCTCACCGGGTTTGGGGCGCTTGCGACCCGTCGGTTCTGCCGCGCCAGTGGCTGGCGCAGTGGCTTCGTCGGGGGTATTGGCAGCGTCAGTCATCTCGGCTTGGGCTTGTGTTCACAAGGTATGCAGGGTCTTGAGCGAACGAATTCTTGCATACACATAGGGTGGCTTCTGACAAGGGTGAACACCAACTTCCATGCCGTTCTTCACACTCTTCGCCGCTGCGTGAAGGTAGCGCCGCATCCAGACCGTGCGCATGCCGATGCCGTGCGCCGAACGCTGGTGTTGCAGCGTGTCTTCGACCAGCACACATTGGCTGGGCTTGACCTTCAGCCGTGCTGCGATGCAGCGAAACATGCGCGCATCGGGCTTGGGCCGGTGGTGGCCAAACATGCGCATGTCTTCGACGCTGATCACGCCCTCGAAACAATCGGCGAGCTTGATCGTGTTGAGCACCCGCAGCGCATACGCGCGCGGCGCGTTGGTGAGAATGAACTTGCGGCCGGGCAGCCGCCGTAACGCCGCGCGGTCGTGTGCATTGCTGCGCACGCGGTCTTCCAGGCCGGGCAGGCGGTGGGTTTCTTCGAGAAAGTGGTGCGCCTTGACACCGTGGTGGCGCACCAGGCCCAGCAGCGTGGCGCCGTAGCGTTGCCAGTAGTGCTGGCGCAGGGCCGAGGCCTCATCGAGCGACACGCCGACGTGCCGCACCACATAGTCGGTCATCGCCACATGAAGGGCCCCGAACGACGCGTGCGATGCGTCGTGCAGCGTGTCGTCCAGATCAAATAACCAGATTCGGCCCTTCGTGGCCATCAATGCGAACGGATCATCGTGCCGTAGGCTTGCTCGGTGAGAATTTCCAGCAGCATCGCGTGCGGTACACGCCCATCAATGATGTGCACCGTGTTGACGCCGTTCTTCGCTGCGTCGAGCGCCGAGGCGATCTTGGGCAGCATGCCGCCGCTGATGGTGCCGTCGGCAAACAGCTCGTCAATCTCGCGTGCCGTGAGGTTGGTGAGCAGCTTGCCGTTTTTGTCCAGCACACCGGGAATGTTGGTCAGCATGATCAGCTTCTCGGCCTTCAACACCTCGGCCAGCTTGCCGGCCACCACGTCGGCGTTGATGTTGTAGTTTTCGTTCTCCGAGCCAAAGCCCAAGGGCGAGATGACCGGGATGAACTGATCGTCTTGCAGCGCCTTCACCACGCTCGGGTCGATGGATTCGATCTCACCCACCAGGCCCACGTCGTGCACCTTGTTCGGGTCTTTCTGGTCGACCAGTTTCAACTTGTGCGCACGAATCAAACCCCCATCGCGCCCGGTCAGGCCCACCGCCTTGCCCCCGGCCACGTTAATCAGGCCGACGATGTCTTGCTGCACCTGGCCGGCCAGCACCCACTCGACCACTTCCATGGTTTCTTCGTCGGTGACACGCATGCCCTGGATGAAAGTGCCCTTCTTGCCGATCTTGGCGAGCGCGTCTTCGATCTGCGGCCCACCCCCATGCACCACCACCGGGTTCATGCCCACCAGCTTGAGCAGCACCACATCTTCGGCAAAGTCTTGCTGCAAGGCCGGGTCGGTCATGGCGTTGCCGCCGTACTTGATGACGATGGTCTTGCCATGGAACTTGCGGATGTAGGGCAGCGCCTGAGCGAGGATTTCGGCCTTGTCGCGCGGCGCGATGTTGGCCAGCTCGGCAGTGTGGGTAGTGAGGCCAGAGGGTGGCTCGGTGGTCATGGTGGGAGCGTCCGACAAAGTTGAATGCGACAAATTGTAGGGGTCGGTCATCGTGATGCGCCGTCCTCCTACAGAGGGTGCGGCCGCGGGCTGCGACACTCGCAGCCCATGTGCCCACCTCTTCATGCCCGGCTGCTGCTCATCGGCGCAATGTGGCTGGCCGCCTGCACGGGCGCCCGGGCGCAGCCAACGCCCGAAGTGGCGCCCCCGTCCGACGCAGCCTCGGCCCCCACGGTCATACCGCCGGCCGGCCCAACACCGGGCGACACGCCACTCACCGACATCTCGACCCGCATCGAAACCACGCTCGACTCGTGGCAGGAGTTTCTTGACGAGCTGCTGCTCGACGCCCTCGGCCCCAACCCCGAGCGACGCTACCGGGTGTTTGGCAAACGCAAGACGGTGGACCTGGGCAAACGCTGGACGCTGGCGCTCGACGAACGACAAACTGGCCGCCTCGACTACGCCGGTGTCGGCATCCCCGCCGCCGGTCAACCGGCGCGCACCTGGGAAATCTTGCACGACGGCCGCCGCTCACAATGGCGCTTCTACAACCAGGTGGATGGCAGCGGGCGCGAAAACGGTGGCTCGCTGGCCACCACGCTGGCGCCGGGCTGGTCGATTCACACCCAGGGTCGCCGGCTGAACGACGACACGGTGGGCGTGGCACGCACCGACGCCCAGACCGGCTTGCGCTTCGGCAGCTATGAGCTGTGGGTCGAAGGCTTCGCCCGCCATGCCCGGCTCGACGACACCGAGTTGCGCGAAGGCTGGAACGACCCGAAACCGCGTGCCAACTTTGCCGGCGTGCAAACCCAGTGGGAGGCAATGCCCGGCCTCACTTTCGCCGCGCAGCACCAGCGCGCCATCAAGCCTGACCTCGCCCCTGGTGACGAGCGCCTGGCCGCGGCGCGCACCGAATTCGGGGCCGACTACCGCCCCGGCAGCCAATGGAGCGGCTCGCGCGTCTACTGGCGCGAGGCCACGCAGTTGGGTCTGCTCTCCTCGGCCGGTGTCGAAGAACGCACCACCTACAAACGTGTGGTCGGTGCCGAAGTGCCCGAGGGCTCGCCAGATGGCCTGGTGTACGCGCAGATTCGCCACCAAAGCCTGGTCGACGAGCGCGATGCGTTGCTGGTGCTCGGCTGGCGCCACACCAACGACTTTGCGCCGCAGTGGCGCGCACAGTCGTTGATCGAAACGGGCATTCCGATCGGTGGCGAAAACGCGGTCAAGTCCAACACCGTCGACCTGCGGGTGAGCCACAACGTGTTCCCGCAGCATGTGTTGCAGACCGAGGTGCAAACGGTGCGCACACCCATTCGCAACAGCGCCTTTGCCAGCGTCGACTACACCCAGCGGTTGACACAAAACAGCCTCATCGTCACCCGCGTCAACGCCACCGGCGTGCAGCCAAACGAGCAACCGAACGAGGTGTCGGTGAACACCGGCTCACTGACGCTGGGCTGGGGTTGGCAAGAGCCCGAGGAGCGCCGCTTCAGCACCTTCTGGCGCTACACCGGGCTCGCCCGCAACGCCATTCCCGAAGGTGTGGTGCAGCCCGGCGTGGCCGATCGCCGGGCCCACATCGGCGCCGGTGAAGTCAACTGGCAACTGAACGAAAAAAGCGATTGGCTGCTGCGCGCCGCGCGCCGCTACGACCGAGATCAATCGTTCAATGCTGGCGAGGTACGCACCACCACGCTGACCCTGCTGCGCCCCATCCACCAGATCGCCGAACGTTGGCGCCTGAGCGTGCACGCCGCGCGGACGGTCGACAGCCACTTGCCATCAAAAACCGGCTACGGCGGCGAGCTGAGCGTGCGCATGAACCGCAGGATCGTGCTGGCGCTGGGCTACAACCCGCGCGGCATCGATGACGGCGAGTTGGCCGGTGATGAGCGGCTCGGCAAGGGCGTCAAGCTGCGCTTGTACATCCCGACCGAAGCCGTCCTCACGCACTGGCTCAAGCCGCGCTGATCCGCTCTGTGATCACAAGCCCTTGTTCGGGTTGATCAGGTACTTGGTGCCGGTGGCCTGCTTGCCGTAGGCACCAATGGCTTCGAGCGACAACGCTTCGGCCAGCGACACCTCGGCGGTGTAATGGCTGGCGAAGGTGGTCTTCAGCTCGGAGGCCACACGCTCGCGCAGCTTTTGCGCGGCGGCAAAACCGATCTTCTGCAAGAAGGGGGTGAGCAGCCAGCCGCCCACGCTCCAGGCCATGCCGAAGCTGCGATTCAGCTCGGTCGGGCCGCGGTCGAGCCCGCCGTAGATGTAGACCTGCTTGTGCACGGTCGAGCCGTAGCGGCTGTATTCCTTGGCGGTCTTGTTGGCGGCGATCTCCATGCAGGTGAGGATCTGGCCGGCCAGCTTGCCGCCGCCGGTGGCATCGAAGGCCAGCGTGGCGCCGGTTTCCACCAGGGCCTGGGTCAGGTCTTCCATGAACGTAGGCTTGCTCGCATCGCACACGTACTTGGCGCCGAGCTTGCGAAGAATGGCTTCTTGCTCCGGCTTGCGCACGATGTTGACCAGCGACACGCCATCCTTGATGCAGATCTTGTTGAGCATCTGCCCCAGGTTGGAGGCCGCGGCGGTGTGCACCAGCGCCTTGTGGCCTTCGAGGCGCATCACCTCGACCATGCTCAGTGAGGTGAGCGGGTTGACGAAGCACGAAGCACCTTCAGAGGGCTTGGTGCCTTCAGGCAGCAGCAGGCATTGCACGGCCTTGATCGCTCGGTACTGCCCGTAGGTGGCGCCACCGAGGATGGCGACCGTCTTGCCCAGCAGCGCCTTGGCAGCGTCCGACGAGCCGGTCTTGACGACCACGCCGGCACCTTCGTTGCCCACCGGCATCGACTCTTCGAGCCGGGCGCCCATGGCGCGCATCAGCTTCTCGGGGATGGTGGCGGTGACCACCGGCTGGGCGGCGGTGCCCGAAGCCTTGGCGGTGCTCATGTCGGCGGCGCCGAACAGCAGGCCCAGGTCCGACGGGTTGATGGGCGCCGCTTCGATGCGCACCAGCACTTCATCGGGGCCGGGCTCGGGGATCGCCACCTTGGCGAGCGAAAGCTCCAGCTCGCCGGCCTTCTTGACCAGTGAACGCAGTTGAAGAAAGGTGCCGGTGGTGTCGTTGCTCATGGGGTGTCTCCTCGATGGGAGGGCCAGTATAGGAATCGCCCCCACCCCACGCTGTCACCTCGGTGTTGGGCTTTCTGCAGGTGGGGGAACAGATCGCCGCACCAGCGTGATGGGTGCTTCTGTGGCACGCGCACGAAGCTGGCCGCAGCCCCCTTCCACATCTTGCCCGGCCGAGTGGCGCAACTTGGTCAGCACGCCGCGCCGGTGCAGCGAGCGGGCAATCTCGGCGGCGCGCTCCCACGAAGGGCGCTTGAAGTTCAAGCCCTCGTTGCTGTTGTACGGAATCATGTTCATCACCGCGTACTTGCCACGCAGCAGCTTCACGATGCCGTCGAGCTCGTCGTCGTTGTCGTTGATGCCTTCGAGCAGCGTCCACTGGTATTGCACCGGGTAACCGGTGATGCGCGCATAACGTTCGCCTTCTTCGACCAGCTCGGCCGGCGAGATGCGCGGCGCACGCGGCAGCAGCTGCGCGCGCAACTCGGGCTTGGTGGTGTGCAGCGAGAGCGCCAGCGCGGGTTTCACCACCCCTTGCGGCAAGCGCTCAAAAACACGCGGGTCACCCACGGTCGAAAACACCAGGCTCTTGTGGCCGATGCCACCGGCCGTGCCCAGCAGCTCGATGGCCTCCATCACGTTGTCGAGGTTGTGGGCCGGCTCGCCCATGCCCATGAAGACCACCTTCTTGACCACACGCCGCGCACGTGCCAGCACCACCTGCGCCACGATCTCGGCGCTGCCCACCTGGCGCAGCAGGCCGTCGCGGCCGGTCATGCAGAAGACGCAGCCCACGGCACAACCCACTTGCGTCGACACGCACAGCCCGTCGCGCGGCAGCAGCACGCTCTCGACCGTCTGGCCATCGGTGAGCCCCACCAGCAGGCGGGCCGAACCGTCTTCACCCGGGTGCTCGGAGCGCAGTTGCACCAGGTTTTGCAGATCGTCCATCAAGGCCGGCAAGGCCTCGCGCACGCTCAGCGGCAAGAAGTCTTTCGGCTGCCGGCGCCCGCTGTCTTGCGGCAGCGCCTGCGCCCACAGGCGCAGCACACGCTGCTCGTGGATGGGCTTGGCGCCAGCGGCGCGCAGCCGCTGGCGGATGTCTTCAATGCGCATCGTGAGGCTTCATGGGTAACTCTGTTCGCGCTGAGCCTGTCGAAGTGCCTGCTGCGAAGCGCGGAACGGTTGCGAGTCTAGAAGTGAATGCCCCGCATCATCTGCTGCATGGCCATCGCCTCCGGCGACAACGTGGGCTTGGCGCCCTTGTCACCCTTGGCCGCCGAGCTGTCGGGGAACATGCGGAAGGTGGTGTTCATGACGATCTGCGCCACCCGTGGCAAGAGCGCGTGCAGCACCTCGCCCGAGATGCCCAGGCGGGTGGCAATGCGCACCGGCTTGTACACGCAGGCCTCGGCAATCATGTCGGCGGCTTCTTCGGGCGCAAGCGTGGGCACGTTTTTGTAGATCTGCGTGGGCGCGATCATGGGCGTGCGCACCAGCGGCATGTTGATGGTGGTGAAGGTGATGCCGGTGTCGGCGTACTCGCTCGACGCGCAGCGTGTCCAGGCGTCGAGGGCCGCCTTGCTGGCCACATAGGCCGAGAAGCGCGGTGCGTTGGTCAGCACGCCGATCGAGCTGATGTTGACGATGTGGCCGCGCTTCTTGGCCACCATGCCGGGCAACAAACCCATGGTCACACGCAAGCAGCCGAAGTAGTTCAGCTGCATGGTGCGCTCGAAGTCGTGAAAACGGTCGTAGCTGCTCTCGATCGCGCGGCGGATCGAGCGGCCGGCGTTGTTGATGAGGAAGTCAACACCGCCATAGGTGTCGGTCAGCCAGTCGATGAGTGCCTTGCAACTGGCCTCGTCGGCAATATCGGCCGAGAAGGTTTCGATCTTGGCGTCTTTGCCGGCGGCGGCCAGGATCTCTTTTTTGGCTTCGGCGAGCTTGGTTTCGTCGCGCGCGCAGATCACCGTGATGGCACCCGCTTCGGCAAACTTAATCGCTGCCGCCAGACCGATGCCCGAAGAGCCGCCGGTCACCAGCACCACCTTGCCAGCCACCGTGCCACGCAGGCTGCGGTCGATCAGCAGGGCTGGGTCGAGGTGGCGCTCCCAGTAGTCCCACAAGCGCCAGGCGTAGTCGGGCAGCTTGGGGCACACAATGCCCGTGCCCTTGAGCGCCGCCTGCGTCTCGCGGCAATCAAAGCGGGTGGGGTAGTTGACGAAGGTCAAGACGTCGTCGGGCAGACCCAGGTCTTTCATCACCGCCGCGCGCACACGGCGCACCGGCGCCAGCGCCATCAACCCCTTCTTCACGCTCTTGGGGATGAAGCCCAAGAGCGCCGCGTTGATGAACACATTCATCTTGGGAGCGTGCGCGGCCTTGCTGAAAACGTCGAGCACGTCGCCCACGCGGTAGCCCTCGGGGTCGACCAGGTGGAAGCACTTCTTGTTCAGCTCGGCCTTGCTGTGGCTGATGTGGTCGAGCGCACTGACCACGAAGTCAACCGGCACGATGTTGATGCGCCCGCCTTCCAAGCCCACGCTCGGCATCCACGGCGGCAGGATCTCGCGCATGCGCTGGATCAGCTTGAAGAAGTAATACGGGCCGTCGATCTTGTCCATCTCGCCAGTGACCGAATCGCCCACCACCAGCGCCGGGCGGTACACCGTCCAGGGGATCTTGCTTTCTTTGCGCACGATCTTTTCGCTCTCGTGCTTGGTCATGAAGTACGGGTGGTCCAGGCCCTCGGCCTCGTCGAACATGTCTTCGCGGAACACACCTTCGTACAGCCCGGCCGCGGCGATGCTGCTCACGTGGTGCAGGTGCCCGGCATCGATCACCTTGGCAAACTCGACCAGGTTGCGTGTGCCCTCGATGTTGACCAGCACCTGCGACTCTTCGTCGGCGGCCAAGTCGTACACCGCCGCCAGGTGGTACACGTGGTTGACGTGGCCCTTGAGTTTCTTGACCACATCGGCCGAAACCCCGAGCTTCTTGGCCGTCATGTCGCCATACACGGGCACGGCGCGCGCGGCGCTCACACCCCAGTAGTCGAGCAAGCCTGCCACCTTGGCCTCGCTCTCTGCGCGCAGCAAAAAATGCACCGTGGCCCCACGACGGGCAAGCAAGGTCTTGACGAGGCGTTTGCCGATGAAGCCGGTGGCTCCGGTCACAAAATACTGCATGCATTCCTCCTGAGTGAGCTGGGGATGTTGCGCATTCTTGATCAAACCCGAAAGCGCTCCGCTGCGCGCTTACCCCGAGCCGCCCATAGGGACGCCCCACTAGAAAAAGCGGGTGCGCACGAGGGGCGCCGCTCCTATAGTGCCAACGGCGCTGCTCTGGGCTCGGAGCGGTTTTCATCCACCCACCGAAAGACACCACCATGGTCAAGAAACTCAAACAGATGGCCGACAAAAAAACCGCCTCGGCCGCCAACTTGCTCGACAGCCAGTTCGCCAGCACCGTGAAAGACTCGGCCCAGCAGATCTGGCTGGCCGGCCTGGGTGCCTTCTCGAAGGCCCAGGAAGAAGGCGGCAAAGTGTTCGAAGCCCTGGTGAAAGAAGGTGTGACCTTGCAAAAGAAGACCCAGAGCGCGGCCGAAGAAAAGATCGGTGAAGTGGCCAACAAGATGAGCGGCATGGCCGGCGACGTGGCGGCCAAGGCCGGCCAGCACTGGGACAAGCTCGAATCCATCTTCGAAGAGCGCACCGCCCGCGCCCTGGGCAAACTGGGCGTGCCGAGCGCGAAAGACGTGGCCGCCCTCACCCAGCGCATCAACGAGTTGAGCGCGCAAGTGGCCAAGCTGAGCAAAGGCCCGGCCACCAAGGCCGCAGCCAAGACCGCCGTCGCCAAGCCGGCGGCCAAACCGGCCACCAAACCCACCACCAAACCGACTACCAAGCCCACAACCAAGCGCCCTGCGCGCAAAACGACCTGACCGTCAACGCCGCGGCGGCACCTCGGGCCGTTCGGCCTCAGAAGCTGTGAGCCAGGCCGAGGGCGACGTGACCGATGTCTTCGCCCGGGTTGGACGCGTCGCCGAGTTCCGCGTTGTTGTAGCGTGCCGACTTGCCGCTGGTGATGCGGCTGACGGCGGCAAACGCATAGGTTCGCTTGCTCAGGTAGTACGCGGCGCCCAGGCTGATCTTGGTGCCCTCCAGGCCGTCCGTCACGCACGCCCGGCCGACCACGCTGCATGAGCCGGCCGTGGCCTTGACGAAGTGCGCCGCCGTGCGCCACTGATCGCTCCAGCGGTTCTCCATCGCCAGCAGGTACGCCTTGTTTTTGTACGACTCGAAGCGGCCGGCGACGCTCGCATTCTCTTTGTACGCCTTGCGGATCACGTCGAACTCGAACTTGTGCTGCTTGTTCAAACGCCATTCGAGCGTGAGCTGGGTGGCCGTGTCTTTCGAATTCGTCGGGTCGGTGGCGCCGTTGTTGCGCATCGACGACGTGACGTTCCTCGACCCGCCGAACAGGTCATCGTGAATCTCGTGGGCAATCGCGACGTAGAACGGCCCGCTGTCGTATTTCAAACCCAGCGAGATCACTTTCGGGTCGCGCGTGCCGGCCTCGGCTTCGTCGGTCGAATACTGCAGGCCTGCCTGGAAGCCGCCAATTTCGGGGGATTCGTACTGGATCGAGTTGGCGCGGCGCAAATGGAAGCTCGATGCCGAACTGGTTCCGAAGCCGGTCTTGCGCAGCACATCGCTGGTCGACAGGAAGGTTCCGCTGCTGACCCCGAGCATGCCGATCGTGTCGCCGTAGCCCTTGAAGATGGTGTCCATGAAGCCGAGCCTGACGGTACCGAGCGCGCCGCCCAGACCGACGAAAGTATTGCGGCGCCAGAATGCGGACGAACTGCCGCCGCCGCCGGTGTCCACGGAGACCGTGGTCTCGAACTGGAACATCACCTTCAGCCCGCCGCCCAGGTCCTGCTCCCCGCGAAACCCGAGCCGTGAATTGCCGGCGGTCAGACCCAAGATGTTGCGGATGGCGTTGCTGCCGCTCGGTGCCGCCGCCAGCGTCGAGACGACGGCGCCGGTTTCGGTGGCGCCAGAACCCCGCTCGTCGAGCACGTAGGGGTAGAGCTTGCCGTAGATCGTGCCGGTCTGGGCGCTCGCAGCCAGCGGCGCTACCAGGGCCGCACCGACCGCGAGAATCAGAAGAATCTTCTTCCTGGGCATGGGTGTCTCCCGTGGTTGCCGCCCTGCACTGCAAGCGCTTGAGCTCGAAGCGCATCAGCTGGCGCAGCTTGGCCGGAGTCTGCGCCGGAACCTCCTCGATCATCTGATCGATCTCTTATATGGAACGATGGTCGCAATCCGTTGGTAGTAACCCCCGTCGGCGCGAGCGCAGCGGGGCGGGGCGCCGCACCCTTTCCGCGATGATGTTCCGCCACAATGCCGCATGTTGGAACTGCCCCCGTCTCCAAGTCGCTCACGCGTCGGGCGGGAATGGGCTGGGCTCGGGTCTGCGCTGCTGGCGCTCGGCCTTCTGGTGGGCTACTCGCTCTATCAGAACCGTCACGAAATCGACGCATTGGAGCGCGACCGCCTGCGGGTACAGGCCCGGGTGATCGCCGACAACCTCGGGCACCAGTTCAAGGGCGTGGACAATGCGCTGGCGGGAGTCCGGGACAACTTTCCCCTTTGGGAGCGAAGCGAGCTGGCTCACGCCGCTTCGATCCGTCTCAAGGCGTTGAACGATGCCATGCCGGGTGTTCGTTCGATACACATTCTCGACGCCCAAGGCCGGGTCTTGGCGACCAGCCGGGACGCGGCCACGGTGGGCCGCAGCTTCGCCGATCGGAAACTGTTCACCATCCCGCGGGAACATCCGAATCCGGCGACCCTGTATATCTCGCCGCCGTACACGACCCGGCGCGACCAACTTTTTACCGTCAACGCGACCCGCGTGATTACCGCCGCAAACGGAGCGTTCGCCGGGGTGGTGACTGCGGCGCTCGACCCAGAATACTTCGAGGTTCTGCTGCGCTCGGTGCTCTATGCACCCGACATGCGCACCGCCTTGCTGCACGGCGACGGCACCTTGTTCCTGTACGTGCCGCCCGCGCAACGGGGGATTGGCAGCGACCGATCGACGCGCCCCTCGTTCTTCACGCGGCACCGGGACAGTGGACAAACCGAGAGTGTGCTCGTCGGCCCCTCTGGAACGACGGGTGACAGCCGCCTGATGGCCATGCGCACGCTGCGCAGCAGCGACCCACCGATGGATCAACCGCTGATCGTCGCGGTCAGCAGAGATCAAGCAGCCATGTACCTGCCCTGGCGAACACAAGCATCCGTGTACGGTGGGCTTTACCTGCTGTTCGCAACGGCAGCGAGCCTGAGCCTGTATGCCCACCAGAAACGACGCCGAGGTCTCGATCGCCTTGCGTTCGCGCGGGAATCGGAGCGGCGTGAAAGCGCCGAGCGTCTGGAGCTGGCGCTCGCCGGCGCCGATCTCGGTCTGTGGGATTGGCATGTGCCGGGCGGCAAGGTCGTCTTCAATCC
Source organism: Rhizobacter sp. (assembly GCA_046598195.1). Lineage (GTDB taxonomy): Bacteria > Pseudomonadota > Gammaproteobacteria > Burkholderiales > Burkholderiaceae_C > Rhizobacter. The sequence goes on along the minus strand of JBKJJF010000031.1, from coordinate 7,115 downwards.
ACGCTGGTTCACGATGTTGGGCTACGCGCCGGGCGAGTTGGCGGCCGATTTCGAGACCTGGCGCGCGCTGTTGCACCCGGATGATTCCGAGCCCGCCCAGTCGGCGATCGCCGCGCACCTGAAGGGCACCACGCCTGCCTATGAAATCGAACATCGCCTGCGCCACAAGGACGGCCGATGGCTATGGATCCTGGCCCGCGGCAAGGTGGTGCAACGCGACGCCGGCAGCGCGCCCCTCCGGATGGTGGGAACCCACATGGACATCACGGCCCGCAAGGCCGCCGATGCCGCACTGAGCGACTCCCACGTACTCACCCAGCAGATCATCGACAGTCTGCCGCACGGCTTTGTGATGCGCGACGCCGAACTGCGCTACCGGCGCTGGAACCCGGTGATGGAGAAGATCACGGGCATGCCGGAGGAAGCGGTGATCGGCAAGCTCTCCGCCGAGGTTTTGTCAGGATTGCCGCCGCCCCTGTTGGACGACCTCCTGCAGGCCCTGCGGCGTGCGCTCGCGGGCGAGATCGTGGTCGCGGTTGATCGGTGCATCGAAGGGCCCGGCTTCGTGCGCTGGACCAGCACGATTCACGGCCCGCTGCGCAACGCCGTCGGCACGGTCGTGGGCACCATCTCTAGCGTGCTGGACATCACCGACCGCAAGAAGGCCGAGCAGCAGTTGCAACGCAACGAAGCGAGCCTGGCCATCACCTTGCAATCGATTGCCGACGCGGTGATCGCCACCGACGCCCAGGGCGGGGTCACCCGAATGAACACCAGCGCGGAGCGCCTGACAGGGTGGACTGCGGCGCAAGCCTCTGGCAAACGCCTGGTGGAGATATTCCGCATCGTCAACACGCAAACGCGCCAGCCGGTGCGCGATCCCGTGCAACTCGTGCTCGAACGCGGCGAGGTCGTCGGTCTGGCCAACCACACCTCTCTGCTTGCGCGCGACGGTACCGAGCATCAGATTTCAGACAGCGCGGCGCCGATCCGCAATGCCGAAGGCCAGGTCGAGGGCGTGGTGCTGGTGTTCAGCGATGTCACCGACACCTACCGGAACCAGCAGGCGCTCGAGGAAAGCGAGATCCGCTTCCGCGCCATTTTCGATTCGAATCCGGAATCGATCGAGATTACCAACGCCGATGGGCGCTTGGTCGACGTGAACCCAGCCGGTCTGGCGACATTCGAAGCGGAATCGAGCCTGGAGCTGCGCGAGCGCGCGGCGCTCGACTTCGTCATCCCCGAGTACCGAGAGGCCTTCAGCCTGTTGCACCAGGGCGCGCTGAGCGGCGATAGCGGCATCCTCGAGTACGAAATAACCGGGTTGAGGGGCACCCGGCGCTGGCTGGAAAGTCACGCCTCCCCACTGCGCGACGCCGAGGGAGGTATCAAGGTGCTGGTCATGTCGAGTGATATCACCCGCCGCAAAGAAGCCCAGACCGAGCGGCGGGCGCTGCGCGAACAACTGCGGGAGTCGCAGAAGATGGAAGCCATCGGCACCCTGGCCGGTGGCATCGCCCACGACTTCAACAACCTCCTCGGCGCCATCAGCGGCAACACGCAGTTGGCGCTGCAAGATGTCGGCGCGCATCATCCAGCCGCGCTCAGCCTCGCCCAGATCGGCAAGGCCTGTGCGCGGGCGCGCGAGTTGGTGCGCCAGATCCTCGCCTTCAGTCGCAGGCAGGCGCAGGACCTCGTGACGCAGCCGCTCAAACCGCTGGTCGAGGAAGCCATGGGGTTGCTGCGCACGACCCTGCCGGCCATGGTCAGGCTGGAGGCCGAGCTTTGTGAGGAAACCCTTTGCGTCAGCGCCGACGGTACGCAGGTCGAGCAGGTGCTGATGAACCTGTGCACCAATGCCTGGCATGCCCTGCAAGGCAGCACGGGAACGATCGTCGTCGGCCTCGGCAGTGCCGTCCTCACCGCCGATTCAGCCCGGCGGCTGCTCGCACCCTCGCCGGGGCCCTACGCGCATCTGTGGGTCAGCGACACGGGCATCGGCATGGACGCAGACCGGCTGTCGCGCATTTTCGAGCCGTTCTTCACCACCAAGCCGACCGGCCAGGGTACCGGCCTCGGGTTGTCGGTCGTGCACGGCATCGTCGGCGCCCATCGCGGTGCCATCTCGGTGGACAGCGAGCCGGGCAAGGGCAGCACCTTTCACGTCTATCTGCCGCTGGTCGAGGCCACCGAGGAGGTGGGCAAAGCCACGGCCGATGCCCGGCCCACGCCGGCCGGCCACGGCCAGCATGTGCTGTATCTCGACGATGACGAAGTCATGGCCTTGATGGTCGAGCGCATGTTGCAGCGCGCGGGCTACCAGGTCAGCTGTTTCCTGGACGCCGCCGAAGCCGTCGCCGCGGTGCGGGCTCGGCCCGAGCGGTTCGACCTGGTCCTGACCGACTTCAACATGCCCCGGCTCTCCGGTCTGGACGTCGCGCGCGCACTCGCCGGCATCCGTGCGGACCTGCCGGTGGTGATCAGTTCGGGATACATCTCGGACGAGTTGCGCGTCGAAGCGCAACTCGTGGGCGTGCGGCGGCTGCTGCAAAAGCAGAACACCGCCGACGAACTCATCGCGCTGATCCACGACGTCCTGGTCGAGCAACAGGCCTGAATTGCACGCCGACCCAGACGTAAACAGGGGGCGCCTCGGCGCCCCCTGTTTCATGTGGCGCAAATCACCGGGGCGGCGCGCTTGGAATCAAGCAATTCATCGGGCCACAGCGGATGCGCAGATTCGCGTGCGCGGCACGCCACAAGCGTCAGCTATCTGGCAGATCAGAAAGAAAACTGGCCGGGCCAGATCCACAGCAAGGCCGCCGTCATGGTGAGGTAACGGGCGAGCTTGCCGATCGCCATGTAGAACACGCAGGGCCAGAACGGCAGGCGCAACCAGCCTGCCACCGCGCACAGTGGGTCACCGACGAAAGGCAACCATGACAAGAGGCAGCCCTTGGCACCGAAGCGCCGCAGCCACAACAGCACGCGCGCTTCGTGTGGCTTGTGCACCAGCTTCTCGTAGGCACGCTCGGCGCCATAGCCCATCCACCAGGTGAAGGCGCCGCCGAGCGTGTTGCCGGCCGTGGCCACCAGCACCGCCGGCCAGAACATCTGCGGATTGAGTTTGAGGAAACCCAGCACCGCCACCTCAGAGCCGATCGGCAACAAGGTGGCCGAGACAAAGGCCACCACAAAAATAGTGCTCAGGCCGAACTTGGGCAGTGCCAAGAGGGCCAACAGCGGCTCGATCCATGCTTCCATCCGCGGGGATTATGCGTGGCCGGTTTTGTGCAACACCCCGCTTTCTCCCGGGGCTATACTCTGCCTCTTTTTTGAGCAGCCTCAACCCGCGCTTTTCGAAGCCTCCCCACGCCATGCACATCGGCCACATTCCCCTGGCGAACCGCCTGTTCGCCGCCCCGATGGCGGGCGTCACCGACAGGCCATTTCGCCAGCTGTGCAAGCGCCTGGGCGCGGGCTACGCGGTGAGTGAAATGGTCACGTCGCGCAAGGAGCTGTGGAATAGCCTGAAGACCTCGCGCCGCGCCAACCACGAGGGCGAAGTGGCCCCGATCGCAGTGCAGATCGCCGGCACCGAGCCGGCCATGATGGCCGAGGCCGCCGCCTACAACATCGACCGCGGCGCGCAAATCATCGACATCAACATGGGCTGCCCGGCCAAGAAGGTGTGCACCAAGTGGGCGGGTTCGGCGCTGATGCAAGACGAGCCGCTCGCCACCTTGATCATCGAAGCCGTGGTGGCCGCATGTGCGCCGCGCAACGTGCCGGTCACGCTGAAGATGCGCACCGGCTGGTGCCAAACCGAGCGCAACGCGTTAAGCATCGCGCGCGCTGCTGAACAAGCCGGCGTGGCGATGGTGACGGTGCACGGCCGCACACGCGAGCAGGGTTACACCGGCCAGGCCGAATACGACACCATCGCCGCAGTGAAGGCCGCCTTGCGCATCCCGGTGGTGGCCAATGGCGACATCGACAGCCCCGAAAAGGCGCGTGACGTGCTCGCCGCGACCGGCGCCGACGCCATCATGATCGGCCGCGCCGCGCAAGGCCGGCCCTGGATCTTTCGCGAGATTGCGCACTTTCTGGACACTGGCGAACACCTGCCCGCCCCCGAGGTGCAGCAAGCCAAACAATGGCTGCTCGAACACCTGCACGAGCATTACGGCCTGTATGGTGAATATGCCGGTGTGCGCACCGCGCGCAAACACATCGGCTGGGCGGTGCGCGCCCTGCCCGGCGGCGAAAGTTTTCGCGCCTTCATGAATACGCTGGACACCTGCGACGCGCAAGTGCGCGCGGTAAACGACTGGTTTGACGAACTCGGCGACGCGCACCGCCTGCTGCCGACCGCTGCCCCCGAATTGATGACAGAGGCAACATGAGCAAAAAACACATTGAGGAATGCGTGCGCGACAGCCTGGAGGCTTACTTCAAAGACCTGCGCGGCGTCGAGCCCACGGCGATGTACGAGATGATCCTCAAGGTCGTCGAGAAGCCGCTGCTCGACGTGGTGATGAAACACGCCGACAACAACCAGAGCCGCGCCGCCGAGTGGCTGGGCATCAACCGCAACACGCTGCGGCGCAAGCTGCTCGACCACAAGCTCGTTAAATAGGAGAACCTCATGCAAGCCCTGATCTCCGTTTCTGACAAAACCGGCGTGCTCGAATTTGCGCGCGAGCTGCATGCCCTCGGCGTGAAGCTGCTCTCCACCGGCGGCACCGCCCGGCTGCTGGCCGACGCCGGCCTGCCCGTCACCGAGGTGGCCGACCACACCGGCTTCCCCGAGATGCTCGACGGCCGTGTGAAGACGCTGCACCCCACCATCCACGGTGGCCTGCTGGCACGGCGTGATCTGCCCGAGCACATGGCGGCCTTGCTCAAGCACGACATCGAAACCATTGACCTGCTGGTGGTCAACCTCTACCCCTTCGAGGCCACCGTCGCCAAGCCCGGCTGCACGCTCGAAGACGCGATCGAAAACATCGACATTGGTGGCCCGGCGATGGTGCGCTCTGCGGCCAAAAACTGGAAAGACGTGGCGGTGCTGACCGACGCTTCGCAATACGCGCAGGTGCTTGCTGAGCTGAAGGCCCACAACAGCGTGAGCAAAGAGACCAAGTTCGTGCTGTCGGTGGCCGCTTTTAACCGCATCTCGAACTACGACGCCGCCATCAGCGATTACCTCTCATCGCTGCAGGCCGATGGTTCGCGCGCCAACTACCCGGCGCAGAGCAACACACGCTTCGTCAAGCTGCAAGACCTGCGCTACGGCGAGAACCCGCACCAGACTGCGGCTTACTACCGCGACCTCAACCCCGCACCCGGCTCGCTCGTCACTGGCAAGCAGCTGCAAGGCAAAGAACTTTCGTACAACAACATCGCCGACGCCGACGCGGCGTGGGAGTGTGTGAAGAGCTTCGACACGCATGTCGCACCCGCAGCCTGCGTGATCGTCAAACACGCCAACCCCTGCGGCGTGGCGCTCGGTGCCAACGCGGGCGAGGCGTATGCCAAGGCCTTCAAGACCGACCCGACCTCGGCCTTCGGCGGCATCATTGCCTTCAACACCGAGGTTGATGCGGCCACGGCCGAGCAGGTGTCGAAGCAGTTCATGGAAGTGCTGATCGCCCCGGCCTTCACGCCCGAGGCGCTGGCGATCTTTGCGGCCAAAAAGAATGTGCGTGTGTTGCAGATCGTGTTGCCCCAGGGCGGCGCGACCGCCTGGGAACAGGGCCGCAATGCACAAGACGTGAAGCGCGTCGGCTCGGGCCTCTTGATCCAGAGTGCCGACAACCACGTGCTGAAGCTGTCTGACCTCAAGGTGGTGACGAAGGCACAACCCACACCGCAACAACTGCAAGACATGCTGTTCGCCTGGACGGTGGGCAAATACGTGAAGAGCAACGCCATCGTCTTCTGTGCCGGTGGCATGACGCTGGGTGTCGGTGCGGGCCAGATGAGCCGCTTGGATTCAGCACGCATCGCGGGCATCAAGGCCGAAGCGGCGGGGCTGTCGTTGAAGGGCTCGGTGGTGGCGAGTGACGCCTTCTTCCCGTTCCGCGACACGCTGGATGAGTTGGTGAAAGCGGGTGCCACGAGCGTGATCCACCCCGGTGGCAGCATGCGCGATGAAGAGGTGATCGGTGCGGCCAACGAGCACGGCATCGCGATGGTGCTCACCGGCGTGCGTCACTTCCGTCATTGACCACGCGCAGGCTTCGACAGGCTCAGCCCGAACGGTGATTCGCGAATGACGCTCCCTGAAGCGGCAGGCCTGCTGTTGGCCTTTCTGGCGCGCCTGATCACCGGCGCACAAGGCCATTGGTACGGCAGCCCGCCCAAGGCCGAGCAGCGCATCTACTTTGCCAACCACCAGAGCCACTTCGACTGGGTGCTGATCTGGGCGGCGCTGCCGCGCGACCTGCGCGCGCAGACACGCCCGATCGCGGCGCGCGACTACTGGACCGCCTCGCCGTTCAAACACTGGATCACGCGCGAGGTGTTCAACGCGGTGTATGTGAGCCGCGTGCGTTCCGAAGACGAAGACCCGCTGGAGCCGCTGGCCGAAGCCCTGCGAAACGGCGACTCGCTGGTGATCTTTCCGGAAGGAACACGCGGCAACAAGGGCGAGCCACAGGCCTTCAAGGCGGGGCTGTACCACCTGGCCGAGCAGTTTCCCGAGCTGCAGCTGATTCCGACCTGGATCGACAACGTGCACCGTGTCATGCCCAAGGGCGAAGTGGTGCCGGTGCCCATCTTGTGTTCGGTCACCTTCGGCGCACCGATGCAGCTCAAGCCAGGCGAAGACAAGCGCGAGTTTCTGGCCCGCGCACGCGATGAAGTCATCGCTTTGAGCAAGGTGGCGGCTTGATGAGCGCTCACGCGACAGGAGCCGCGTGATGGGCGCGCTACGCGAGCTCACGGTGTCGCAGCAGATCGGCCTGCTGTTTGTCATCGTCTTCGGCCTGCTGGCCCTCGCCACGGCGGTGGCCTTCACACGCTCGCTGCGCGACATGCCGCCCGACAAACAGCAGGCCGATCTGCTGCGACACCGTGAGCTCGCGTAGCGCGCCCATCACGCGGCTCCT
>JBKJJF010000201.1:0-8498 GCA_046598195.1 Rhizobacter sp. | reverse complement strand
GAGTTGATGACGCCGGCCGACTCGACCGCGTTCTGCTGGCCCAGCTGCGCGAGCACGGCGTTGAAGTCGAGGCCCAGCTGCGCCAGGCGTTTCTGCGAGATCTCGATGAAGATCTTTTCGTCTTGCGCGCCGAACACTTCGACCTTGTTGACGTACTTCACCTTCAGCAGGCGCTGGCGCACCTGGTCGGCTTGCTCCTTCAGCTCGTCGTAGCTGAAACCATCGCTCGATATCGCATAGATCGAGCCATACACGTCACCAAACTCGTCGTTGAAAAAGGGCCCGACCACGCCACCCGGCAGCGTGCCGCGCATGTCGTTGATCTTCTTGCGCACGGTGTACCAGACCTGCTGCATTTCCTTGGGCGGCGCAGAGTCCTTGGCCTGGAAAATGATCAGCGTTTCGCCCGGCTTGGAGTAGCTGCGGATCTTGTCCGCATAAGGCACCTCTTGCAGCGTCTTCTCAAGTTTGTCGGTGACCTGCTCGGCCACCTGTTGCGCCGTGGCGCCCGGCCAGTAGGCCCGCACCACCATCGCGCGGAAGGTGAACGGCGGGTCTTCGTCCTGCCCCAGCTGGAAATAAGCGGCCACGCCCAGCAGCAGCAAGACCAGCAGCAAGTAACGCGTGAGGGCCGGGTGTTCCAGCGCCCATTGGGAGATGTTGAAACGCTGCGCGGCGCGCACAGGCGTTGTCTCGGGGGGTGTGGTGCTCATGTGATGCTCATGTGGTGCTCAAACGCACTCGACTCACTTCGCCGTGACCGGCGTGCCGGTGTTGGCCGCAGCCACCGGTGGCGCTGCGGGGTCGACGTAAAGCTTCACTTGTTGACCCGGGTTGAGCACGTGCACGCCAGCCGTCACGACCAGCTGGCCAGGCTTCAAGCCGCTGGTCACCACCGCCTCGTTGCCCTCGGCGCCTGCCACCTGCACGCTCTGCGAGGCCACGGTCATCGTCGTCTTGTCGACCACCCACACGGCGGTGCGGCCCTGCTCTTCTCTCAAGGCCGACAAGGGCAACTTGTTGACGCCGGCCACCTTGGGGCTGTCGGCCAAGATGGTCGCCGTCTGGCCCAGGCGCACCAGGTTGGCCGGCGTCTGGCCAAGATCGGCCTTGACGACGAAGGTGCGCGTCACTGGGTCAGCGGCGGCAGCAATCTCGCGGATGCGTGCCGGCAGCGTTTCTTGGCTCGCCCCCCACAGGCGCACCGAGATCCGGCCGGGCTGGCCGGCCATCGCCTTGATCAGGCTCACCTTGTCTTCCGGCACGTTGAACACCACGTCGCGTGGGCCGTCGTGCGCCAGTCGAACCACCGGCGCGCCCGCAGCCACCACCATGCCGGGCTCGGCATCCACCGCCGTGATCACGCCGCTGGCGTCGGCCACCAGCGTGGCATAAGCCGCCTGATTGCCTTGCACGCTGGACTGCGCCCGCGACTGGTCAAGCTGCGCCTGGGCGGCCTTGAGCGCAGTTTCGCGACGCTCCAGCTCGGCCGAGCTGATGAACCCCTGGTCGCGCAACTCCTTGAAGCGCTTGAAGTCAGCCGCCGTCTGGTCGAAGTTGGCCTGCGCGGCCACCAGACCGGCGCGAGCGGCGTCTTGACCCAGCTTCAGGTCTTGCGGGTCAAGCTGGGCCAGCACCTGGCCGGCTTTCACGGTGTCGCCCACATTCACGTTGCGGCGCACGATCTTGCCGCCCACGCGGAAGCCGAGGCGAGATTCGGTACGGGCGCGCACCTCGGCGGCGTACTCATAAGTGCCGCCAGCGCTGTCGGCCGAGACGGTGAGGGTGCGCACGGCACGCACCGGGGCGGCAGGCGGCTGGGCCTGCGAGCAGGCGGTCAACACAGCGGCGCTGAGCAGGGAAATGAGCAGGGTGAAGCGCATGGAAACCTCGGCGAAGGCGTGGGCGAAATCGGACAAAAGCGTGGACAGAAGCGGAAGATGTGCGGTGCAGCAACGGGAACAAAACCCAATAACTGACTGACTGGTCAGTAATGTATTCGGCCGATTGAGCGCTGTCAAACACCTCCGGGGTCATGCTTCGTGCCACATTGCACAAGGCCTTCCACGGCGACAATGCGCGCTCAAATCAGAGCCCCATGAGCGTCAATCACTACGAAAACTTCCCCGTTGCGTCGGTGCTGTGCCCACCCGCGCTGCGCCCTGCGGTGGCCGCGATCTACTGGTTCGCACGCACCGCCGACGACCTGGCTGACGAAGGTGATGCCCTCCCCGCACAGCGCCTTTCGGCGCTCGCCGCCTACCGCGCCGAGCTGCACGCCACCGCCGCCGGCGCCGCACCCGGCCCCCAATGGCCGCAGGTGTTCACCCCGCTGAAGCAGGCGCTCGATCGCCACGCCCTGCCCTTGCCATTGCTCGAAGACCTGCTCAGCGCTTTCGAACAAGATGTCCACCAAAATACCTACCCCGACCGCGCCCAGCTGCTGGCCTATTGCCGCCGCTCAGCCAACCCGGTGGGGCGCCTGCTGCTGCATCTGTATGGCGTGCAAGGTTCGCTTCAATTGCGCCAGTCCGACAACATCTGCACCGCACTGCAGCTGGCCAACTTCTGGCAAGACCTGAGCGTCGACACAAAACGTGACCGTGCCTACATCCCGCTCACCGACTGCGCCCGCCACGGTGTGCCGCTGGCGGCGCTGCTGTCGCGCGAAGACTCGTCAAGCACACGCGCCCTGGTCGCCGAGATGGTGGGCTGGGCCAAAGACTTGATGCTCGCCGGCGCGCCCCTCGTGCACGCCCTGCCCGGCCGCGCCGGCTGGGAGCTGCGCCTGGTGGTGCAAGGTGGCCTGCGCATCCTTGAAAAAATCGAAGCCATGAAACACGGCAGCCTGCTCGCGCGGCCCACACTGCGCTGGTATGACGCACCTCTCCTGCTGTGGCGTGCGTTGCGCATGAAAGCGCCCTCGCCCACCTCACTCAGCGAGGTGCGCCCATGACACCCGAGCAGTACGTGCAGAAAAAAACCGCGCAAAGCGGCTCCAGCTTCTATTACGCGTTTCTGTTCCTGCCCCCGGAGCGGCGTGCGGCGATCACGGCGTTTTATGCGTTTTGCCGCGAGGTCGACGATGTGGTCGACGAGGTGCACGACCCGAGCCTCGCCGCCACCAAACTCGCCTGGTGGCGCAAGGAAGTTGCAACCAGCTTCAGCGGCCAGGCCACCCACCCGGTGATGAAAGCCTTGATGCCGCATGTGGCGGCATTCAATATCCGCGGCGAACACCTGCTCGCCGTGATCGAAGGCTGCCAGATGGACCTCGATCAATCGCGCTACCTCGACTACCCCGGCCTCGCGCGCTACTGCCACCTGGTCGCCGGCGTGGTGGGCGAAGTGGCCTCGGCCATCTTCGGCCGCACTGAGGCCGTGACCATCGAATACGCCCACAAGCTCGGCCTGGCCATGCAGCTCACCAACATCATTCGCGACGTGGGCGACGACGCGCGCCGTGGCCGCATCTACCTGCCGGTGTCGGAGATGCAACAGTTTGATGTGAAAGCGCAGGAGATCTTGAACCGTGGCTACAGCGATCGGTTCACCGCGCTCATGCGCTTTCAGGCCGAACGGGCCCACCGCTGCTACGACGAAGCCCTGGCCTTGTTGCCCGACGCCGATCGCCGCGCGCAAAAGCCCGGCCTGATGATGGCCAACATCTACCGCACCCTGCTGCGCGAGATTGAAGCCGCCAACTTCCAGGTGCTGCACCAACGCATTTCGCTCACACCACTGCGCAAGCTGTGGATCGCGCTGCGCACCAACTGGCGAGTCCGTTGATGGGGGCAGCGCGGCGCGTGGCCGTCGTCGGGGGCGGCTGGGCGGGCTTGGCCGCCGCGGTCGAGGCCACACGGCGCGGCCACCAGGTCACCTTGTATGAGATGGCCGCCCAGCTCGGTGGCCGGGCGCGTGAGGTCGACTTCGGCGACGCGCTGCTCGACAACGGCCAGCACATCCTGATCGGCGCGTATTCGCAAACACTGTCGCTGATGCGGTTGGTGGGTGTCGACATCGATCAGGCCTTGCTGCGCACCCCACTGTGTGTGACCTACCCCGACGGCGCCGGCCTGCAACTCGCGCCGGGCTCGCCCATCCTGGCGTTTGCGAGCGCCGTGCTGCGCTACCCTGGCTGGCGCTGGCGCGACAAACACTCGCTGCTGCTGACAGCCACTGGCTGGGCCCTGCGTGGGTTTCGCTGCGACCCCACGTTGACCGTCGCCCAGCTGACCTCTCACCTGCCCAGCGCCGTGCGCGACGAGTTGCTCGACCCGCTGTGTGTGGCCGCGCTCAACACACCCGCATCACACGCCAGCGCCACGGTGTTCTTGCGTGTGCTCAAAGACGCTTTGTTCTCAGGGCCCGGCTCGGCCGACCTGCTGCTCCCCAAGCAGAGCCTGAGCCGGCTGTGGCCGCACCCGGCAGCGAGCTGGCTGGCAGCGGCGGGGGCCACCGTGCGCCTGTCACAACGCGTAGGTTCGCTGGAGCGCTCAGCCGAACACTGGTTTGTCAACGGCGAGCCGGCCGACGCCGTGGTGCTGGCCTGCACCGCCAACGAGGCCGCACGATTGACGACCACACTGGCACCCATCTGGTCGCAACAAGCCGGCGCGTTGAACTACGAGCCCATCGTCACCGTGTACGCGCGCAGCCCGGGCTGTCGCTTGCCCCAGCCCATGATGGCTTTGCGCAGCGACGCGCAACGCCCGGCGCAGTTTGTATTTGACCTTGGCACCCTCAGCGGGCTCGACGGCGTGCTGGCCTTTGTGGTGAGTGGTGCTGCCAGTTGGGTTGCACAAGGCTTAGACGCCACCACCACGGCCACGCTGAACCAAGCCCGTGAGGCGCTCGGCGCCCATTTGCACAGCCCCTTGGAAACGCTGCGCAGCACCACCGAAAAACGGGCGACCTTTCTGTGCACGCCCCAACTGCAGCGGCCCGCACGACACGTGCTGCCCGGGCTCTGGGCTGCGGGTGATTACGTCGACGGCCCCTACCCGGCCACGCTGGAAGGCGCGGTGCGCTCCGGAGTGGCCGCGGTGGCAGCCATGGCAGCCATGGCTTGAATTTTCGCGATGCAAAATCTCGCCAAACTGCGTCAGAATGCCCGCATGAAAAGCAAAGCGGATCAAAAGCTCGCGATCCAGGTGCTTGAGCGCATGTTCTCGCTGCTGGATCTGCTGGCTTCTCACCAAGACCCGGTGTCCCTGAAGCTCATCAGCGAACAGACCGGGTTGCACCCCTCCACCGCACACCGCATCTTGAACGACCTCACGGTTGGCCGATATGTCGACCGACCCGAAGCTGGCAGCTACCGCCTCGGCATGCGGCTGCTGGAGCTGGGCAACCTGGTGAAAGCGCGGCTTGACGTGCGCGACGCCGCTTTGGGCCCCATGCGCGAGCTGCACAAGCTGACACACCAACCGGTCAACTTGTCGATGCGCCAAGGCGACGAGATCGTCTACATCGAGCGCACCTACAGCGAACGCTCGGGCATGCAGGTGGTGCGCGCCGTGGGTGGCCGTGCGCCGCTGCACCTGACATCGGTGGGCAAACTGTTCCTTGCCCACGACGACCCGCAACGCGTGCGCGCCTATGCCGCCCGCACCGGCCTGGCGGGGCACACACGCAACAGCATTACCGATGCGAGCATGCTGGAGCGTGAACTCTCCAAGGTGCTGCAATACGGCACCGCCCGCGACGACGAAGAGCTGGAGTTGGGTGTTCGCTGCATGGCCGCCGGCATCTTCGACGACCAGGGCAAGTTGATCGCCGGCCTGTCGATCTCGGCGCCAGCCGACCGCCTGGAAGAAGGCTGGCTGGAGCGACTCAAGTCCACCGCGTCGCAAATTTCATCGGCACTGGGCCACCGCGGATAAAAGACGCCTTTCCCCAAAACAAAGAGCCCGGCATGCCGGGCTCTTTGTTTTGGGGAAAGGCAGTGATCAAGACGTGATCTTCGGCGCCTCAAGCACCACCGGCTCATCCAACGCCGGAGCCGGCTCGGGCATCGCCACCGCCGCGGGCGTCACAAAAACAGGAGCGACCAGCGACGGAGGAAGCAACAGCGCCGGGGCAGCCACCAGCGGCGGGCGTTCGCTGACCCACTTGCGCACACGCTCGGCATCCCCCAGGCGCGAATATTTACCGGCCGAATCCAGGAAAACCATGATCACCTGGCGCCCGGCCAGCTTGGCCTGCATCACCAGGCACCGACCGGCTTCGGAGATGTAGCCTGTCTTTTGCAGGCCGATGTCCCACTCCGGATTGGTCACCAGACGGTTGGTGTTGTGAAACTGGAGTTGCCGGTGACCGACCGCCACTTCGTGCTCGGGTGAGGTCGACAGTTGGCGGATCAGCGGGTAGCCATGCGCCGCCTTCACGAGCGTCGCCAGGTCACGAGCGCTCGACTGGTTCTGGCTCGACAGGCCGGTGGGCTCAACGTAGCGCGTGTTGGCCATGCCAAGCTCGATCGACTTGCGGTTCATTGCCGCAACGAACGCGGCCAAGCCGCCAGGGTAATGGCGACCCAGCGCATGCGCGGCGCGGTTTTCAGACGACATCAACGCCAAATGCATCATCTCGCCGCGGGTGAGCTGGGTGCCCACCTTCAGGCGCGAACGGCTGCCTTTTTCAGTGTCCACATCGTCTTGGCTGACGGTCAGCACTTCGCTGAGTGGGAGTTTGGCTTCAGCCACCACCAGCGCCGTCATCAGTTTGGTGAGCGACGCAATGGGCAGCACGGCCTTGGAATTCTTGCTGAAGAGCACCTCGTTGGTCTCTTGATCCATCACCAGCGCCACACTCGACTTCAGGTCGAGCGGATCGGCCGCCGAGTGCAAACCATACGCCTGACCGAACGAAGGCCGCTCGGGCACCACGTGGGCCACCGCACGCGAACGGGGGCGCAGGCTGGTGCGTTTGATCTTGGAAGTGCGAACCACCACCGCCTTGGATTTGACGGTTGGGGCGTTGGACACCACCGCCACCCGCTTCTTGGCCGGCTTGGCCGCCGCACCCGCAGTGAGTGGCAGGCAGACAGCGATCGTCAGCGCGAGCAAGGCACGCACAACAGACAACGCTGACTTCTGAGTAAACCGCATCACAACAACCCCTTGACGCTCGGTCTCCCGAGTGTAGGTCACAAGAAAAAAACCTGCAATATCAAAAACTTGCGCCATTTTCCTCAAGTCAGACTAAGGAGTTGTCAGGAGTGTGACAAAAATCACCCCTGGGCAGCGACGCGCTCGTTCTTGCTGTGCAGCTTGCTCAACGCTGCGAGGTAAGCCTTGGCCGACGCGACCACGATGTCGGGGTCAGAACCTACGCCATTGACAACACGCCCGCCGTGTTGCAGCCGCACCGTCACCTCGCCCTGAGATTCTGTGCTGCCGGAGGTGATGGCATTGACCGAATAAAGCAGCATTTCGGCGCCAGATTGCAGCTTGGACTCGATCGCCTTGAGGCTTGCGTCGACTGGGCCGTTGCCGTCGCTCTCGGTGTGGTGCTCCACTTCGCCAGCGGCAAACGCCACCTTGGCGTGCGGCCGTTCGCCTGTCTCGGAACGCTGTGACAAGGCCAGCAGGCGGTAGTGCTCATGCTCGGTGGTAACCGACCCGTCCATCACCAGGGCCAGGATGTCTTCGTCGAAGATGTCGCTCTTGCGGTCGGCCAGCTCCTTGAACTTGGCGAAGGCCGCATTGACCTCGGCCTCGGAGTGCAGCTCGATGCCCAGCTCATTCAGCCGCTGCTTGAAGGCGTTGCGCCCCGAAAGCTTGCCCAACACGATCTTGTTGGCGGCCCAGCCCACGTCTTCGGCGCGCATGATTTCGTAGGTGTCGCGCGCCTTGAGCACGCCGTCTTGGTGGATGCCCGAAGCGTGGGCGAAGGCATTCGCCCCCACCACCGCCTTGTTGGGTTGCACCACGAAACCGGTGGTCTGTGACACCAGGCGCGAAGCGGGCACGATCTGCGTGGCGTCGATGTCGAGCGCCAGATCGAAATAGTCTTTGCGGGTGCGCAAGGCCATCACCACCTCTTCAAGCGCGCAGTTGCCGGCGCGCTCGCCCAGGCCGTTGATGGTGCACTCGATCTGACGCGCGCCGCCGATCTTCACGCCGGCCAACGAGTTGGCCACCGCCATGCCGAGGTCGTTGTGGCAGTGCACCGACCACACCGCCTTGTCGGCGTTGGGAATGCGTGTGCGCAGGTCAAGGATGAAGTTGCCGTACAGCTCTGGGATGGCGTAGCCCACGGTGTCGGGGATGTTGATGGTGGTGGCACCTTCGGCAATCACCGCCTCCAGCACACGGCACAAGAAGTCGGGGTCGGAGCGATAGCCGTCTTCGGGCGAAAACTCCACATCGCCTGAGAGGTTGCGCGCAAAGCGGGTCGACAGCCGGGCCTGCTCGAACACCTGGTCGGGTGTCATGCGCAGCTTCTTTTCCATGTGCAAGGCGCTGGTAGCCAAGAACAGGTGGATGCGGGTGGAG
>JBKJJF010000077.1:0-21898 GCA_046598195.1 Rhizobacter sp. | reverse complement strand
GCCGCGGCGGTGGTCACGAGCTTCATCAGCGAAGCCGGGTTCACCGGCGTCTGGGCTTGCCAACTCAGGTGGGGTGTGGTCGCGCCCACTTCCTGCACCACCACCGAGATGGCCTCGCGGGGTACGTTGGCGCGTTGCAAGGCGGCTTCGACTTCGGCCGGCAGCGGGCCGGCGTTGGCCTGGCTGGCCACCACGAAGAAGGTGATGGCGAGGGTGCGCAAGAGGGTGCGAAAAAGAGTGCGCCATGACGTGCAGATCAGCATGGCGGGATGATCGCATGCAGGTGTTGACCTCAACGCGCCCGGTAGACTCGTGCCATGGCCCGACTGTTGGCGTTCGACACCTCCACCGAAGCGATGAGCATCGCACTGCAGCTGCCGCAGGGCCTGCTCGTGCGCGAGTTGGCGGGCGGGCCCCAGGCCTCGGCACGTTTGATTCCCGAAATCCTCAACCTGCTGGCTGAAGCCGGCTGCACGCTGGCGCAGCTCGATGCGATTGCCTTTGGGCGGGGCCCCGGCGCGTTCACCGGCTTGCGCACGGCGTGTTCGGTGGCGCAAGGCTTGGCTTTCGGTGCCGACAAGCCGGTGCTGGCGGTCGACAGCCTGATGCTGGTGGCGCAAGACGCACACAACCAGCATCCGCTGAGCGAAGTCTGGGTCGCGATGGATGCACGCATGAACGAGATCTACGCCGGCGCTTACCGCTGGCAGGGCGGGCGCTGGTCGGTGCAAAACGCTGCGGCCTTGTACACGGTGGAAGCGCTCAACGCTTGCTGGCAGGCCGCGCCGCCTCGGTGTGTGGCGGGCTCGGCGCTCGATGCCTTTGGCGACCGCCTGAACACCCACGCCGCCATGCGGCTGCCCCAGGCCCGCTCGCGCGCCCAAGCCCTGGCCCAGGTGGCACAGCAGCTGTGGGCCGAGGGTGCGGTGGTCGACGCGGCGCAGGCGCTGCCGCTGTACCTGCGCGACAAGGTGGCACAAACCACAGTCGAGCGCGAGGCCATCCGCCTCGCCAAGGAGGCGGCCACATGAGTGCCGTGTTGCGCAACGAGCGCCTGCTCTTGCCGATGACGGTGAAACAACTCGACAGCGTGCTCGCGGTCGAGCTGCAGGCCTATGCCTTCCCCTGGACGCGTGGCAACTTCATTGACTCGCTGGCGGCTGGCTACCCGTCGCAGGTGTTGTATGGCGCACAAGGTGAGCTGCTGGGCTACTTCGTTGCGATGGAAGGTGTGGACGAACTGCATTTGCTCAACATCACCGTCACCCCGGCCGTGCAAGGCCGCGGCCACGCCCGCTTCATGCTGGACGAGCTGTGTGCGCTTGCCCGCAGGCTGCGCGCGCGGCAAATCTGGCTGGAGGTGCGCGAGAGCAACCAGCGTGCACGCGACATCTACACACACTGCGGTTTTGTGCAGGTGGGCCTGCGCCGTGGTTATTACCCTGCCGCCCACGCCACCCATGCCACCCATGCCAGCGGCCGCGAAGACGCCGTGGTGATGAGCCTGACCCTGAAGCCAGGAGCGCCACATGGGCTGGAGTGAACGCCAGGTCGCGATGCTGGGCGAAATGGGCATTCGTGTCTGGAGCACGCCCGAGGCCGCTACCGAAGCGGCGCAGCCTCCGCAAGCGTTGCGTGCGGACGTCGCGGCGCCGCCCCCGCAGCGTGAAACAGGCAGCGCCCCGGCGCCCACCCCTCTCGCCCCGCTCCCATCGGGCATCGACACCATGGGCTGGCCCGCACTGCGCGAGGCAGTGGCCGGCTGCACCGCCTGCAAGCTGTGCACGGGCCGCACACAAACCGTGTTCGGTGTGGGCCACGAGCGTGCGCACTGGATGATCGTGGGTGAAGCACCGAGCGAGCAGGAAGACCAGCAGGCTGAGCCCTTCGTTGGCAAGCCGGGCCAATTGCTCGACAACATGCTGCGTGCCGTTGGCCTCACCCGCGGCGAGGCGCCAGCGGAGCAGCAGGTCTACATCACCCCCACCGTCAAGTGCCGCCCACCCGGCAACCGCAACCCTGAGCCGGCCGAGCTGGCGCAGTGCGAGCCCTTCCTCATGCGCCAGATCGCGCTGGTGCAGCCACGCGTCATCCTGGCCATGGGCCACTTCGCGGTGCAAAGCCTGCTGCGCAGCACCGAGCCCATCGGCCGCTTGCGTGGCCGTGTGCACCAGTACCAGGGGCTGCCGTTGGTGGTGACCTACCACCCCGCCTATCTGCTGCGCAACCCGGAGCACAAGGCGCGCGCCTGGGACGATCTCTGCCTCGCCCGCGAGGCGCTGCTGCCCCCTACCGCCTGAGCCAGGGGGGGGCTCGCGCAGGGTGCCCGGCTATCATGGCCGCGCACCTCATTGACACGCGCTGCACCGGCCTCCATGACCCTCCCCACCGCCCAGCGCGAGAGCGATCTGCCTGACGCAGACACCCTGCCGTGCATGCTGGTGTGGTTGTCGACCGAGGGTGTGGTGCTGCGTGGCAACAAGGCGTTCGCCGATTTTTGCAGCGTGTCGCTGGGCCAGGCCATGACGCTTTCTTTGCCCACGGTGGTGAGCGCCGACTCGGCGGCAGCGCTCGCGCCCCAGCTGGCGGCGCGGCGCGACTTTGAGCTCAACCTTCGCCTGCCGCGTGCACGCAGCGCCGCCTGGGCCGATGCCTGGCTCGACTGCCGCGCACGCTGGCTGCCTGACCAGGGCTGCTACCTCTGTACCCTGCACGACGTGACCACCACCCGCCTGGCCGAACTTTCCGCGCGCGCCCGTGCCGACCAGTTCCAGTTGCTGGCCGACAACGTGCCGGTGCTCATCTCGTCGTTCGAGGCGGGCTCGTTCCGTTGCCTGTTTGCCAACAAGCTGTACGCCCACACCTTCGGCTTCGACGAACACTCGGTGATTGGCTGCACCTTCGCCGAGATCATCGGCAAAAACGCGGCCGAAGCCATCCAGCCTTATGTGGACTACGTGCTGTTCGAGCACAAGGCCACCTCGTATGAGCGCGAGCTGCGTGCACCCGATGGCACACGCCACTGGCTGGAGGTCAACCTCATTCCCCACATCGGGCCCGATGGCACGCTGCTCGCGGCCTTTGTGCTCATCACCGACATCACCAAACACCGGCTCGCCGAGCAGGCGGTGCGCGAATCGGAAGAGCGCCTGAGCAAGTTCATGCAGGCCAGCGTCGAAGGCATCTTGTTCCACAAGAACGGCACCCTGACCGATGCCAACGAGCCACTGTGCGCGCTGATCGGCTACACGCTCGACGAGCTGATCGGTCGCCACGTGTTCGACTTCGTGCCCCCCGACCAGATGGCCAAGGTGGCCTCGGTGATGGAAGCCGGCGAAGAAAGCACCTATGAGAGCGTCATCCTGCACAAGGACGGCCGGCGCATGCCCATCGAGTACATCGTGCGCACCATCGAGCGCCACGGTGAACGCATGCGCATGAGCATCATCCGCGACATCCGCGACCGTCACGAAGCGCAGGCCCACATCCACCACATGGCGCACCACGACGTGCTGACCGGCCTGCCCAACCGTGTGAGCCTGATGGAGCACCTGGGCCACATGATCGCGGCCGCGCGGCGCAACGATTCGCAGGTGGCGCTGCTTTTCATCGACCTCGACCACTTCAAGCGTGTCAACGATTCGCTCGGCCACCTGGTCGGCGACACGCTCTTGCAGACGCTCGCACGGCGCATCACCGAAACCCTGCGCACCACCGACGTGGTGGCCCGTTTTGGGGGTGACGAGTTCATCGTGCTGCTGCCGCGCACGCTGCAGCGCATGGACGTCGAAGAGGTTGCACACAAGCTGCTCGCAGCCATCGAGGTGCCAGTCAACGCCGATGGGCGGCTGATCTCGGTCACACCCTCGATCGGTGTTTCGATGTTCCCGCACGACGGCGAGACCGCCGACGACCTGATCAAAAACGCCGACACCGCCATGTACCTGGCCAAGTCGCGCGGGCGAGCCAACTTCCAGTTTTTCACCGCCGAGATGGCGAGCTCGGCTTACGCCGCGCTGGTGCTCGAGAGCCAGATGGTGCAGGCCCTGGCGCGCGGTGAGTTCGAGCTCTACTTCCAGCCGCAGGTGCGCTCGCGCGATGGCGTGCTGGTCGGTGCCGAAGCCTTGATCCGCTGGAACCACCCCGAGCGGGGCCTGCTGCTGCCCGATGCCTTCATTCCATTGGCCGAACAGCAGCGCCTGATGCTGCCCATCGGCCAATGGGTGTTGCGCGAGGCGGCACGTTGTGCGCGGCGCTGGCATGCGGCCGGCATGGTGGGTGTGCCGGTGGCGGTGAACCTCTCCACCGTGCAGTTCCAGACCAGTGGCTTCACCGCACTCATCGAACAACTGCTGCGCGAAGAAGGTGTGAGCGGCGAGCTGCTCGAATTCGAGCTCACCGAGCGCATGCTGATGGACGACCTGCCCGAGGTGAAGCGCAAGCTCGGCGAGCTCAAGGCGCTGGGCATCCGCATCGCGGTCGACGACTTCGGCACGGGTTACTCGTCGCTCGCGCACCTCAAAGAGCTGCCCATCGACAAGATGAAGATTGACCGCTCCTTCGTGCAGGGCCTGCCGAGCGAGACCGATTCGGCCGCCATCGCACGGGCCATCGTGCAGATGGCCCGCGGCCTGGGGCTGTCGGTGATCGCCGAAGGGGTTGAAACCGAAGCCCAGCGCGGCTTTCTCGCGCGGCTCGACTGCGACGAGCTGCAAGGCACGCTGATCAGCCCGCCGCTGGCGTTGGCCGACTTCGAACGCTGGGTGGCACAGGCCGGCCAGCGCTGAGCACGTTGCCATTGCCCCAAGCCGAGGCGATCACGCAAACGCTGGCATGCCAAGCTCTTAGCGCTGCGTGGCAATGCGCTCCAGCTGCCTTTTGACGACATAAAAATGAAACGGAAGAATCGCCACCAGATAGACCCAGGCCAGCGTGTTGTGCACGCGAACCAGCGTGGTCGCAATCAGCTGCCGTTGTGCGCCGCTCGTCTCTGTGCAATAGGCGATGCGCACGTCGACGTGGCGGTCGTTCACCGCGTAGATGGCCTCGTTGGCGTGGAGGGTCAGGCTCTCAAACGGCGCCATGGCAGGCCGTCCAATGGGTTTCAAGCCAAACGGAGCCACCAGCACGTCGCGCACGCGCGCCAGCCATCGCTCTGACCGGCCGGTGCCACGTGCGGCCAGCAGTTGGGGCAATGTCCTGGTATCGCCGTCAGCAAGTGTGAGCTTGAAGGCGTCTTGGTAGTGATGGCCCGGCAGGCTTGTAATGACCCGGGTGTGGGTTGGCACCTTGCAGCGGTGTGCGCGTTGTGTCATGTCACCCCACCCGCACGGCCAGCACCAGACACGCCAGGCCCATCAGCAGCACCACAGGTGAAAACAGGCGTGTATCCCAATAGGCGAAGCGTGAGTCTTTGATGCGCTTGAAAAAACCGACATAACGAAACTCGCCGATGGCGCGCACCACAAACACCAGGCCGCACACGGCCAAGAGCAAACGCGCCCAGGCCCAGGGCAGCGTGATGTCAGCGCCGCGGCCCACCGCAACACTCAAGCCGATGACCCCGCCGAGAAAGAGCGCCACGCTGAAGGTGCCGAGCGGCGAAGGGTGAAACAAGGGCTCGCCCCCTTCCGCCGCAGGCCGGCGCGGGATCACCGTGTCGGCCCCGACGCGCCCACCCATAGCCCAATACAGATGGAAAACAACAACACACCCCAAGCCGATCACCACGATCCATAACGCTACGTCATGCATCACATGGCCCTGCTGAGTTGGTGGGTGCCAGGCACCGCTGTCGCCGAGATGGTGGTTTCATGTGTGCCTCTACGCAAGCCGGCCATGCCCCGCTGCAATCAGCAGCGGTGCGAGCACGAGGGGTGCCCACAGCGGCGACGCGGGGAAGGCCGCCACCCCCACGACCGACGTCGCCAGCATGTACCAGCCGATCAGCTTGAGCACATGGAGGTCACGCACGGCCACCGCGTGCAGGGCGAGGTGCCCGGCCAGCATGAGCATCGGCCCAAACAAGATGAACCAGAACGCCGTGCGTCGAATTTCGGGGCTCGCAAACTGACCCGAGAACCCGGCCAACACAGCATCCATCAGCGGGGCCTTGAAGCGCACGATGCCAAAGATGATGTGGACAAATCCCAGAGTGAGCACCGCCCACGCGACGATTTTGGACATGCTTGGTTCTCGGTCAGAGTGGATGAAAGCGAGGCCGCCTCAGTGGCGCGCCAGGAGGTAGAGGCTGATGCCCAAAGCCCCGAGCAAGATGCAAAGGCAACAAGATGGAGTGCATGTTGGGAAAGTATACGCATGCGTATATTATTAACAAGCCCCTGAAACGCCATTGCATTCGCGAGGCTGAAACGAGGCGCCCGAGGCGTTGCGCGTCGCGCCGAAAGCCCGAGCTCCATAGAGTCGCCCCACCATGGGCCGCAAGCACAACCTCAGCCGCGACGACTGGATCGAAGCCGCTCTCGACTGGATCGCCGAGCGTGGCGTGGCCTCGCTCGCGGTGGAGCCGTTGGCACGCTCGTTGGGTGTGACCAAGGGTGGCTTCTACTGGTGCTTTGCGAGCCGCGACGAGCTGCTCGAAGCCGCGTTGGAGCGCTGGAGCTTTCTGGGCACCGACGAGATCATCCGCACCGTCGAGCAATCGGCCGACGCTTCATCGCAGGTGCGCGAGCTGCTGAGCGTGGTGATGCGGCGCATTGGTGCCAACACGCCCGAAGCTCAGCGCATCGTGCGCTTGCAATATGCGCTGAGCTGCGCCTCCAACGAACCGCTGGTCGCTCCGGTCGTCGCCCGCGTCACCGCGGCGCGCATTGCGTTTCTGGTGCACACGCTCAAGTTGGTCGGCTTGCCGACAAAACTGGCCAAGCAACGCGCCGTGTTGGGCTACGCCGCCTACATCGGCATGGTGCAGTTGATCGCCACCCACAACGCAGAGGCCATCGCAGGCGCGAAGAGCAGCGCGTTGGTCGAGGCCTACCTGGCGATGCTGCTGGCGCCGCCGGGCTGAAGGTTGATCACTTCACCGGTCATTCGCAGGATTGATCTTCTTCACCGGCCTCGCCCAGCCCGAGAGCGACATCTGCTTGCCACGTGCCACCGCCAGGTCACCGGCCGCCACGTTCTTGCTGATGGTTGAGCCGCCGCCGATGGTGGCGCCGTCGCCCAGGGTCACCGGGGCGATCAGAACGCAGTTGCTGCCCACGTGCACGTCGTTGCCGATCACGGTGCGGTGCTTGTTGGCGCCGTCATAGTTGGCGGTGATGCTGCCGGCGCCGTAGTTGACTCGCTCGCCCACCGTGGCGTCGCCCAGGTAGGCGAGGTGGTTGGCCTTGGTGCCGCGCGCCAGGGTCGAGTTTTTCACCTCGACGAAGTTGCCGATGTGCACCTCTTCGGCCAGCTCGGCGCCGGGGCGCAGGCGGGCAAAGGGGCCGATCATCGAGCCGGCGCCGACCTTCACGCCCTGGTGGCCGTCACCACTGCCGCCATCGATGTGGGTGAAGGGGTGAATCACCACGTTGTCGGCAATCTGGGCGTTGCGGATCACGCAGCTCGCGCCGATGTGCACGCCGTTCCCCAAGTGCACCTGGCCTTCGAAGATGCAGTTGATGTCGATCTCCACATCGCTGCCGCAGTGCAGCTCGCCACGCACGTCAAAACGTGCCGGGTCGGCCAGGCGCACCCCGTCTTCCATGAACCGCTCGGCCAGCGCCTTTTGATGGCGGCGCTCCAGGTCGGCAAGCTGCAGCGGGCTGTTGACGCCCAGCACCTCGGCTTCGCTCTTGGGCTGCGCGGCCACCACCTGGGTGCCGTCGGCGACCGCCATCGCGACGATGTCGGTCAGGTAGTACTCGCCTTGCACGTTGTCGTTTTTCAACTGGCTCAGCCAGCGTTTGAGTGCCACCGTGGGCACGGCCATCATGCCGGTGTAGACCTCGCGGATCTGGCGCTGCTCGGGCGACGCATCCTTGTGCTCGACGATGGCGCGCACCTGCCCCTTGTCAGAGCCACCTTGGCGCACGATGCGGCCATAACCCGTCGGGTCGGCAAGTTCGATTGTCAGCAACGCGAGCTTCTCGCCGCCGCAGGCTTCGATCAGCGTTTGAGCGGTGTGGGCGGTGATCAGCGGCACGTCACCGTTGAGGATCAGCGTGGTGCCCTCGGCATGCAGCGCCGGCACCGCTTGTTGCACCGCGTGGCCGGTGCCCAGCTGCGGCATCTGGCGCATGAACTGCAGGTGGGGCGCTTGCACGGCCGCTTCAACCTGCTCGGCGCCGTGTCCGGTGATGGCGACGATGCGATCGGCCCCGAGTGAGGCTGCGGTATGCAGCACGTGCTGCAATAGACTGCGCCCAGCCAGCTTGTGCAGCACCTTGGGGCGGCTGGATTTCATGCGGGTGCCTTTGCCCGCGGCCATGATCACGATGTCGAGCGCCATGCAATTTCCTTCCTGGAAGTCCTTGATTATCGTTTCGATGCTGGCGCTGGCCCCCCTGCTTTCCGGGTGTGGCGCGGCGCGCTTCGTCTACGGCCAGGGCCCTGAACTCTCGTACTGGTGGCTCGACGGTTACGCCGACTTCAACGACGAGCAAACCCCGCGCGCGCGCGACGCCCTCTCGGCCTGGTTTCGCTGGCACCGCGCCACCCAGCTGCCCGACTATGCGCAGTTCTTGGTCACGCTCCAGGGGCAGGCCAACGGGCCGGTGACGCCAGCCCAGGTGTGCAGCCTGTACCAAGAGGCCTGGGGCCGCCTCGACCCGATGATCGAGCGCGCCCTGCCCGCCGCGGTGGAGACGGTGCAAAGCCTCACCCTCGCGCAGATTGCCCACATCGAGCGCAAGTACGCCAAGGTCAATGCCGACTTCCGCAGCGATTACCTGCAGCCTGACCCCGCCGATCGGCTGGCAGAGTCGGTCGATCGTGCGGTGAACCGTGCCGAGATGCTTTACGGCAGCCTCGACGAGGCGCAGCTGGCGCTCTTGACGCGCGCCATCGCCGCCTCACCCTTCGACCCGAAGCTGTGGCTGGAAGAGCGCATGCTGCGCCAGCAAGACGTGCTCAAGACACTGCGCCGCCTGGTGAGCGAGCGTGCACCGGCCGACCAGACGCTGGCCGCACTGCGTGTGCTGGTGGCGCATGCGCAGCGCTCGCCGCGCGGGGTCTACACCCAGTACCAGGCGCGGCTGCATCCCTACAACTGCAAGCTCGCTGCCGAGCTGCACAACAGCACCCGCCGCGAGCAGCGCCTGGCCGCGGTGAAAAAACTCAAGTCGTGGGAAGAAGACGCCCGCGCGCTGGCGGCCAACGCCACCCGCGCACCCTGAAAAATTGACTCAGGGCGGCAGCTGCACGCTGACCCGGCGCGGGTTGACGCCGCTGTGCGGGAAGTCTTTCATCGCCGCCAAGAACAGCCCGCTCATCAGCTTGGTGCCGCCCGCCGTCAGGCCGTCGTTGCTGGCGCGTGCTTCGTACAGCGGCTGGTTGTTCTGCCGGTCGCGGATCAGCAGCGCCGCCTCGCGGTCGTAGCGCGGGCTCTCGGCGGTCATCACAAAGCTCGGGCCCCAGAAGGGGCGACCCCAGCGTGAGTAGGCCAGGCCGCCGCGCCACCAGAACGGGTCGTCATACGGCGAGCGGTCGGTGCGCGACACACGTGCGCCCACCTGCACCGTGACGTCGGCCGCCTTGATATCGGCCACCTCGGTGAAGCCGGCCGCTGCCAGCGCGGGCCGCGCCACCGCTTCGAGTTCGGCCTGCTCCTGCGGGCGGGCTTGTTGCGAGGGCAGGCGCTCGAAGGCGTAGGTGGTGGGTTTGCGCTCGGCGGGCCACTGGCTGTAGGTCGACACATCGCTCTCGACCACGTTCAGGCTGGCGCAGGCCGTCAGGGCTGTCACCAGGGCCAGCAGGGCAAGAGAAGAGATTCGCAGCAACATGGTCGGCCTCCGCAGCGGGGTCACATCAAGGCCCCTGGAACTTGATCACCGCGTCAGTGCCAGGGGCGGCGGGCGGGGCGCAGATTTCTGCGTCGTCGAAGGCCACGTCGCCACCCGCATCGGGCACACCGGTGGTTTTGAGTGTGCTGAAAGGGTAGAGGTTCCGGTCCATCATGTGCGAGGGCGTGATGTTGCCCATGGCGGTGAACAGGTTGTCGATGCGGCCGGGGAAACGTTTGTCCCAGTCGCGCAGCATTTCCTTGATCTGCACACGTTGCAGCTTGTCCTGGCTGCCGCACAGCGTGCACGGGATGATGGGGAACGCGCGGTGTGCGGCCCAGCGCTCCAGGTCGGTTTCGGCCACGTAGGCCAGTGGGCGGATGACGATGTTCTTGCCGTCGTCGCTCACCAGCTTGGGCGGCATGCCCTTCATGCGCGAGCCGAAGAACATGTTCATGAACAGCGTCTGGATCATGTCGTCGCGGTGGTGGCCGAGCGCCACCTTGGTCGCGCCCAGCTCGCCCGCCACGCGGTACAAGATGCCGCGGCGCAGGCGCGAGCACAGGCTGCACATGGTCTTGCCCTCGGGGATGAGGCGCTTGACGATGCTGTAGGTGTCTTGGGTCTCGATGTGAAAGGGCACGCCGCGTGCCTTCAAGTAGTCGGGTAGCACATGGTCGGGGAAGCCCGGCTGCTTCTGGTCGAGGTTGACGGCCACCAGCTCGAAGCGGATCTGCGCGCGCTGCTGCAGGTTGAGCAAGATGTCGAGCAGGGCGTAGCTGTCTTTGCCGCCTGACACACACACCATCACCTTGTCGCCGTCTTCGATCATGTTGAAGTCGGCCATGGCCTGGCTCACCTGGCGGTGCAGGCGCTTGCTGAGCTTGTTGATCTCGAAGGCTGCCTTGGTTTCGTCTTTGTCGAGCACCGCACTCATCACAGTTCCTTGATTCCGAACACTTCACAACCGACCGCGTCGCAGTCGGGGTACACATCGGGCTTTTCGGTCGACACGCGAGCCGCTTTCACCCGTGGGTGGGCCAGCATCAGGGCCAGCACGTCGTCGCACAGCGTTTCCTGCAGGTGGATGTGGCCCTGCTTGATGCGCACGCCGATGCTGCGGCGCATGAAGTCGTAGTCGACCACTTCTTCCAGCTCGTCGTCTTTGGGCGTGGACAGCGCGAGCGGGATGTACAGGTCGACGTTGATCAGCACCCGCTGTTCGCCACGCTTCTCAAAGTCGTGCACGCCGATGTTGATCCAGACCTCGTAGTTGCGTAGAAAAAGGCGCCGGCAGTCGCGCAGGTCGAGGTGGCCAAGCAAGCTGTGCATGTCAGGTCTCTTTGTTCGGGTTGGCAAGGAACATCACATCGCGTGATTGAGCCTGCAAATGTTGGCCGCCATCCACGAGCAAGGTGCTGCCGGTGATGGCGGGCGATTCGATCAGGAAGCGCACGGCACGTGCGATGTCGGCGGGTGTCGAGGAACGTTGCAGCGGCGTGAGCTGGTGCGATTGCGAAAACTCTTCACTGCTCATCGCACCCGAGACGAGCGTGACACCTGGCGCCACACCACACACCCGCAGCGTCGGCGCCAGCGCCTGCGCCAGCATCACGGTGGCGGCCTGCAGCGCCGCCTTCGACAGCGTGTACGAAAGGTAATCGGGGTTGAGGTTGAACAGCTTCTGGTCGAGCAGGTTGACCACGCACCCCTGGCGCCGCGTGCTCAACAGGTGCTCGTACAAGGCTTGCGACAGCAGCACCGCCGGGCCGGTGTTGGCACGCCAGTGGCTGTCCATCGCGGCGTAGCTGAAACGCTCGGTGTTGTCGTACTCGAAGGTCGAGGCGCTGTTGACCACCGCGTCGAGCCGCGTGAAGCGTGCCAGCACGGCGGGCACGAGCGCGCGGCAGGCGGTTTCATCCGACAGGTCGGCGGCAAAACTCGCGGCTTGTGCGCCCACCGCCTGGGCCTGCGCCACGGTGGCCTCGGCGTCGTTGTGCGAGTGGCGATAGTGCACGGCCACATCGAAGCCATGCGAGGCCAGGTCAAGCGCGATCTCGCGGCCCAGCCGTTTGGCGGCGCCGGTGACCAGAACGACGGGGCGTTCAGACATGGTTTTGGGGGGCAAGGAGCGTGTTGAACGAGCCCGACAGTGTATCGGCGTGGCCTTTTTCGCCGGCCCGACTGGGCTTGCGCGCGTGGCCACACGCCGCTCGGCGCCACCGGGCGGCATGTCGCCACCTTGCCGCGACCGTTTGCCCCTCGCCCCGACGCGCGGCGCAGCGGCGCTGCCTACACTGGCGCGCCTGCCCCCCGAAACCGATGAACCCTCACGACCCCTTGGCCGCACCCAGCAAGCGCCGCGTGTTCCTGCGTGATGCCGTGCTGGTGCTGGCCCTCAATGCTGTGGTGGCCTTGGGCCTGTTCTTGATCGGGCTCGCACTGTCGCCGCCGGCCGCGCCGGCGCTGGTGTGGCAGTTGATGTTGATTCACATGGTGTTTTCGCAGGCGATCGGCTTGTGCATCTTCGGTCTGATCGAGTGGCCGCGGCTCACGTTCTGGTGGCAGCGCCCGCCCGGCCTGCTGGCGCTGGGTGTCGTGACGGGGGTGGCGATTCCGGCTGGCTACGTGGCGGGCCGCATCATTGCCAGCGCACTGTTTGGCCTGCCGGTGGTGCTGCCGCTGTCGCTCAGCCCGGCGGCGCTGCTGGTGGTGTTCACCACCGTGCTGGCCTCGCTGGTGGCGGTGCACCTCATCACCCAACGCGATCGGCTGGTGGCCGAGCGGCTGCGCGCCGAAAACGCCAATGTGCGGGCGGCCAGCGCACGCCTGCAGTTGCTGCAGCAGCAGATTGAGCCGCACATGCTGTTCAACACCCTGGCCAACGTGCATGCGCTGATCGACGCCGACCCCGCCCGCGCGCAGCAGCTGCTCGAAGCGCTGAGCGAGATGCTGCACACCAGCATGCAAACCGGCGAGCAGGCCAGCGTCACGCTGCAGCAGGAGTGCAACCTGCTGGAGCAGTACCTCAAGGTGATGGCCATCCGCATGGGCTCGCGCCTGCGCTACACGCTCGATCTGCCGCCCGATCTGGCGCTGTTTCGCCTGCCTCCGCTCACGGTGCAGCCGCTGGTCGAAAACGCCGTCAAGCACGGGCTCGATGGGCAGCTCGCGGGTGGTTGCATCCGCGTGACGGCGCGCCGCGAAGGCGGGCGGGTGATCGTCGAGGTGGTCGACGACGGCCAGGGCCTGCAGGTCGACGACCCGTTTGCCGCCGGGCGCATTGGCCTCTCCAACCTGCGCAAGCGGCTTGCTTATGCCTTCGGTGATTCGGCCCACGTGGCGCTGGCCAACAATCCGCCGCATGGTGTGCGGGCCACGTTGAGCTTTCCTTCATGAACATCCCCATCCTGGTGGTTGAAGACGAGCCGGTGCTGGCGCGCCGCCTGCAGCAGCAGCTCAGCGCCTGCTGGCCCGGCATCGACCTGCTGCCGGTGGCCGACAACGGCGCGGCTGCCATCGCGCTGGCGCTCACGCACCTGCCGCGGGTGATCTTTCTTGACATCCACATGCCGGCCTGCTCGGGCCTCGACGCGGCCGAAGCCATCGTCGAAGACTGGCCCGAGGGCCACCCGCTGCCGCAGTTGGTGTTCGTCACGGCGTATGGGCAGTACGCGCTGCAGGCGTTTGAACATGGGGCGATCGACTACCTGCTGAAGCCGGTGAGCACCGAGCGACTGCAGCGCGCCGTGCAGCGGCTGCAGGAGCGGCTGGCGCTGCTTGATGCGCAGCCGGGCGAAGCACTGGGCACCGAGATGCAGCGGCTCGGGGCGTCGCTGCAACCCGCTTCGACCGCCCCGCGCCTGAGTGTGATCAACGCAGCGGTGGGTGCCATCACCCACCTGATCCCGCTCGACGAGGTGCTTTACTTCGAGGTGGCCGACAAATACCTGCGTGTCATCACCGCGCAGCGCGAGGCGCTGATCCGCATGACGCTGCGCGAGCTGCTGCTGCGGCTCGACCCCGAGCGCTTCTGGCAGGTGCACCGCAGCCTGGTGGTGCAGGTGCGCCGCATCTCGCACGTGGAGCGCAGTGAAGAAGGCCGCTTGCTGCTTGGCCTGCACGATCACCCCGCGCGCCTGGTGGTGAGCCGCTTGTTTGCCCACCGCTTCAAGGCGATGTGAGGCACGCCGTTCGCGCCGGCGATTGACGCTTCGCCACCCTGGCGCTGCCGTTCGAGGTGTTGCCCCAGCGCACGCGCAGTTGCCTTCCTAGAGTGACGGTTGTTTCAACACTTCCATCATTCACCGTGAACCACCGCTCTGTTTCTTTACATCGCCTGCGCCTGCAGCGGGATGCGGCCCACAGCCCGTCGCCCAGCAAGCGCGGCAGACCAGCGGCATGCTCGCCGTGCGTTGCCAGTTTCAGCTCTGCGCCATGACGACAACAACACCGTTGTTGCAACGGCTGGGCGTGGGCACCGTGAATGCACTCGCGTTGCTGGTGGCGGCCTACGCCGTCTTGGCCTATGCGCTGCTGCCGCCAGGCGAGGCGGTGGCGCCCGCGATGCAGGCCGCCTACCGCGCGCACCCCCTGCTGATCTATGGCCATGTGTTTGCCGCGGCCCTGGCCTTGGCGCTGGCCCCCTTTCAGTTCTCTGGTCGCTTGCGTCGCGCACGGCCGCAGTGGCACCGCTGGATCGGGCGCACCTACCTGGGTGTGGGCGTGTTGGTCGGCGGTGTGTTCGGTTTGCTGCTGTCGCGCTACGCCTATGGCGGCCCGGTGGCAAAGATCGGCTTTGCCTTGTTGGCCCTCGTGTGGCTCTACACGGGGCTGCGTGGCTGGCTGGCCATTCGGGGCGGCGACGTGGCCGCGCACCGGCAGTGGATGCTGCGCAACCAGGCGCTGACGTTGGCGGCAGTGAGCCTGCGCGTTTATGTGGGCGTGGCGGTGGCGGCGCACTGGCCCTTCGCGCTGGCCTACGCGGCGATCGCCTGGCTGTGTTGGGTGCCCAACTTGCTGCTGGCTGAGTGGTGGCTGCGCAGCCCCGCCGGGCGCGCCTGGGTTTCTACAATGCGTTGATGACACCTCACGAGCCCGCCCCTGTATCGGCGCCCCTGGTTGCACTGATCCGGCGGGCCCTTTCGCGGCAGGGCGGCTGGATGCCCTTCGACCGCTACATGGCGCTCGCGCTCTACGCACCGGGCCTGGGCTACTACGCCAATGACAGCCGCAAGTTTGGCCTCATGCCTTCGTCGGGCAGTGACTTTGTCACCGCGCCCGAGTTGTCGCCCTTGTTCGGCAAAGCGCTCGCCGTGCAGGTGGCGCAAGCCCTGGTGGCCAGCGACAGCAGCGAGCTGTGGGAGTTCGGTGCGGGTTCGGGCGCATTGGCCGAGCAGCTGTTGGGCGAACTGGGCGAGACCGTGTCGCGCTACACCATCGTTGACCTCTCGGGCAGCCTGCGTGCGCGGCAACGTGAGCGCCTGGCGCGTTTTGGTGAGGTGGTGCAGTGGGTCGATGTGCTGCCCGAATCGTTCAGCGGCGTGATCGTGGGCAACGAGGTGCTCGACGCAATGCCGGTGCAGCTGCTGCACTTCGACGGCCAGCAGTGGTTCGAGCGCGGGGTGGTCGCGCAAGACGACCGCTTCGCCTGGGGTGACCGGCCGACCGAGCTGCGCCCACCCGCCGAAGGCCCGTTCGCTCCCGGCACCGTGACCGAGATCCACCCGCAGGCCGAGGCCTTCATCGCCACACTGGCCGACCGCTTGCAACGCGGTGCGGCCTTTTTCATCGACTACGGTTTTCCCGAGGCCGAGTACTACCACCCGCAGCGCAGCGGCGGCACGCTGATGTGCCACCAGGCCCACCTGGCCGATACCGACCCGCTGGTCGAGGTGGGCCGCAAAGACATCACCGCCCATGTCAACTTCACCGGCATGGCCCTGGCCGCACAAAACGCCGGCTTGCAGGTGCTGGGCTACACCTCGCAAGCGCGCTTTTTGTTGAACTGCGGGTTGATGGAGATGCTGCAAGGCGCTGATGTGAAAACCATCGCCCACGCGCAAAAGCTGATCACCGAGCATGAGATGGGCGAGCTTTTCAAGGTGATCTGTTTTTCACGCGGTTGTGACGCCAGCTTCACCACCGAGCCGCTCGGCTTTGCCCAGGGCGACCGGACGCACCGGCTGTGAAACGCCTGTCATTAAAAAGAGATGTGCCATGGGCCTGAGGTGGTTGCTCGTCATGCTGATTGCGTTGCTGGTGTTCAGCTTCTTGCACAAGTGGCTGGAAAAGATCGGCCTGGGCAAGCTGCCGGGTGACTTCCGCTTTCGCATCTTCGGGCGCGAATTTTTCATCCCACTCACCAGCAGCGTGTTGCTCAGCCTGGTGGCAATGGGGATTTCCAAGCTGTTTTAGCGCGGGCGGGCTCCGGCGGGCGTTTGCATGGTGTCAACAAACGCGAGCCACCGCGGCCTGCCGCGCGTTGCGAATCGCCTCGCCAATCGCCGGGCCCTTCCAGCCTTTGGCCAGCGCCTCGGCCGACACCGCCGCGCTGTCAACCGCGAGCGCCGCATCGAGCGCACGCTGCAAGCGCGCACGTTGCGGGTAAGGGCGGGCTTCGAAGCCGGTGCGCCCCCGCGCATCACATTCACAGGCCAGCAGCATCTCGGCAAAACGGTGTGGCCGGCGCCAGGCGTCGCAGCGCTCCAGCAGGCGCATCACGGCGGCAGCGTCGAGCGTTTCGCTGCGGTGCACGTTGCCGTGTTCACGTGCCACCGCTTCGGCCAGCTCACGGCAATCGGTGGGCACCTTCAGGCGCTCGCACACCCCCTGCACCAGCTTCACACTGCGCGCTTCGTGGGCGATGTGGCGCGGCAGCTCGTCGGCGGGTGTGGTGCCCTTGCCGAGGTCGTGGCCCAGGCAGGCAAAGCGCACGGTCAGTGGAGCGTTGAGGTGGGCGGCCATGTCGAGCACCAGCATCAGGTGCACACCGGTGTCGACCTCGGGGTGGTGTGCTTCGGGTTGAGGCACGCCCCACAGACGGTTGACTTCGGGCAGCAGCCGGGCCAACGCACCGCAGCTGCGCAAGACCTCGAACATGCGCGAGGGTTGTTTCTCCATCAGCCCGCGCGACAGCTCTTGCCACACGCGCTCGGGCACCAGGGCGTCGACCTCGCCGTGCGCCACCATCTGCTGCATCAGTGTGGTGGTCTCAGGCGCCACCTGGAAGTCGACAAACCGTGCCGCAAAGCGGGCCACACGAAGAATGCGCACCGGGTCTTCGGCGAAGGCGGGTGACACGTGGCGCAACACCTTGTCGCGCAGGTCTTGCTGGCCGCCATACGGGTCGATCAGCGTGCCGTCAACACCTTGGGCGATGGCGTTGAGGGTGAGGTCACGCCGTTGCAGGTCTTCTTCGAGCGTGACGCTCGGGTCGGCATGGATGGTGAAGCCGCGGTAGCCGGGCGCCGACTTGCGCTCGGTGCGGGCGAGTGCCACTTCTTCTTGGGTCACCGGGTGCAAAAAAACGGGGAAGTCTTTGCCCACCGGCGTGTAGCCGGCGTCGACCATCTCTTGCGGGGTGGCGCCCACCGCCACCCAGTCACGGTCGTTGACCGGCAAGCCCAGCAGGGCATCGCGCACCGCACCACCCACCATCCACATCTTCATGGGGTGGCAGTGTAGGTTCGTCAGCGCGAGCTGCGATACGGCTCTTCGAAGGCCAGGAAGTCGTGCTCGGCCAGCGCGTCTTTTGTCCACGCCAGCACGCCAGGCAGGGCTTGCACACGGTCGATGTAGGCCTGGATGGCAGGCGGCACCGGCAGCCCGAAGGTGACGATGCGTTTGACGACGGGGGCGAAGTAGGCGTCGGCCACCGTGAACCCGCCGAACAACAGCGGGCCTTTGTAGGTGGCCAGCAGCTCGCTCCACATCTGCACGATGCGCTCGAGGTCAGCGCGGGCCTGCGGCTGCTCGGCCAGCACCCGTTGGCCCACCTCGGGCAAGGCGGCTTCGATGTTCATGCCGAAGTGGCTGCGCAGCGCGCCAAAGCCCGCGTGCATCTCGGCGCAGACGCTGCGGGCGCGGGCACGCGCGCGCGCGTCGGCGGGCCATAGTTTTTTGTCGGGGAATTTTTCGGCCACGTACTCGGCGATTGCCAGTGTGTCCCAGATGGCGAAGTTGTCGTCGACCAGCACCGGCACCTTGCCCACCGGGCTCAGGCGGGCAAGATCGGTTTTGAATTTCGAGCCGGTGTCGAAGGAGTCAAAACGCAGCATGCGCTCTTCAAACGGGATGCCCGCTTGTGTGAGCAGCACCCAGGGGCGCATGGACCAGGAAGAGTAGTTTTTGTTGCCGATGTAGAGCTGCAGGGGCATGGAAGACCTTTCAGGACGGGCCTCAGATGCTAGGCGACCGCCAGCGTTCGGGCGATGACAACGCGGCATGGCACCGATGCCATGCCCGCATCAGCCGTTCAGGCGCGGCCGGCCCCTCGGCGCCAGCGGTCCATCTGTGCCGGGCCGCCGCCACGTGCCAGCCACTCGGGCATCACCGCTTCGAGCGGCGTGGCCTGCACCCCCAGCGCGTCGAGGCCGGGCTGCTTGCCGGTGGCCACGTTGGGCACCTGCATCGACGCCAGGTTGTCGCGCGACATCAGCGGCTCACCCGGCAGGCACTCCATCGCCATGGCTTGCAAGCGGCCCAGCGCGGCGGGCAGCGGGATCACCGGGCGCTCGTGGCCCGACCAGCGCCCCGCCAGCCGCACCAGCTCGGCCAGCGTGTAGACCCGCGGGCCGGTGCATTCGTAGGCCTGGCCGATGCTGTCGGGCCGGTCGATGGCCTGCGCGATGGCCTGCGCCACGTCGTTCACCCACACCGGCTGGAAACGTGCATCGGCGCCTGCCAGTGGCATCACCGGGAAGACACGTTGCAGCTGCGCAAACAGGTTGAGAAAACGGTCGTCGGTGCCAAAGATCACCGAGGGCCGCAGCAGCGTCAGGGCCAGGCCCGCCGCCTGCAGCACGGCCTCACCTTCGGCCTTGGAGCGCAGGTAGCGCGAGGGCGCGTCGGTTGCGGCGCCGAGTGCGCTCACATGCACCACACGCCGCACACCGGCGGCCTGGCAGGCACGCGCCAGCTTGTGTGGCAGCTCCACATGCGTGTGGCGGAAAGCGGCTTCGCTGCCATGCAAGATGGCCACCAGGTTGATCACCACATCACGCCCGGCCACCAGCCGCGTGAGCTGCGCTTCGTCGTGCACGTTGGCCGGCACCACCTCGACCGTGGGCAGCAGCTGGATCGCTTTGGCGCGCTGCGGTTGCCGGCTGGGCACGGTGATGCGGCCCTGGCCACCGCGCGAGCGTTCCACCAGTTTTTCACACAGGCTGCGGCCGACGAAGCCGGTGCCGCCGAGCACAAGCACGTTGGTCATGGCAGCACCGCCGGGCCGCCCCAAGGGCTGACACGCCCCCTGCGGGGGGCAGTGAACGAAGTGAGCGTGGGGGCTGTCATCACGGCAGGTCCTTGTCGATGGTGGATGGGGGGCTTTGTCGTGGCCCGATCAGGCGGCCCAGCCGCGCTTTGAGCGAAGGCGCTTGGGTGGCCGAGGGGTTGTTGAGCAGGGCCGAGTAGAAGACAGCGTTCGACAACACCTTTTTCACGTAGTCGCGGGTTTCGCTGAAGGGCACGTTTTCGGCCCACACGGCGGTTTCGAGCTGCGGGCCTTCGCGCCAGCGGCGCGAGCGGCTCGGGCCGGCGTTGTAGGCCGCGGCCGCCAGCACCTGCGAGCCTTCAAAGTCGTCGAGCACCAGGCGCAGGTACTGCGTGCCGAGCTTCAGGTTGGTGTCGCGGTCGGCGATCATCTCTTGTGTGTAGGGCAGGCCGATCTTCTTGGCCGTCCAGCGGGCGGTGGCCGGCATGATCTGCATCAGCCCCGAGGCGCCCACGTGGGAGCGGGCGTCCATCACGAAGCGCGACTCCTGGCGGATCAGGCCGTACACATAGGCCGGGTCAACCCCCAGCTCGCGGCTGCGGGCCTGCATCTCTTTGCGAAAGGGGGTGGGGAAACGCTGCGCCAGGTTGACTTCGGTGCGCGTGCGGTCGCTGGTGTTGATGCAGCGGTCCCACACCTCGCGGTCGCACGCCGTCTGGGCGGCGGCGAGCAGGGCACGGTCGTCCATGCCGCGCAGGGTGAAGTTCCATTCGCGCACACCTTCGTTGCGCAGGCCGATGGCGATGAGCTGCAGCGCGCGCAGCAGCCCAGGCGAGCGCGACGCCGCCTGGCGCTCGGCATCGGTGGGCGGCAAGGGCTGTTGCGGCAGGGTGATCGGCTGCCCCAGGTCTTCGGCAGCGAGCGAGCCGTAGAAGTGGAGTTGGCCGACCAGGCTGCCGAGCATTTCTTGCGCCTGCGCGGTCATGGCCTCGGGTTCGGTCGAGTCGTCGGCCAGCGCTTGCAGGGCACGCGCTTTCCAGTAGACCCAGGTCGAGTCGCGTTGCTCGGTGGGGTTCATCGCGTTGATGGCCTGCATCACCTGCTGCCAGCGTGGCTTGCCATTGTTGGCACGCAGTGCGGCGCGGGCTTTCCAGGCGAGGGTGTCGTCGGCCCAGTCGATCTCGACCGTGGCCTTGCTCGCGAGTTGCGCTGCGCGCTGGTAGTGCTCAGAGGCGTCGGGCAGCAGCTTCATCGCCGCCTGTTTGCCCACCGAGGCCCAGGCCCAGGCGGCCAGCTCGGCGGGCAGGGCGGCTTCCCAGCGGGTGCGCAAGGCGATGGCGGCGGCATCGGGGTCGGTGCTGGCCAGGCGCATCAGCGCGAGCGTGGCCAGCTCTTTGTCGTGGCGGGTCTTGGCGGTGAGTGCGTTGAGATAGCGCGAGGGGTTGTCACTCAGTGCCGCGGTGTCGGTGCCGGCGCGTGGGCTCACCAGCGCGGCCGACTGCTGGGCGGCGCGGGGCTTGTTGCCGTCGATGGCCAGGCGCGCGCGGCGCCAGGCATCGGCTTCGTTCAGGTGCTTGGCCTCGAAGAGCGCGGCGCCGAGCAGGTTGCAGCCGTCGTCGCCTTCACGTTGGGCCAGCCAGGCGGCGTGCGCGGCGCTGCGCACGTCTTTGCCGTCGAGGTGGTTGGCGAGCAGGGCGTAGCAGCTCACCTCGCGGTCGTCGTTCATGCGAAAGCGCGGGTAGTCAGCCGCCAGGGCTTTCCATTCGCGGCGGCGGCCCAGCTCCAGCAGCCAGTCGTTGCGCAGCCGGTCTTCGACGTAACTGCCGCTCCAGCGGCGGTAAAACGACTCCACCTCGTCGGTAGAGGCCGCGAACAGCCGGTTGTTGAGCTGCCAGTAGTCGGCCCACATCGCAAGCGCGTGGCGCTCCAGCAGCGCCCGGCCGCGCAAGCTGGCCAGCTGGTTGCTGTCTTTTCTGCCGTAGGCGGCACGCGCTTCGAGGATCACGTCGTTGCCGGTCTGCGCCTGGGCCGGCCACGAGCCCGTCAACAGGGCCATGACCAAGCCCACCAGCGTCAACAGGCGTCGTGGCAAGACCGGCTCATATACTGATTTCAAACCCATTCCTTGTCTGTTCACTGTGTTGACTGCGCCGCCCACTTCTCGCCAAACATTGCGTGCGCAGCTGCTGGCCGCCCGCGAGAGATTCGTTTCATCGCCAGAGGTTGCATCGGCGTTGCCATTGATCGTGCGGGAGTTGGCGCAAATCATCGACCGCTTGGAGCCCGAATGCCTGGGCGTCTACTGGCCGATGCGCTCCGAATTTAACGCAGCCGCGCTGTGGCACGACGACAAGGTGGGTACTTCCTTTGCCGCTTCTTTCTCTCTCGCCTTGCCGTTTGCGCGGCGCGAAGCGCGCCAGATGCACTACCGGCTGTGGGATGGGGCCACACCCACGTTGAAAGACGAGTGCGGCATTGCCGCGAGCGATGGCGCCCCGGTGACGCCCGACGTGGTGCT
>JBKJJF010000301.1:0-4868 GCA_046598195.1 Rhizobacter sp. | reverse complement strand
ATCCTCGACGGCTCGGCGGCTTCGTTCGTGTTCCTGCTGCAAAGCGCGGGCATCGAGGTGCAGAAGGCGCCCAAACGTTTTTTGCGCATCAAAAAACCGGTCGAAGTGCGCGAAGGTGAGGGCCCCACGCTGAAGTGGGCACGCCTGGAGCCGTATGACGGCTACAAGCTCAGCTTCGAGATCGACTTCAACC
Organism: Rhizobacter sp.; assembly: GCA_046598195.1. Classification (GTDB taxonomy): domain Bacteria; phylum Pseudomonadota; class Gammaproteobacteria; order Burkholderiales; family Burkholderiaceae_C; genus Rhizobacter. The sequence continues at coordinate 4,675 of JBKJJF010000301.1, read as the reverse complement.
ACCCGGCGGTCAACCAGACCGGCCAGCAGGTCAGCTTCGACATGGGCTCGGGCCAGTACAAGCGCGACATCGCCCGCGCCCGCACCTTCGGCTTCACCAAAGACGTCGAAATGATGCGCTCGCGCGGCCTGGGCCTGGGCGGCAGCATGGACAACGTGATCGTGGTCGACGACTACCGCGTGCTCAACAGCGACGGCCTGCGCTACGACGACGAGTTCGTCAAACACAAGATCCTCGACGCCATTGGCGACATGCACGTGCTCGGCCACCCCTTGATCGCCGCTTACGTGGGCTTCAAGTCGGGCCACGCGCTGAACAACAAGCTGTTGCGCGCCGTGCTGGCCGATGCCACGGCCTACGAGATCGTGACGTTCGAAGACGAACGCCTGGCCCCGGCAGGCTTGGCCGAGCTGGCGCCGGCCTGGTAGCGGCGCTCACGGCCGGTCTGGCATGACCGGTGTTAAGGTTCGGCCGTCGGCAACCCCCCCCAAACGCATGGCCATTTTTACCTGGATAGTGCTCGGCATCGCCGGCTTGCTGCTCGCCGCCAGTGGTGCTTGCTGGGGCCTTTTCATCGCGTTGGACAACTCGGACTGGCGCCGCCTGGCCGTCAAGGTGTTTCGCATCGCGATGGTGTTCGTGCTGTTCTACATCAACGCCTACGTCTACGCGCACATCTTCGGTGTGGCTGGCGGCACCGCAAAGCCGGCGGTCGAGATCTTCAGCGAAGAGTGATGCCGTGCCTCAGGGCTGAAGCCAGCGTGCCTCTTCGCCGCTGAACAGCGCGCGCCGGTGGCCATCGGCATGCAGCTCGAGCCAGTCGATGCTCAGCACCTTGGCTTCCACGACCGCAAAGTAGGGCAAAGCCGCGCGGTCTTGCCCGCTGGGCACAGGCGCCTCGGGCAACTCTGAACCCGGGGGCAGGGGCGACAGGTAGTCTTGTGCGGCGGGTGAGAGCTTGATGCGCGCCCATCGCGACGCGACAGCCAGGCCCGCGGTTTCCAGCGTCAGCCTCACTCGGCAGCGCAGCTGCCAGCCCAGGGTGGGCGACCACATCACCAAGGTGCCCACCGGGTGGGCGCGCAGTTGCGCCACCTTGCCGGCGCGCTGATCGGTGTAGATGTTGATCAGCTTTTCGTCGGTGCTCACCTCGCGCACAAGCACCGTTCGGGCGTCACCGATGTCGCCATCGGTGGTGGCCAGCACCGGGGTGCGCCAAGGGTGCTGCCGGTCGGTCGCGACGCGGCTCAGCTCTTGCCACAAGGCGGCTTCGATCTCGGGGAGAGATGCGAGCCGCGTCATGTCAGGCCTCCGGCCGGGCCGCCCCAAAGCAGGCCTGCGCCCCCCAGGGGAACAGCGAGCGACGTGAGCGTGGGAGCTTCATGTTTTCAGCCTTCTTTGCGCAGTGACGGGAACAGGATCACGTCGCGGATGCTCGGGCTGTCGGTAATGAGCATCATCAGCCGGTCCAGGCCGATGCCGCAGCCGCCGGTGGGCGGCATGCCGTATTCGAGCGCGCGAATGAAGTCGGCGTCGTAGTACATCGCCTCTTCGTCGCCTGCCTCCTTGTTGGCGGCCTGCGCCAGGAAGCGTGCGGCTTGGTCTTCAGCGTCGTTCAGCTCAGAAAAACCGTTGGCGTATTCACGCCCGGTGATGAAAAGCTCAAAACGCTCGGTGATCGCCGGGTTGGCATCTGACGCGCGGGCCAGTGGCGACACCTCGACGGGGTAGTCAATGATGAAGGTCGGCTCCCACAGCTTGTCTTCGACCACCGCCTCGAACAGGCCGAACTGCAGCTCGGGCAGCTTCCAGTGCGCGGGGGCTTCTTCGCCCAGGTGCTTGAGCTGGTCGCGCAACACCTGTGCGTCGCCGGCCTCGGCTTCGCTCAGGCCGGCGAGCGCCACCAGCGAGTCGCGCACCGTGAGGCGGGTGAAGGGTTTGTCCAGATCGACCGGCTTGCCGCCGTAGCTGAGCGTGGCCGAGCCGGTGGCCTGGCGGGCGGCGTGGCGCAACACCTGCTCGGTGAAGTCCATCAAGTCGTGGTGGTTCCAGTAGGCCGCGTAGAACTCCATCATCGTGAATTCGGGGTTGTGCCGAACCGAGATGCCTTCGTTGCGGAAGCTGCGGTTGATCTCGAACACACGCTCGAAGCCGCCCACGATCAGGCGCTTCAAGTACAGCTCGGGCGCGATGCGCAGGAACATCTGCTGATCGAGCGCGTTGTGGTGAGTCACAAAAGGCTTGGCGTTGGCGCCGCCCGGGATGGGGTGCAGCATCGGCGTTTCCACTTCCATGAAGTGGTGCTCCACCATGAATTGGCGGATTGAGCTGATGGCCTTGCTGCGTGCGGCGAAGCGGGTGCGGGCGTCTTCGTCGGTGATCAGGTCGACGTAACGCTGGCGGTACTTTTGTTCCTGGTCGTTCATGCCGTGGAATTTGTCGGGCAGCGGGCGCAGGCTCTTGGTCAAGAGGCGCAGCTCGGTCACACGCACCGAGAGCTCGCCGGTCTTGGTCTTGAAGAGCGTGCCGGTGGCGCCGACGATGTCGCCCAGATCCCAGTGTTTGAAGGCGGCGTAAACCTCGTCGCCCAGCGTGTCTTTGGTGACGAAGAGCTGAATGCGGCCCGAGCCGTCTTGCAGCGTGCCGAAGCTCGCCTTGCCCATCACACGCTTGAGCATCAGCCGCCCCCCCAGGCTCACGGCAATGCCCAGCGGTTCGAGCTCTTCGTTGTCTTGCGCGCCATGCTTGCGCGCCAGCTCTGCGGCATGGTGCTTGGGCTTGAAGTCGTTCGGGAAGGCCACGCCTTGTTTGCGGATCGCAGCGAGCTTTTCACGGCGTTCGGCGATGAGCTGGTTGTCGTCTTTTTCCATGGCGTGCAATCGTGGCTGAAGAGCTGTCTTGAGAGGCGAAAGGCGAATTGTAGGTGGGTGCCATGGATGCATTGAACAAGTCCGCGCCATGCGCGTTCGGTCCAAAACGGGATGAGTTGCTTGCCAACGTCGCGCGTCGTGTGCCTGAAGGCACACGCAAGCGACTTGGTGAGCAAATCGCCCGTTTTGGGCCGAACCCCTTCGGGGGCGGGCCTTTGCGGGCGATCCGCTTCGTTTCAACCCAAGGCAGGGGCAGAAAGCCCCTGCCTTGGGTTGCGCCTCGCGCCTCATCCCGCAAAGACTCCGCCGCGCACGGCGGGGACTTGTTCAATGCATCCTTAGAATCGGCGCCCCATGAGACATGCAGCCGATCAGCTCTACTTCATTGCCTTGGCGCTGATCAACACGCTGCATGGCCTATTGCCGTTTTGGCTGCGGCCGCTGCTCTACAAGCTGTGCGGTTTTGACATTGCCCGCAGTGCCACGCTGCAAGGTGGCATCCGCTTTTTTCACGTCGGCCGCCTGAGCGTGGGCGAAGGCTCGCTCATCAACCGCGGCGTCTACCTCGACAACCGCGGCGGCCTCACCATCGGCCGCCAGGTGTCGATCGCCCACGATGTGCACATCTACACCATGGGCCACGACCCGCACGACCCGGGTTTTGCCACCAAGGCCGCTGCGGTGCAGATCGATGACCACGCGGTGGTGTTTGCCGGCGCGATGATCATGCCCGGCGTGCACCTGGGCGCAGGCTCGGTGGTGATGGCCGGGGCGGTGGTCACCAAAGACGTGCCCCCCGGCCGCATGGTCGGTGGCAACCCGGCGCAAGACATCGGCGAGCGTGGTTGCCAGCCGGCCTACACGCTGAAGCGCCGCTTTTGGTTTGCCCACTGAACACAGCGTCTTGACCGATCGCATCGCCATCGTCGACCCGGGCTCGTTCATCCTGCCCTACGACTTTCAGCTGGTGAAGGCGCTGGCCGAGGGCGGGCGGGGCGTTGATTTTTATGGCTCGACCACCCGCTACAACGGCGAGTTTCTCGACGCCATGCACGGCCTGCCGGGTGTGGTGGTGCGCGCGCGGGCCGTCTCCAGCAGCGTGACCAACCGCTGGCAGGGCGCTTGGGCCTATGTGATGCAGCTCGCCACGCTGCTGTTTCAGGCTCGGCGTTATGCCACGGTCAACCTGCAGTTCAGCGGTTTCTGGCCGGCCGAGTGGCTGGTGTTCGGGCTGCTGCGCCGCAAGTTTCTCTTCACCGTGCACAACGCCGTGCCGCATGGTTTTGCTGGAGCGCAGCATGTCCCCACGCTGCGCCTGGCGCGCCTGGCGCGTGCGCTGGTGTTCGTGAGCGAATCCACCCGCGACGACTTCATGCGCCGATATGGCGAAGTGTTTCGCGCCAAGTCCAGCGTGTTGCAGCACGGGCTGCTGCCGGTGGTGCCGCAGGCGGGTGTTGTTCCTTACATCGCTCAGGCGCCGCTGCGCGAGTTGGTGTTCTGGAGCACGGTCAAGCCTTACAAGGGCGTGGAGCTGTTTGGCGAGCTGGCGCGGTCTGAGGCCATTCGCGAGCGTGGGCTGTCGTTGGCGATCTACGGTGCCTGGGCACCCGAACTGCAGGGTCTGCGCCGGGATCTGGCAGGCATGGGTGTCGCCATCCACGACGAGTACCTTGACCCCACCGAGTTGCTGAGCCTGCTGGACCACGACGCGGTGTTCCTGCTGCCCTACCAGCAGGCCTCGCAGTCGGGCGCCTTGTACTCGCTGCTCAACCATGGCCGGCTCTTCATTTGCAGCGATGTGGGCG
>JBKJJF010000211.1:0-34869 GCA_046598195.1 Rhizobacter sp. | reverse complement strand
GTCGATGCTCATGGCCGCCAGGTTCGGCTGCGGCGCAAAGCCAGCCTGGCCGAAGCTGCCGATCTCTACCCGCAAGGTGCCGGGGCCTACCAACGCATTCGACGACGCGTAGCTGCGGGTTACCGCAGCTTGCGAGGTGGCCAGCGATTGCACGCTGATGGCGTAGTTGCCGGGCACCGCGCCTTCACCGGCGGTGACTTGAATGGACGTGGGGTCGGACGAGGCGGCCGTGGAAGCGCCCCAGGTGCTGGCGCGCGTCAGGGAGAGTGAAGCGTCGCGGAAAGTAGAAAGCGCAGACTGAAGCTGGCCAAAGGCCGAGATCTTCGTCTGAATGGTTGACGCCTGTGTTTGCAGGCGAGTGACGGGCGTTCTCTCGATCGACATCAACTTCGTGACGATCGACTCCACATCCAACCCACTGCCAATGCCTGCGGAACTGATGGTCGCCATGGCACACCTCCAACATTACCGACCGCCTGCGGGAGAAAAACTCCACGCTTTACGGCCCACCAATACAACTACGGGACACCCAAGCAAGCCCGGATATCCCGTTGTCGGCAGGAATTTCCGGAACTTGAGTCCGGAGAGCTGCTTTTTAGCGTTGCAGCAAGGTGAGCACCTGCTGCGGGAGCTGGTTGGCCTGCGCGACCATGGCATTGCCGGCTTGTTGCAGGATCTGGGCGCGCGACAGGGCCGCGGTTTCAGCCGCGAAGTCGGCGTCCATGATGCGGCCGCGGGCGGCAGACAGGTTTTCGGCAAAAACGGTCAGGCTGCCAATGACGGAATCGAAGCGATTCTGTGCAGCACCAAACGAAGCGCGGGCGGTCGTGGTGTCGCTGATGCCGGTGTCCAGCGCCGTGATGGCCGCCAGGGCGCCGGTGCTGTCGATGCCGGCGATGTTGAGCGCGCCAACAGCGGCGACCGTGGCGGTGAGGTCAACCGAGTTGATCGTCAGGGTGTCGGTGGCGTCGGTACCGGCGCCCACCTGGAAGCTGAAGGAGGCGTTGCTGCCGTCGAAAAGCACGGTGCCGTTGAACTTGGTGCCCGCGACGATGCGGGCCACTTCGTCGTTGAGCTGCTGGAACTCGGCCTGCAGGTTGTCGCGGTCTTGCGCGTTGTTGGTGCCGTTGGCTGATTGAACGGCCAGCTCACGCATGCGCTGCATGGCGTCGCCAATCTTGCCGAGTGCGCCTTCAGCCGTTTGCGACAGCGAGATGCCGTCGTTGGCGTTGCGAGCGGCGACATTCATGCCACGCACCTGGGCGTTCATGCGCTCAGCGATCGCGAGACCGGCGGCGTCGTCCTTGGCGCTGTTGACACGCAAGCCTGAGGACAGGCGTTGCATGGCAATCGACAGAGAGCCTTGTGAAGAGGCGAGGTTTCGCTGAGCGTTCAGCGAGTTCAGGTTCGTGTTAATGGTCTGGGGCATGTTGCACTCCTTCAAGAATGATCGACCTCCGGCACATGCCGGCGTTTGGCTCTGCAGACGTGTGGTCTTTCATTCCACAGCGAGTGCCGACTTGAAGTCCGCGCGGGTTTAGGTAACTCACCTCCGACCGTGGGACCACAGGTCGTCTTCATGACCTGCTGAGTGCGATTGTTCTGGAAGCTCCAAGGCGGCATTGGGCCGAAATGAAGGGGGAAATGCGGCTTGTTCTTGGAACGGGTGTGGACGCGCCACGACCGGCGCAGCCTGAGAGGGTGAGCGTTTTTTGGTTTGCGCGCCCCCCCCCGTTCGCCCTGACCCTTCGACAAGCTCAGGGCGATCGGGAATACAAGCTCAGGGCGATCGGAGCTTGGCTGAGGTATGCCGCTCATCAGGAAACGCACAACGCCCTGCCCCACCAACGTGGACCAGGGCGTTACGCAAAAGAAAGGAAAGGGCCGGAGCGCGGTAGCGCCCCGTCACCTTCTTTCTATCAGCGCAGCAGCGACAGCACTTGCTGCGGCAACTGGTTGGCTTGCGAAATCATCGCGGTGCCAGCTTGTTGCAGGATCTGGGCGCGCGACAGGTTCATCGTTTCCGATGCGAAGTCAGCGTCCATGATCCGGCCACGGGCGGCAGAGAGGTTCTCGGCCGAGGTCGCCAGGTTGGAGATCACCGAGTCAAAGCGGTTTTGCACAGCACCCATGCTGGCGCGGCCGGTCGTGACAGCGGTGATCGCGGTGTCGAGAGCCGTGATGGCTGCCGTCGCGCCGGTGGCATCAGCACCCGAAATGTCCAGCGCGCCGACGGCCGTGACCGTGCCGCTCAGATCCACCGCGTTCACGGTGATCGTGTCGGTAGTGGCCGTGCCGGCGCCGACCTGGAACGCAAACGTTGCGGGCGTGCCGCCGAGCAACGCGGTGCCGTTGAAGGTGGCGCCGCTCACGACACGGGCAACTTCAGCGTTGAGCTGTGCAAATTCAGTCTGGAGGTTGGTGCGGTCGGCCGTGTTGTTGGTGCCGTTGGCCGATTGCACGGCCAGTTCACGCATGCGCTGGATCGCGTCGCCCACCTTGCCGATGGCGCCTTCAGCCGTCTGCGCCATCGAGATGCCGTCGTTGGCATTTCGCGAGGCCACGTTCATGCCACGCACTTGGGCGTTCATGCGTTCTGCAATCGCGAGGCCGGCTGAGTCGTCTTTGGCGCTGTTCACACGCAAGCCAGACGACAGGCGCTGCATCGCGGTGGCCAGCGAGTTCTGCGTCATCGAGGTGTTGCGCTGAGCGTTCAGCGAAAGGATGTTGGTGTTGATCGTCATTGCCATTTAAATATCTCCGATACGGTTGAAGAAGTGACTTCCGGCAAGCGCCGGCATTTGCCGTTACAGAGGCTCAAACCCATGGGCCCTTGCTCCTGCGTTGACCTGGCCTTCGGTGTGACCCGTTGGCCTGCTGCGCCCGGCGCGCGTCATCCTCAGATTCCGTGAAGAGTTTGGTGATGAATGCTCTTCTCGAAACACTTGGCCGCTTACTCCGGACCCCGGTTCTGATTGCTCGTCCCCGTTGGTTTTGTTATCGGATCGCCTGATTAGGAACTTTAGAAAAAAAGTCAAGCGAGAGGAGGCGGGCTTATTCAACGTTGTTCGTGGCATCGAAGGCCCGCTGAGGTATTTCGGCACTCTGCGGCCACTTCTTGAGGCGCTCGCTTGGCGCGCCAACTCGGTCACGCTTGGCTGTTACGCCGACTTACGTGTAGGTATTTGCCTTACACGTCGCATGGAAGAAGCTGGACTCAAGCCACAGAAACGGCCTGATGTTTCAGTCCATTTCTGGGTTTCACAATTCGTTCCACGTTGAGACACAAGCCAACGCAGCAGACAACCCAGACCAACAACCCTAGGAACAACAGCATGAACGCCGACCAAATCCTGACCGAAATCCGCGAAGCCAATCTGTCCTACTTGATGCTCGCGCAAAGCCTGATCCGCAGCGACCGCGAACAAGCGCTGTTCCGCCTGGGCATCAGCGAAGAAAGCGCCGCGATGATCACACTGCTGACTCCGGCACAAATGATGAAGATCGCCGCCGGCAACACGCTGCTGTGCCGCTTCCGCATGGACGACGACCTGGTCTGGGGCCTGCTCACCAACCACGGCAAGAGCGCTGCCAACGACATGACCAGCCGCCTGCACGCATCCATCTTGATGGCCGGGCGCCACCAAGAAGCCGCGTAAATGACAGCACCCGGCGCTTCGCGCCACCCGCCAAGCGGGGCCTCGCCGGCTTGAGACGGCTCGGCGCTCGGCTCGGTACCCTTCGGCAAAAGTTCTAGACCCACATACAAATATCAGGAGCAGATTCCCATGCGCAGCAAAAGCATCCTCACCGAAGCCAAACAAATCGATCGCGCCGTGACGCTGATCAACCTGGGCGCTCGCCTGCAGGTGCTGGAATCTGAAACCGATCTGAGCTACGAACGCCTGCTGCGTCTGTACAAAGAGGTCTCGGGCAAGTCACCGAGCAAGGGCCAGCTGCCCTTCTCCACCGACTGGTTCATGACCTGGCAACCCAATATCCATGCGTCGCTGTTCCTGAACATCCACGAGTACCTGAACAAGGTCGCCGAGATGGACGAGATCGACACCGTCATCAAGGCCTACCAGCTCTACCTGGAGCAAACCCAGGCGCAAAACCTGGAAGCGCTGCTCTCCGTCACCCGCGCCTGGCGCCTGGTGAAGTTTGTCGACAACGCCATGCTCACCATGACCAAGTGCTCCAAGTGCGGCGGTCATTTTGTGAGCCACCCGCACGAAATCAGCAAGCACTACGTCTGCGGCCTGTGCAACCCCCCGGCGCGCGCCGGCAAGGGCAAGGCCTCGGGTGGCATCCAGATGCACTGAGCCCCACTTTTCACCGCCCGCCTGGGCGGTGAAAAAAACAGTCTCAAGTTTTTTCATGGCCCGTCGAAATACAGGTCGACTGGCAACAGTTCATGTTCTTGTCTCCTCCTGGCACCTAGAAAGTGCTTTATCGCGGGCCTCTTGAGGCTCGCTTTTTTTGGCCCGGCGAATTCGACTTGACGACCGAGTCGCGTTCGGGGTTAGCGCGGCAGGCCGAACCGGTCTGGAAACGCTTCAGATTGACTTCCGAACACCGATACAAGTCGGACCGTTGCCCCTATCCCGGTGGCCGGCCGGCAGTCCACGCCCCATCGAACAGGAGCTCTCACATGTTCTCTCGAATGACGATTTCCAGGCGGCTGTACCTTGGCTTCGGCCTGATCTTGTCGATCCTGGTGGCCGTGACGGCCATGGCCGTGGTCAAAGTGCAGATCATCAACGACTCGCTGCGTGCCAATAGTGAAGTGCACGCCTCTGTGCAGCGCTTTGCGATCAACTTCCGGGGCTCGGCGCACGACCGCTCGATTGCCATCCGAGACGTGGTGCTCAGCGCAAACCCCGCCGACCGTCAACGAGAAGTTGCTGCGATAGACCAGCTGGCCGCCTTCTATGCCAAGTCAGCCGGCCCGCTGGAGGCACTGATCGGCGCCCCTGGCGCATCGCCCGACTTGGCGCGGCTGTACAGCGGCATCAAGGACATCGAGCGTCAGTCGGTGGACACCACGAAGGCGATCATCGCCGCCGTGGAAAAAGGCGACACAACGGCAGCCCAAGGCTTGCTGTGGACGCTGGCCAAACCGCAATATGTGCAGTGGCTGGCAGCCATCAACAAGCTCATCGACTTCGAAGAAGAGCGCATCCAGGTTGAGAACAGAATCGCCGCGCAGCAGGCCAGTGGTTTCTTGGCCGTGATGCTCACCGCACTGGTGGTGGCGCTGGTGGTTGGAGCAACGCTGGCGTGGATGATCGCGCGCAGCATCCTGGGCCAGTTGGGTGCCGAGCCCACCGAGCTGGGCGCCGCGGCTCAGCGGGTGGCCGCCGGCAATTTGAGCGCCTTGCCGGGCGCCGAGCATGCACCTGCTGGCAGCGTGTTGTCGTCGCTGGGCAGCATGCAGGCCAGCCTGGCGCAACTGGTGGGGCAGGTGCGCAGCGCCTCCGACTCCATCGCCACGGGCTCGCAAGAAATCGCCACGGCCAATTTGGATCTGAGCCAACGAACCGAAACACAGGCCAGCAACCTGCAGCAGACCGCAGCGTCAATGGAGCAGCTCTCGGGCACCGTGAAAACGAGTGCCGCCACAGCGGGCCAGGCCAATCAACTGGCCACCAGCGCTTCGGCTGCCGCCGTCAAAGGTGGCGCGATGGTCGGCACCGTGGTGAGCACCATGGGAGACATCGCCGCGTCTTCCAAGAAGATCGCCGACATCATCGGCGTGATCGACGGCATCGCGTTCCAAACCAACATCCTGGCCCTGAACGCTGCGGTGGAGGCCGCCAGGGCAGGCGAGCAAGGCCGCGGTTTCGCAGTGGTGGCCAGCGAGGTGCGCAACCTGGCTGGGCGATCGGCTGAGGCTGCCAAAGAGATCAAATCGCTGATCAGCGCCAGCGTCGAGAAGGTTGAAGTCGGCGCGCGCCAAGTCAACGAGGCGGGTGCGTCGATGTCTGAAATCGTCTCGCAGGTCGAGCGCGTCAGCCAACTCATCAACGAACTGTCAAGCGCCAGCGCCGAACAATCCACCGGCATCAGCCAGGTCGGCGAAGCCGTGACTCAGCTCGACCAAGTGACACAGCAAAACGCGGCATTGGTGGAAGAAAACGCGGCGGCGGCTGAAAGCCTGAAACATCAAGCTGCCAAGCTGGCCAAAGTGGTCAGCGTATTCAAGCTGGCAGGCGACGCCACCGCGCCGCCAGCTCAATTTGCCCACTCGTGAGCTCAGAACGCGGGCCAGTCACTACCTAGCGCGAAATGAGCCGCGTTTGTGCGCCGGGATTGCCCCGCTGTTGAGGCGATCGAATCGGTGACCAGACGCACACACTCACTCAAGCACGAGGCGTTCAGACCGATAAAAGGGTTGGGGCTCATTGGCAGCGACCGCGGCGAGCCCCAAGCAACCACACCACTCAACCATGTTTGTTCTCATCGGCTACAGCGTCGCCCTGGGGTGCATCTTCGGGGCCTACATCATTCACGGTGGCAACATCTCCGTGATCCTGAAGGCGTTGCCGACTGAATTGATGGCGATTCTGGGCGGTGCGATGGGCGCCTTCGTGGTGGCCAACCAGCCCAAGGTGCTCAAGGCCACGATGGCGGCCCTGCCCAAGCTGCTCAAGGGCAGCAAGTACACCAAGGCGCGCTACATGGAGCTGCTGGCGCTGCTCTACGACATTCTTCAGAAGGCCCGCAAAGAGGGCCTGATGTCGATCGAAAAAGACGTGGACGACCCGCACAGCTCAGCGCTGTTCCAGAAGCACGCCGGGGTCGGCAACGACCACCACGTGGTCGAGTTCATTACCGACTATCTGCGCATGATGGTCTCGGGCAACCTGAACGCCCACGAGATCGAAAGCCTGATGGACAGCGAGATCGACACCCATCATCACGAGGCGTATGCACCCGTGAGCGCAATTGCCAAACTGGCTGGTGCCTTGCCGGCCTTCGGCATCGTCGCGGCGGTGCTGGGCGTGGTGAACACCATGGGCTCAGTGGGCCAGCCACCCGCCATCCTCGGCGGCATGATCGGCTCGGCCCTGGTCGGCACCTTTCTGGGCATCTTGTTGGCGTACTGCATCGTCGAGCCCCTGGGTGGGCTGATGGAGCAGAAGAACGACGAGAGCGGCAAAGAGCTGCAATGCATCAAGACCACGCTCTTGGCCAGCATGCAGGGCTACGCACCGCAAGTGGCGGTCGAGTTCGGCCGCAAGGTTCTCTACTCCACAGAACGCCCCAACTTCGCCGAGCTTGAAGCCCACGTCAAGGGCAAAAAATGAGCGAGCGAAGCGAAGCTCTCCTCAAGCAACTCGCCCAGGAACCGGCTTTGCCGGGCCTGCGGCGAGGCGCCCCTTGGGGGCTGAGGCCGGACATGAACAGTCCAGTGGACTGGTCGTGCCTGGCGAAGAGTTGGGCCACTGGCCCAACGCGGCCTGCAAGGCGGCAGCGTAGCGACTGGGGGGCCGTGTAATGGCTGGTGATAGCAAAAAGCTGCAACCGATCATCATCAAGCGCATCAAGAAGGGCGGCCATGCGGTTCATGGCGGCGCCTGGAAGATCGCTTATGCCGACTTCGTGACGGCCATGATGGCGTTCTTCCTGCTCATGTGGCTGCTCGGCTCCACCACCGAGGGCGACAAGAAGGGCATTGCCGACTACTTTCAATCGCCACTGCGCGTGGCGCTCTTGAGCGGCGGCAGCGGCTCGGGCGACTCATCGCATGTGGTCAAGGGCGGCGGCACCGATGTCACCCGTGCCGGCGGCCAAGTCAAGCGCGGCGACATCACCACCACCAAGAGCACCATCAACCTCGCCGCCATGCGTGCCGAGCAGCGTGCGGCCGAGGCCGGCAAGCTGGAGCAAATCAAGAAGCAGATGGAAGAGGTGCTGGCCAACAGCCCCAAGTTCGGCGCCGTCAAGAGCCAGATCAAGCTCGACATGACGCCCGATGGCCTGCGCATCCAGATCGTCGACGAACAAAGCCGGCCGATGTTTGACAGCGGCAGCGCCATCGTGAAGCCCTACATGCGCGAGCTGCTGCAGGAGATCGGCGCCGTGCTCGCCGAGGTGCCCAACCGCCTCACACTCGAAGGCCACACCGACGCCCAGCCCTTTGCGGGTGACCGCAACGGTCTGGGTTATGGCAACTGGGAGCTGTCGGCCGACCGGGCCAACGCCTCGCGCCGCGAGCTGGTCGGCGGGGGGCTGCCGGCCGACCGGATCTTGCGTGTGCAGGGCCTGGCTTCGAGCGTGCCCTTTCAACGTGAAGACCCACTCAGCCCGAGCAACCGGCGCATCAGCATCATCGTGATGAACCGCGACGCGGAAGACCGCTTTTTCCAGAAGAGCCCTGAGGAGCCTGCCGACCCCGCGCAAACGGCGGCCAGTGCAGCAAGCTTGGCCAAGACGCCAACTGTGCCCTCAATATCCAACCCGAACGCCCGATAACAGCCGCAGTAGCACCACGCGAGGCCCTCCATGAGCAACCCTGAGATGAAATTCCTGATCGTCGACGACTTCTCCACCATGCGGCGCATCGTGCGCGGCCTGCTGAAGGAGCTCGGTTACAACAATGCCGAAGAGGCGGAAGACGGCGTCGCCGCGCTGAACCTGCTCAAGAACGGCAAGTTCGACTTCGTGGTCAGTGACATCAACATGCCCAACATGAACGGCTTCGAGCTGCTCGCCGCCATCAAGGCCGAGGCCAGCCTGAAGCACATTCCGGTGCTGATGGTCACGGCCGAAGCCCGCAAAGAAGACATCGTGCGTGCTGCGCAAGACGGCGCCGCCGGCTACATCGTCAAACCTTTCACCAAGGCCACCTTGGAAGAAAAGGTTCTGAAGATCATGCAAAAACTGGCCACTGCGGCCTAAGGGAGATCCACATGAAGATGGACAACCTGGCTGTGCTCGCCAACCCGGCACACGCTCAAGCCGCGGCCTCGCCCGAGGTGTTTCAACAACTCGGGCTCATCACCCGCCAGCTGCACGACACCTTGCACCAACTGGGCGTGATGCCCAAGCTGCAAGACGCCGCGAACAACCTGCCCGACGCACGCAGCCGCCTGAACTACATTGCCGAAAAAACGGGCGCCGCAGCCAACAAGGTGCTGAACTCGGTCGACCAGGCCAAGCTTGAACACAACACGATCGCTGCCGAAACACGCCGCATTGCGGCCGCCATCGTGGCCGACCCGGTGAAGGCCGTGGCCTCGGGCTCGGTGATGAATTTTGTGAGCGACGTCGAAGCCGCCACCGCGCGCATCGACCGGCACCTGACCGACATCATGATGGCGCAAGACTTCCATGACCTCACCGGCCAGGTGGTGGCCAAGGTGGTGTCGCTCGCTGCCGACCTGGAAGACAGCTTGGTGAAGCTGCTGGTGCAAGCCGCACCGCCGGAGGCACAGAAGGTGATCGAGCACAGCGCCGCTGTGCTGAACGGCCCGGTGGTCAGCCCGAAAGGCCGCACCGACGTGGTGACCAATCAGACGGAAGTGGATGACTTGCTGGCGAGCTTGGGGTTCTGAGCTCTCTTCGCTTCGACTCGGATCAACGGCGGCCTGCGGGTCGCCGTTTTTCTTTGTTGCGCGTCACCACCGACGGTGCGGGCTGAGAGCCTGAGTTGGGGCGACCGGCGACGAGCTGCGCTCTTTCCTCATCCAGACTAGCGACGAACCTCAGCCCATCCAATTTTCCGTTCGGGCTGAGCCTGTCGAAGCCGGCGCCGTGCACTGCGCACCCTTCGACTGGCTCAGGGCGAACGGAGCTTGGCTGAGGTTCGTCGCTAGTCAGGATACTTTTTGGATCAGGGTCGGCGCCTTTGATCACCGGCACCACCACCTCGCCCCTGCTGACCGAGTCGCGCAGCTTCTCACGTCGCCTGGGCCGTGGCTCAGCGTGCCCAGGAAGGGCGAAGCTCGGTCTGGATGCCGTAACGCTCGATGGCTTGCGCGCACACCGCTGCGTCCAGCTTGTTTTGATCGCGCAGCGCCGTCAGCGCGGCCAGCACGATCTGGTGCCGGTCGACTTCAAAGAACTCGCGCAGCGCCGCACGTGTGTCGCTGCGGCCGAAGCCGTCGGTGCCCAGCGCCACGAAGGGCGCGGCCACATGGCTGGCCACCAGCTGCGGCCAGGCGCGCACGTAGTCGCTCGCCGCCACGATGGGTGAGTCACCGGGCAGGCAGCGCCGCACATGGCTCGTCTGCTGCGGCTCTTGTGGGTGCAGGCGGTTCCATCGCTCCACTTCCGCGGCCTCGCGGGCCAGTTCGCTGAAACTGGTGGCGCTCCACACCTCGGCTTCCACCTGCCACTCACTTGCCAAGAGCTCGGCGGCGGCAATCACCTCACGCAAGATCGTGCCCGAGCCCATCAGCCGCACCTGCCCACGCGCGCTCTGCACGCTGTGTGTGGCAAAGCGGTACAGGCCCTGGATGACGTCGGCCTCCACACCCTCGGGCAGGGTGGGGTTGGCGTAGTTTTCGTTCATCAGGGTGACGTAGTAAAAAACGTCTTCCTGCCGCTCCAGCATGCCGCGCATGCCGTGGTCGAGGATCACCGCAAACTCGCCCGCAAAGCAGGGGTCATAGGCGCGGCAGTTGGGCACCGTGGAGGCCTGCAAGAGGCTGCTGCCGTCTTGGTGCTGCAGGCCTTCGCCGCCGAGCGTGGTGCGGCCCGCGGTGGCGCCGAGCAAGAAGCCGCGCGAGCGCTGGTCGGCCGCCGCCCAGATCAGGTCGCCCACCCGCTGGAAGCCGAACATCGAGTAGTAGATGTAGAAGGGCAGCATCGCCTGGCCGTGCACCGAGTAGCTGGTGGCCGCCGCCGTCCAGCTGCTGATGGCGCCGGCCTCGCTGATGCCTTCTTCAAGAATCTGCCCGTCGGTGGCCTCGCGGTAGCTCAGCACCGAGCCAATGTCTTCGGGCTCGTAGGTCTGGCCCACGCTCGAATAAATGCCCACCTGCTTGAACAGATTGGCCATGCCGAAAGTGCGCGCTTCATCGGCCACGATGGGCACCACGCGCGGCCCCAGCTCCTTGTCTTTCAGCAGGTTGGTGAGCATGCGCACGAAGGCCATGGTCGTGCTCATCTCCTTGCCTTCAGCCTTGAGGGCAAAGTTGGCGTACTTTGCGAGCGGTGGCACGGCCACGCTCTGCGCGCGGGTGCGACGGCTCGGCATGTAGCCGCCCAGCGCCGTGCGGCGCGCATGCAGGTAGCGCATCTCGGGGCTGTCGTCGGCCGGCCTGAAGAACTCCAGCGATGCGGCCTGCTCGTCAGTGAGCGGCAGGTTGAAGCGGTTGCGAAAGGCAATCAGGTCGGCACGCTCCAGCTTCTTTTGCTGGTGCGTGGTCATGCGGCCCTGGCCGGCGTCGCCCATGCCGTAGCCCTTCTTGGTCTGCGCCAATATCACCGTCGGCTGGCCCTCGGTGCTCATGGCCGCGTGGTAGGCGGCGTGGATCTTCACCAGGTCGTGGCCACCACGCTTGAGGCGGTCGATCTGCTCATCGGTGAGGCCTTGCGCCAGCGCAGCGAGCTGCGGGTTCTGGCCGAAGAAGTTGTCACGGTTGTAGCGGCCGTCTTTCGCGGCGAAAGTCTGGAACTGGCCGTCCACCGTTTGTGAAAACGCCTTGGCCAAGGCGCCTTCGTGGTCGCTGGCAAAGAGGCCGTCCCAGTCGGAGCCCCACACCAGTTTGATCACACGCCAGCCGGCACCGGCAAACAGGCACTCCAGCTCGTCGATGATGCGGCCGTTGCCGCGCACCGGGCCGTCGAGCCGCTGCAGATTGCAGTTGACGACCCAGATCAGGTTGTCGAGCTTCTCGCGCGAGGCGAGTGTGAGTGCGCTCATGCTCTCGGGCTCGTCCATCTCGCCGTCGCCGAACACGCCCCACACCTTGCGGCTGCTGGTGTCGAGCAACTGGCGGTGGTGCAGGTAACGCATGAAGCGCGCCTGGTAGATCGAGCTGATCGGGCCGATGCCCATCGAGCCGGTGGGGAACTGCCAGAAGTCGGGCATCAGCCACGGGTGCGGGTAGCTGGACAGGCCTTGTGCCTGCGCGCCGGGTGCACCGATCTCTTGCCGGTAGTGGGCCAGGTCGTTGGCACTCAGGCGGCCTTCGAGAAAGGCGCGTGCGTAGACACCGGGCGCCGAGTGCGGCTGGTAGAACACCAGGTCGTCTTTCGCGGCCTCTTGCCCGGCGCGGAAGAAGTGGTTGAAGCCCACCTCGAACAGGTCGGCCGCGCTCGCGTAGCTCGCGATGTGGCCGCCCAGCTCGCCATAAGCCTGGTTGGCGCGCACCACCATCGCGAGCGCGTTCCAGCGCATCAGCGAGGCCAAGCGCTCCTCGATGGCCAGGTCGCCTGGGAACGCCGGTTGTTGGTTCACCGCAATGGTGTTGACGTAGGGCGTGCCCCAGGTGGGCTGCCAGCCGATGGAGGGGTCACGCGCGGTGGCGGCCAGCATGCTCATCAGCTCGCGCACACGCTGCGGGCCGGCGGCCTGAAGCACCGAGGCCAGGGCATCGCGCCACTCGGCGGATTCTTGCGGGTCGGCGTCGGCCGGGGTGAGAAACGGCTGGATCGCGGGGTCGCTCATGGTGTTCTCCTTGAGCTGTGACTCTAGGTACAGGCCTGCGGCATTTGTGCCCGCAAGCGCATGCGCAGCCAGCCCGCCGCAGCACGATATGCCGAGATTGCATGCAAAACGCAGCACGTGCGCATGCGACCTGCTCCCGCTCAGGGAAAACACGAGATCAGGTTGAACACCGCCGCCGCGCCCACTTCCTAACATGCCGCCATCACAACGACAGCCAGGGCACCGGCCGCCCTTGCCACACGAAAGACGAGACACCCATGAGCGCATCCACCCACACTTCTTCTCTGTTTGGCGAGCTGTCTGGCCGCTATTACCGACCCAATAGCCCGCTATCGCCGCGCACCCCGCTGGTGGTGGCCCTTCATGGCGGCACCTACACCTCGGCCTACTTCGACGTGCCCGGCGCTTCGCTGTTTGAAGTGGCCACCGACAACCGCATCCCGCTGATCGCGCCCGACCGGCCGGGCTACGTGAACAGCCTGTCATTGCCACCCGCTGAAATGACAGTGCAAGGCCAGGCCCGCCACCTGCTGCGCACCCTCAAAGACGCCTGGCAACGCCACGGCAGCGGCACGGCCGGCATCTTCATCATTGGCCACTCGATCGGTGGCGCCATCACCGCCAGCATGGCTGCTCTGGCGGCCGAGCAAAAGAGCGAGCTGCCGCTGCTCGGCATTGCACTCTCGGGCATGTGCCTGAACACGCCCCCCGAGCACAAGCCGCTGTGGGAGCAGCTGCCCGACACGCCCACCGTCGACATGCCCCCGCCCGTGAAAGACGCGCTGATGTTTGGCCCCGAAGGCAGCTTCGAGCGCCGCCTGGTTCGCGACAGCGACATCGCCAACGCCCCGGCCCCCAAGGCGGAGCTGGTCGACGTGGTCAGCACCTGGAGCCAGAACGCGCACGCCACGCTCGGCAAGATCACCGTGCCCGTGCACTACCGCCAGGCCGAGGTCGACCGGCTGTGGGTCATGAGCCAGGGCGAGGTCGACAACTTTGCGCGTGCGCTGAGCCGCTCGCCGCGGGTGGACGCTGCCATGGTGCGCGGCACCGGCCACTGCATGGACCTTCACCACGTGGGCCGTGCGCTGCAAATGCAGCAGCTCGGTTTTGCGCTGCAGTGTGCAAGCGAGCACGGTGTGGCCTGACACCGCGCCCGCGCCGGGGTGTACGCTCGACACCGCCTGCCGCCGGCGGGTGTCGACCATGCAGCCAGCCCCCAAAACGGGCGCCACCGAGCGCGACTACCGCTCGGCCAGCGCCGACAAAAAACGCAGCCTGACACGCGCACGCATCTTGAGTGCCGCGCTGGCCTTGTGCGTGGTCGACCGGCGCGGCCTGCCCACGGTCGAAGACGTGGTGGCCCGTGCCAAGGTGTCGCGCGGCACCTTCTACAAATACTTCGATTCGATCGAAGAAGCCCTCGCATCGCTGGGCAACGACCTGGCGCGCCTGTCGGTGCTCGAAGGCGAGCGCTTTCGCTCGGTTTTCACCGAAAAGTGGAAGAGCACTTCGGTGGCGTTGCGCGCCTTGATGACACGCAGCCTGCTCGACCCCACCTGGGCCAGCCTGGTGGTGCGCACCCGCGGCTGGGTGGGCGAGCGCACCTTCGGCGAGATCGTGCTGCAAGACCTGGCCGAAGGCCGCGCGCGCGGCGAGTACCACGTGCAAGACGACCAGGTCGCGCTCGACTTCTTGCGCGGCATGATCGAGTCGTGTGCGACCGCCTTGCACCAGGGTGTGCCCGACCCCGAGCGCTACATCGACAGCGTGGTGCACACCTGGCTGCAGGCGCTGGGTGTGGATGCGCAGCACTGCCTTGAGGGTGTGAGCATGTCGCGGCAGTTCCTGCGGGCCTACGTGACGGGCGAGTTGCAGCCCTTTTTGTCGCCCGATGGGCCGGCGTTGATTGACGACTTTGCGCTTGGGGTGCGGGCGGCGTCTGACTTCAAGGTGTGAGGCCTGGGCAGCGCCGCTGGCTTCTTTCGGATGTCAGCTGGCCGCCAGCTGATGCCACGACGGCATCGACCCCGCCCCCGCACCATCTTCTGCATGCCTCCCGTGCTCTCTAACATCGAATCAGAGCGGGTCACCATCGACCCCCAGACCCCAGCGCACGGACCACCATGAGACTGATCGCACTCGAAGAACACTACATCGACGCCACCATCCTGGCGACCTACGACGAGGTTGACCGTGCGCTGCTGGCCCCCACACGCGTGCCCGGGCTCGACGAGCTGGGCGACATGCGCATCGAGGGCATGAACCAGGCCGGCATCGACTTGCAGGTGCTCTCGCACGCCAAGCCCGGCGTGCAAGAAATGCAAGACGGCGCACGCGCACTCTCACTCGCTGCGGTGGCCAACGACGCCCTGGCCGAAGCCGTGGCCGCGCACCCCACACGCTTTGCGGCCTTTGCCACCCTGGCCACACAAGCCCCCGAAGGCGCGGCCCGCGAGCTGGAGCGCGCGGTCAAACAGTATGGTTTCAAAGGGGCGATGGTCAACGGCCACACCCGCGGCGAGTACCTTGACGACAAACGTTTCTGGCCGATTTTTGAAGCCGCCCAGGCGCTGGGTGTGCCCATCTACCTGCACCCCGCCAACCCCCACCCGGCGGTGCTTGAGGCCTACTACAAAGGTTTTCCCGTGCTGGGCTACGCGCCGTGGGGGTATGCGGTGGAGACCGGCACCCACGTGCTGCGCATCATCTTGAGCGGCGTGTTCGACCAGTTCCCACGGCTCAAGATGGTCATTGGCCACATGGGCGAGTTGCTGCCGTTTGCACTGTGGCGCGCCGACAGCCGGCTCACACCGAAGTACCCGCACCTGAAGAAGTCAGTGCGCAACTATTTTCTCGATCACTTCAGCATCACCACCGCCGGCGTGTTCTCGACCCCCGAGCTGGTGTGCACGGCGAGTGTGGTCGGCTACGACAACATGCTTTTTTCGGTCGACTACCCGTTCGAGTCGAACCTGCAAGCGGTGAAGTGGTTTGAGGGGCTGGAGATCGCGCCTGCTGACAAGGCGAAGCTGGCGCATTTGAATGCGCAGAGGCTGTTGGGGGTGTAGGGCAGCCGCTTGGAGCTCACGACGATGAGCTTGTATTCAGCTGCGCCGGGGAATCACCCATCAGCACACCCCCGCAGGTCTCCAGAGTTTCTTGAGACCTGCGGGTTGGTTGGCTCAACCGGCCTTGTCGGGCGCGTAGCCCAGCATGGCTTTCACTTCCAGGAACTCGCTGAAGGCATGGTCGCCCCATTCGCGGCCGTTGCCCGACTGCTTGAAGCCACCGAAGGGCGCCATCAGGTCGATGGCCGCGCTGTTGATGTTGACCTGGCCTGCACGCAAGCGCGCCGCCACCTTGCGTGTGGCCTCGGGGTCGGTGCCAGAGACATACGCGGCCAGGCCGTAAGGTGTGTCGTTGGCGATGGCCACGGCTTCATCGACCGTGTCGTAGCCCAGGATGGTCAGCACCGGGCCGAATATTTCTTCGCGTGCCACCGTCATCTGGTTGTTCACGTTGCCGAAAATCGTTGGCTTGACGTAGTAGCCGGTCTCCAGGCCCTGCGGCTTGCCGGGGCCACCGGCCACCAGCGTGGCACCTTCTTCGATGCCTTTGTGGATCAGCGTCTGGATCTTGTCCCACTGGCCGGCCGAGATCACCGGGCCCAGCGCAGCGCCGCTGTCGGGTGCGCCCACCGTGGTGGCCTCGGCGGCGGCCTTGGCAATGGCCAGCGCCTCGGCCATGCGCGACTTGGGCACCAGCATGCGCGTGGGTGCGTTGCACGATTGGCCGGAGTTGCCCATCACACCGCGCACACCCGCCGTCACCGCCGTCTTCAGGTCGGCGTCTTCGAGAATGATGTTGGGCGATTTGCCGCCCAGCTCTTGGTGCACACGCTTGACTGTGGGCGCGGCATTGCGCGCCACCTCGATGCCGGCGCGTGTGGACCCGGTGAACGACACCATGTCAACTTCCGGGTGGCTGGACAGCGCCGCGCCCACGGTCGGCCCGTCGCCGTTGACCAGGTTGAACACACCCGCGGGCACGCCGGCTGCATGCAGGATCTCGGCCCACACATGGGCGGAGAAGGGTGCGATCTCCGATGGCTTGAGCACCATGGTGCAACCCACGGCCAAGGCTGGCGCCACCTTGCAGGCGATCTGGTTCATCGGCCAGTTCCAGGGCGTGATGAAGGCGCACACGCCGATCGGCTCTTGCACGAGCAGGGTGCTGCCACGCGCCTTGGTGAAGCTGTAGTCCTTGAGCACACCGAGCGCAGTCTGCAGGTGGGCGATGCCCATCGCGGCCTGCGCTTCGTTGGACAGTTTGGCGGGCGCGCCCATCTCTTCGGTGATGGCCGCGGCCACATCGGCGTAACGTTTTTTGTACTCGCCAATGATGCGTTCGAGCAAGGCCATGCGCTCGGCGACGCTGGTTTGCGAGTAGCTCTCGAAAGCCTTGCGCGCGGCCATGACGGCCGCGTCGACATCAGCGGCCGAGCCCATGGAAATGCGGCCGGCAGACACTTCGGTGGCCGGGTTGATGACGTCGATGCTCTTTGGCGTGGCGGGGTCGACCCAGCGGCCGTCGATGTAGAACTGCAGGTAGTTGCGCATGGTGTGTTTCTCCAGAAAACGGCTTCAGATGAGAGCTCCCAGTATTCGAGCACAGCCCTCAATTCATCGATACACGCAAACCCTGGAACCAGCAGGGAATGTGCATTGGAGTGCGCCAAACATGAGCAACAAGAATCTCATCGGAGCCAGCCCGCTCTTTCTTGAAAGAACCGTGGCCTTGGTGTTACTCCCCGATGTCTTGCGGTGATCGCATCGCCGCAAGCCGCATCTGCCATGCGTTTGCCCTGGCGACGAACATCCTTGCCCTCGGCCGCGAAGCACCTGGTGGTGCTGGTGCTGGAGCAGGGTGAGTGCGTCGCATTGCACAAGCGCGAGTTCGCCCCCGCGCCCGAGGCGATGTTCCAGGCCTGGGCCGGCTGGGCCTGATCTTGCCGCCGCACGACGGCGCGCCTTCGTAGCCCATAAAAAAACCGGGCGCTGCCCACCACAACGGCGGGGCAGGCCCGGCAATGCTGAGAAGAACTCAGTGGCGATGGCTGGTGTCGAGCACCGCGCTCACCTGGCGCAGCGGGGCGGCAGCGGCGGCGCGGGCCACGCTGTCTTTCAGGGCGTCGAGATCGGCCTTCGAGAAGTATTTGCCGGCGTTGACCACGCCGGCGATCTTCGACAGATTGGCGACGTCGTTCACCGGGTTGGCGTCGAGCAGCACCAGGTCGGCGTTTTTACCGGCTTCTACCGTGCCCATGGTGGCTTCGCGGTTCAAGAAGCGCGCGCCGTTGAGCGTGGTGGCCTGCAAGACTTCGAGCGGCGTGAAGCCTGCGTTGGCCAACTCGCGAAACTCCTGGTGCAGTGAAAACCCCGGGATCACCCAGATGCCACCCACGTCACTGCCGGTCAGCACCTTGGAGGCCGCGCCTTGTTTGCGCAGCAGTGTGAGCGTGCGTGTGAACGACGCATACGAGTTGCGTATGGTCTCGGGTGCGCTGCTGGGCTGCAGGGCGGCAAACTCATTGGCCAGGCGGTTCCACAAGGCCTTGGTGGTGGGGTCGACGTATTTCAGGTTGGCGTCGTTGCGGAACGCGGCTGCGTCGCTGTTGGTCATGGTGTGCAGGCGGATCATGGTCGGCACCTGCCAGGTGCCCGACTGCGCCACGCTGCGGGCCACGCTCTCGCAGGCTGCCGCGTCGTAGGTGTCGATCGCACGCTGCATGAAGGGCGCATCGTCAGCACCGTAGCGGAAGGGGCTCACCGGGTAGGTGGGTGTGAAGGGCACGGGCATCTTGGCGCCCTTGCCGGCCACGATGTCGGCGCGGATGCTGGCCTGGTCGCGTGCGCAGTCGAGCGCAATGCTCCAGCCTCCGCCCAGGTGTTCGATGGCCTTCATGCCTGACTTGGTCATGTCGACCGCGCTCACGCCGGCCGAGAGGTGGCCTGCCACGTCAAGGCCCTGGGCCTTGGCGGTTTGCATGATGGCGGTCAGGGCTTCTGGGCCGGCCGAGATCACCTTCACGAAGTCACCGCCGATCGCCTTGGTCTGCATCACGGCTTGCACGCCGCTGGCGGCGGTGCTCACGCCCGAGATCACCATGCCGGGCACTTGCAGCACCTCGGGGGCGTCGAGTGCACCGGCGGCACGCGCCACGTTGAAACGCTTGGCGGCTGCGATCAAGGGTGGCACACCAACCATCTCGCGGATGCCGGTCACGCCGTTGGCGATCAGCAGCGGCCAAGCCGGGGCCTGGTGAAACACGGCGCTGGGCAGCAGGTGGGTGTGCATGTCGAGGTAACCCGGCACGACAAACTTGCCACTCGCATCGACCACCTTGGCGCTGCCGCTCACGGTGACCGCGGTGTTGGCGAGCACCTGCTTGATCTTGCCCTGCTCGATGACCACGGCGCGGTTGGCAGAGCTGGTGCCCGTGCGCGTGTCGACCACGGTCACGTTTCTGATCACGGTGCCGCTGGTGATGTCGACGGTGGGGGTTGGTGGGGTGCCGGGTGCGCTGCAGCCGACGAATCCGAGGCCGAGAGCGGCGCCTGCCGCAACGACCATCCATGTAGTGCGCATCGTGTGTCTCCTGGTGTTCCTGATGACGGGGAATGAGTGAGCAGAACTCTAAGGACGCACGGCCTCGCCACGAAGATGCCAAAACACGCAGAGCGATCAGCAAGCAGCATCGCTCTGCGCGCGGCCGCACGTGTTGTGTTGCGTTGCGTGGCGTGATGCGTGACTTATTTACACGATGTGGATTGCGCATCGACAGCCCGTGCGCACCATCTGTGCGAAGCCAGGTGCGATCCATAGCATCCCCGGCCATTCCAACGACACGGAGACAACAGGATGCGCACGACGGCAACGATGAAGCAGACGACTTGGCGCTGGCTTGCAACGGCCCTGCTCTGGAGTGGGGGCGTGGCGATGGCGCAAGACATCGTCATCGGGCAGATCGCCCCCATCGGTGTGGCCAGCACCCCCGAGGCGCAACAACTCTACGAAGGCACGCGTGCCTGCGTGGATCAGGTCAACCGCGCGGGCGGGGTGCGTGGCCGAAAGCTGCAATTTTTTGCGATCGACGACGAGCTGCGCGCACCGCTCGTCACCGAAAAGTTTCAGCAGGCCATGGCGCGCAAACCCATCGCCTTGGTCAACGTGATGGGCTCGGGGGTGCTGGGCACGCTGCTCTCGACCCGTGCGCTCGACACCTCTGACGTGGTGATCGTGGGGGTGATCCCCGGCGCAGAGGTGTTTCGCCAACCTGGGCATGAGCGGCTTTTTCACATTCGCTCGGGCGACCGGGTGCAACTGGAGCGTGTGTTGCTGCACAGCAAGACGCTGGGCATCCAGCGCATTCATGTGCTGTACCAAGACGCGGGCGTCGGGCTGTCGGGCCTGGCGGTGTTGAAGGCCGGGGCCGAACGGCTGGGTGGCCTCACCCTCACGTCGAGCCTGAGCACGCTCGCGCCTGAGTCGCTGGCCGAGGCCGTGCGCAACTCGGCTGGCGCGAAGGCGCAGGCCTATGTGGTGATCGGCTTCCCGCACTTCATGGCCGATGCATTGGCCAAGCTGCGGGGGGCGGGTGTGGAGCAGGCGGTGTTTGCACTCGGCTACCTGTCGCCCACCTTGGCCGTGAAGGTGGCGGGCGTGAAGGGAGCACGCGGGCTGGGCCTCACGCAGGCCATTCCCAACCCCAACGGGCGGGTGCTGCAGCTGCAGCGCGAGTTCCAGTCGGCCATGCGGCAGTCGTTGCCACGCATGACCGAGTACACCAGCTTTCACCTGGAGGGCTGCGTGGGGGTGCGCGTGCTGGTGGAAGGCCTGCGCCGCATCGAGGGCACGCCCACCCCCGCGGCGCTGGCGCGCTCGCTGCACAGCATGGGCGAGGTTGACCTGGGCGGCTTTCGGGTGCGCTTTGGCGAGGGCCAGGTGGGCAGCGTGTGGAGCGACATCGGCGTGATGTCTGAGACCGGGCGGCTCTTGTTCTGAGGGCCCGCGCCGGGCGAGTGAAGCAACGCGTGTGCAGTGTAGATGGGGGGAAACGAGAAGATACCCACGAGGCATCGAGCTCAGCTTTTCTCCATCTTATGGCGAGCGCCAGCGATCCATAGCATCCGCTTCGCCATGCGGTTGTGCACCGCGCGCATCACACATTCAACAACTGGAGACTGACTTTGAAAACCCGCCATACCCTTGTTGCCGCCGCCGTGCTGGGCCTGCCCACACTGGCGATGAGCCAGACCAGCAGCGTGCAGATTTACGGCCGCATCGACGTTTCGGTGAACTTGCAGAAGACCTCATCGACCGCGAACACCGCGTCGCAAAACCGCAAGTTCGTTTCGGCCGACACCCCCTGGCTGGGTTTTCGCGGCAACGAAGACTTGGGCGGCGGTTACCGCGCATATTTCAAGATGGAGCATGGCTTCAACGCCGACACCGGCGCGGTGGCGTCACCGGTGCCGGGTCAGTTCTGGAACCGCGAGACCTTCGTGGGCCTGGGCAGCGCGACGCTTGGCTCGGTGCAGCTGGGCAGCCAGTACACACCGTCACTGATGTTGACGGCACGCCTCGACCCGTTCCGCCGCAGCAACACCGGCGGCATGTTCCCGATGTTCCAGCAAGGCCTCGCCGGCCCGCTGGGCTACAGCGCGGCATTCAACAACTCGCTGCAGTACCTGAGCCCTTCGCTGGCCGGCTTGCAAGCCAAACTGCTCTTGGGCGCCACCGAAGGTGTGGCCCCCGGCGGACGCCCGTTGAGCGCGGCGCTCGAATACACCATGGGCACGCGGCTGTTTGCCGGCCTGACCTATGACAAGGTGAAGATCGCCGGCGCCGCAGTGGGTCTGCCCGCTCAACCTGCCGTCGACCTGGTCACCACGCAACTGGGTGCAACCTACCGCTTCGATGCGGTGAAGCTGCACGGCTACTACATCAAGGTCAGGCCCGAAGGTGCCTCGGGCATGAAAGGCGGCATGCTGGGCGTGAGCGTGCCGGTCGGTGCCGGTGAGGTGGCCGCTTCGGTGCAGCGCCGTGATGTGTCGGATGCCGCCAACTCGGACGCGCGAACCATCGCCTTGCAATACACGCACTTCCTGTCGAAGCGCACCCTGGTCTACATCGGCGGGGCCAAGCAGACCAATGAAGGCAATGCGAATTTCGGCGTGTGGCCGAGCCGCCTGGATGCTGGGGTGGCACCGGCCGGTGCCGATGTGACGGGCTACCAGATCGGCATGCGCCACCACTTCTGAGCGCGATCCCCGTTCGCCTGTCGAGGGGGTGCCGTGCACGGTGATGGCTTCGACGAGATCAGCCCGAACGGTGGGCACTCGATAGGCCCCGGTCTCTCAGGCTGCAGCAGCGAGCACGCCCTCATGGGCTTGCACGTTGTTGCGGCCTGAACTTTTGGCGCGGTAGCAGGCAGCGTCGGCCGTGCTCACGAGTGTGGCCAGGTCGGCGCCGCCGGGCTCAAACGACACCACGCCGATGCTGGTGCCGATGTGGAACAGCTTGCCGCCCCAGTTGAACCCGTAGCTCGCCACCGCCTGGCGAATCTGGTTGGCGATGCGGCTTGCATCGTGCGGGCCGCAGCTGGGCAGGATGACGGTGAACTCGTCGCCGCCCACACGCGCGAAGACGTCGCTCGTGCGCAGTGCCTTGTGCATCAGGCGTGTCACCTGGCGCAGCAACTCGTCGCCAGCGGCGTGGCCGGCGCTGTCGTTCACCTGCTTGAAGCGGTCGAGATCGATGTAGAGCAGCGAGTGTTGCAGCGGTGGGTCGGCCGGTACATCACCGTCCGCCGAGGCCAGCGCCGCGAGGCGGCGCTCGAACTCCTTTCGGTTAACCAGGCCGGTCAGCGTGTCGTGCGAGGCCTCGTAGCTGATGGCGGCCGAGCGTGCGCGGGCGGCGGTCGCGTCGTGGAACACCAGCACCGCACCTTCGACCACGTTGTTGCGGTCTTGCACCAACGACACGGTGTCGGTGATCGGCAGGCGCGAGCCGTTGACCTTGCACACCAGGTCAACCTCGGAGCCGTTGCGCGCCGCCTGGCCGCCAAGCACTTGGTCGACGATGGACGCGGCAGGCCGGCCGCTGTCAGCCTGCACCGCGCTGTAGACGGCGGCGACGGCTTGGCCCATGGCGTCGGCCATTGGCCAGCCGGTCATGGCTTCGGCGGCGCGGTTGAGGTAGGTCACCCGGCCTCGTGCATCGGTCGTGATGATGCCGTCGCTCACGCTGCTCATCACGGTGGACAGGCGGCGCTCGTTGAGCACCAGGCGCAGCGCGAGCGGGCGCACCTGCAGGTTCAGTATCACCAGCCCGGCGACCAGCATCACGCCGATCACGGCGAACACCTGCTTGAGCTTTTCGCGCACCGGTGCCACCACCGTGTCAATCGACTGGCGAAGCTGGAGGCCGAGCGGGCGCTGCACCGAGGCGAAGACGTCGATGACCGGTGTGCCACGTTCGTCGGTTGACACCATCGTCCCCTGCTCGCCGCGTATGCCCAGCGCAATGGCGCTGGCGCCACGCTTGGCGTCTTGCAGCGGCAGCACGATCTTGTTGCCCCCCGGCTGCGAGGGCATGCACCAGGCTTGGGTGGCTGACTCGGGCGCACACAGGCGCACCTCGACATGCTGGCCGAGATCGGCCGTCTCGAAGAGCTGCTCGGTCATGAGCAGCAGGCGCTGCTGCGAGATGACCCAACCGAGCGCACGCCCCGACTGCAGCACCGGCACCTTGGCGTAGGCCATGAGGCCGTCGTTCCACTGCAGCTCGAAATGCATGTCGGTGGCTTGTTCCAGCGCAACCCCAGGCAGCTCGGTCGGCAAGAAGGTGCCGCGCGAGGGCAGGGTGGCCCCGCGCTCGGCGAGCTCGAAGCGGATGGCGGTGAACTCTTCGCGCCACATTGCCGCAAGCTCGTCGTTGAGCGTTGCCGAGGAGGCCGCGATCTGCGCGCTGGAAAGCGTCATCACCTTGGCGATGGCTGGTGACTGCGCCAGGTCAGAGGCCAGGCGGCTGGCGTTGGCCAGCTGATAGTTGAAGGCCATTTCGCGCCGGTAGGCGCTTTGCACCAGGCGTTCTTGCTCCGACTCTTGCAAGCGGGCCTGCACCGCCCAGAAGGTGGCGATGCCGGTCACCACCACCACCGCGGTGAGCACGATGAGGCTCATGATGGAAATGCGAAAGTCTTCGCGCAGGGTGTTGAGGGTGCTTTCGTCACGATCGCGCAGCAGGCCGGCGGTGAGCAGAAGAAAGGCGACCGCCGGGCCGGGGCTGATGTCGAATGAGGCGAACCAGTATTGGCCGATCTGGCGTGACAACACCAGCGACATGATGCCGAGCAAGGCCAGCACCGTAAGCACCAGCGCCGGCAACCAGCGCAGCAGCGCGGAGCTGACCAGGCCGCTCCATCGCGCGGGCGGGCGAAGCAGCGACAGGCCACCACAGGCCAGCCCGAGCGCCATCAGCGGCGACACGTGGTCGGGCAGCGTACTGGGCCTGTTGGCGAGCAGGGCGGCCAAGCCGCGCCATTGCGGCACCAGCGTGAGCAGGATCACGGCGCAGCCGAGGGCGGTTTGCAGGCGGATCGTGCTGCGGCCAGCGGCTTGCTGCGCGAGCATCTGGCCCAGCGCGATGCCGGCGAAGGCGGCGGCGCTGGCCGGTGAAATGTCGCGCACCAAGGCGGCGAGCCAGGCAGGCAGATCCACCACCTGGCCGAGCGAGGCGGCGGCGGCCAGCAGCAAACACACCGACGCGGCAGAGAACAGGCTCAGCGTTCTTGCAACGAGGGGGAGCGCCCAAAGGCGCTTGGCGACGGCTTGCACGGCATGAATGGACAGAGCTTCAGCAGTGGTTATCGGCATCCGCGCGGCCAGCTTGTGTGCCGAGGTGTCGAGTGCGTCACGCCGCTGGGCATTCAGTCGAGCTCGAAGGCCACTTTGACGCTACCGTCCACCGCAGACTTTTCGATGTAGCCCACGGCGCGGGGGTTTTCGGCCACCACTTTTTTCACCGCCGCCGAGTCCGCGTATTCCTTTGGGGCGCGGCCCTTGCCAGTGAAGATCACACGCGACCACACCGCCTTGACCTGGGCTAGGTCACGCTCGGTCGCACGACGGTAGAACTCCGCGCGCATGGGCACGGTGTGCGGCTGGTCAACCGGCACCGAGCGCGGCGCACGCCCCAGGAACACGTCGGCCACCTGCTCCTTGTTGAGGGTAGGTGCGCTCGGGTGCACGATCACCACCAGGTCGCCCGCCCGCACCGCGCAGGCGGCCAAGGTGAGAAGCGCGGCTGTGACGAGCTGAATGAACATGCCCATCCCCACTGCTCAGAACACGAAGTCGAGCGCCAGGGTATAGACCGTGGCGCTGCGGCGAAGGTCGGTGCCGGGTGTGAGGTTGATGAACTGTTGCCCGGAAAGGCGCGCCCGCTCGGTTTGCGCCTTGATGGCCACGTCTTTGACGGCATCCCAGCGCATGCCGAGCGCGGTGGTGCGCGAGTCGGGCAAGGTCTGGATCACCGTGCCGCGGTTGCGCAGGTACGAAGAGCTTGCATAGGGCATCCAGGCGCCGAGCCGGTAGCCCGCGGTGAGGTACTGGCCCGAGATGTCGTAGCGCTGGCTGTCGGTCTTGCCGGTCATCATCTCGGCCATGGCCAGCAGCTTGCCGTTGTCGTACTGCAGGCCCACGCTGGTGAAGGTGTACTTCAAGGGTTCGGGGGCGGCGATCGACCACTCGATGGTGGCGTCGGCCACGGTGTGACCCAGCCGCGCGATCCAGTTTCCCCGCTCGGCCGTGAGGTTCAGTGCGAAGAGCTTGTGAAACGCGGTGTGGGCGGGCACAAGCCCTGCCGGGCCGCGCTGGTAGTAGAACTCGGCTTCGGCACGCCCGAAGGTCGGTTGCACCGAAAGCTTGATCCCTTCCCAAGTGCTGCGGTACAGCAGCTGCGCTCCATCGACCGGTGGGAAGGTGAGATACACCTCGTAGGGCGTGTGGGCCCAGTGCTGCGAGTACCCGACGTTGCGCACGTCCGAGAGCATGAAGGCGGTGAGCACCACCCGGCCTGCGCGCAGGGCCGTGTCGGGCCCGAGTTGGGCCTGGCCGTACAACCATTCGACGGCGAGCCGCTCTTTGCTGCCGAGCCGCTGCACTAGCAGCTGACCGGTGGCGGAAAAGGTCTCGTTGACGGTGGTATCGAGCTGCACGCCGATGCGCGAGTCGACACCCCAATCGACCCGGCCGCGCGAGCCGCGGCTTTGTTGCCACGACGAACGGAACTGCGCGTTGGTGGTGTCGGCGTAAGTGGCGGCGAGGGTGCCGTAGCCGCTGAACTGGAACTCGAGGCCTTGCGCCTGGGCCGTGGCGGTCAAGGCGGCCGAGCTCAGCAGAGCGATCGTTGCCGCGCATGGAGTAAGTCTCATCTGGGTGCCTGCTGGGGCGAAGAAGACTCTGGCTTGAGCCCCTTTTTCTATCGGCACCCGGGCCGGCGACTTGAGTGATTGACCAGGAGTCTGCGCGGCAGAAGCATTGTGGGGATGTAGTTCTCGGGTGCGAGTTTTGCGTGTGGACACGCGTGCCGAGAAGTTGCCAACCCTACGCCCCGGACCAAGACATCCTGCTGCCGCAGTCACTACAGGAGTGGCTGCCGGCGGGACATCCGGCCCACTACATAAGCGACACCATCGACGCGCTCGACCTGAGCGCGTTCTTCAAGCGCTACGAAGGTGACGGCGCACGCAACCAGCCGTTCCACCCGGCGCAGGCGTTGCGCCCAAGACGGAAGTGCCTAAGAAACCAGGGCGGGCATTCAAACGTGCCTTCGGTGAACCCGCGCCCAAAGCGCAGAACAACTTCACCGACCCCGACCGTCGCATCATGAAGACCAGCGCCGGCATCGAGCAGTGCTTCAACGCGCAGACCGGCGTCGATGCCCACGCCCAGATCATCGTGGCAGCTGAGCTGACCAACTGCGGCGCCAACAGCGGCGAGCTGCCCCGGATGTTGGAGGTGGTCGAGCACAACACGGGCCGTGCCCCTGAGGTGGCGCTGGCCGATGCGGGCTACCGCAGCGAAGCGGTGCTGTGCAAGCTGAGCGCCTCACCCACCGAGGTGATCGTGGCGCTTGGACGCGTGGGCAAGAAGCAGGCCGCCATCGACGCCGAGCGACTACCGCACACGGCGGCAATGGTGGCCAAGCTGCGAAGCGCCGAAGGCCGAGCCAAGTACCGCAGGCGCAAGGCCATCGTCGAGCTACCGAACGGCTGGATCAAGCAGGTGCTGGGGTTCCGGCAGTTCAGCATGCGCGGCTTGGACAAAGCGCGATGCGAGTTCAAGCTCGTTTGTGCTGCGCTGAATTTGCGCCGTATGGCAACGATGGCGATGTAAGGGGGCAGGACGAAAGAAATCCCCCCCGCGCAAGGCCCCGAACCAAGGCCCACCAAATCGATCAACAACCAATCACCAAGGCCAGAACTCGAAATCCGCGGCGGTCGCAGCACACCGGGCAGATAGGCGACCGCGCAATCGTTCTGCCGCGCAGCCTCCTAGGCGCAAATGCTCGCCATAGCTCGGGCTATGGCGAGCATTTGCAACGACGAGCGGGCACCTTTTGGCGTGGTGAGCGGGCGTGCTCGAAAAACTCGC
Source organism: Rhizobacter sp. (assembly GCA_046598195.1). Classification (GTDB taxonomy): domain Bacteria; phylum Pseudomonadota; class Gammaproteobacteria; order Burkholderiales; family Burkholderiaceae_C; genus Rhizobacter. The sequence goes on along the minus strand of JBKJJF010000211.1, from coordinate 7,521 downwards.
AGGCTCTCAGGCCATCTCGGGCGAGCCCACCGACGACACGGCCTTGCGCGGCTTGAGCGGCGCCTTGGGCGGCATGGTCATCTCCAGCGTGGCATCGCGCCGCGGCACGATCTCAGCGCCGCGCAACACGTGCTTGAGTTCGCGTGCCCCGCCCATCACCACGATCAACGTGCAGCCTTCCTGGCGCAGGTTGCGCGGGTGTTTGGCTTCGGGCAGCCAGAGAATGGGCGTGGCGCCCCAGGCCTCGGCCGCCTGCATCAGCGGTGCCACCGGGTCGTGCTTGAACTTCTTGCCGCGCGGGCCGACCAGCATCGATTCGCCTTCAATCAGGTCGTTCCAGCCGGCGTCTTGGAAACCCTGGATGTCGATCACGAAGCGCACACCATCGGAGCGGATCACCGCCACCGGGATCACGCCGCCGTGCGGCACGCTCTTGTCAAATTTCACCGCCCATTGGGTCGGGAAGCTCAGCGCGCGGCGCGCCTTGCGCAGCATGCGCAGCGGGCGCACGCAGTGTTCGGCATAGGCCATCAGCGCGAGGCCCAAAACCGCCCCCACCACGCCTGCGGCGGCCATCTCCCACCAGCTGCCCCAGGTGATGCGGGCGGCTTCGACGCCCCCGAGAAACAAGCCAAAGCCCAGGAGCATCTGACCGAGCCAGGAAGCGAAGTGTTTGTTGCGCATGGCTGGTGTTGGAAGGATGGGTCAGTGGTCAGTGATTCTGTCAAACGTGACTGCGCGCACAAGAGACGGATTGCACAGTTCGGCGAGGATTTGCACGAGTGGCCGAAAATAGGCGCATGCACTTCCTGATTTCCCCCGCAAAAACCCTTGACTACAAGGGCGCTGATGCCACCGTCGCCACCACCCGGCCGCGTTTTGTGGCGCACTCGGCCGAGTTGATCGAGACGCTGCGGCCGAAGACGGCCGATGACATTGCGCAGTTGATGAGCCTCTCGATGCCACTCGCCGAGTTGAACGTGGCGCGTTACGCCGCCTGGTCCACACGCTTCACATCACACAACAGCAAAGCGGCGGTGCTCGCGTTCAACGGCGACGTGTACGAAGGCCTGGGGGCCACCACGCTGCGCCCGGACGACCTGGCCTGGGCGCAGGAGCACGTCTCGATCCTGAGCGGCCTGTACGGCCTGCTGCGCCCGCTCGACCGCATGCAGCCCTACCGGCTGGAGATGGGCACGGCCTTGACCACCGCGCGCGGCAAGAACCTCTATGAGTTCTGGGGCGACACGCTCGCGCGCCAGCTCAACCGCCAGCTCGAAGGTGAGCGCAAGGGCGAGCCGCCCCTCGTTGTCAACCTGGCATCGCAAGAGTACTTTCGCGCCGTGCAAGGCCGGGGCCTGAAGGCGCGCGTGATCGACTGCGTGTTCGAAGACTGGAAGGGCGGTGGCTACAAGGTGATCAGCTTCTTTGCCAAACGCGCCCGCGGGATGATGCTGCGCCACGCCATCGCCCAGCGGCTTGAAGCGCCCGAGGGGTTGCAAAAATTCAAGGCCGAGGGCTACGGTTTTGAGCCTTCGGTATCTCAAGCTGATCGGCTGGTCTTTCGTCGCCGGGTTGAGGCTTGATCCGGCAGAATCTGGCGTATGAGGAAACCTGAATTGAACGCGCGGGCCGAGCGCCGGGCCGCTCTCAAGCCGGCCCGCATCCCCTTGGGCGAGCGTCGGCAGTACGCCGCAAACAAGGCGCAGCCATGACGGAACAACACGTCACTCCCGAGCTTCGTCAGTGGATCATCGACCAGGCCAAAGCCGGTCGCCCGCCCGACGATGTATTGAAATCCATGATGGCCAGCGGCTGGGCTGAAGACGTGGCCCTGGCCGCGCTCGAAGACACCTTGTCGGGTTTTCTGAAAGATCACGCGCAGGCCAACGGGCTGCCCGCGCCGGTGCCGGTGCCCGAGCCCGACCTCAGCAACGCGCCCAACTCGCTGATGGTCAACGGCCACGAGGTCAAGATCGTGATGAGCTTGCGCAACCCGCGTGTCATCGTCTTCGGCAACTTGTTGTCGCATCAAGAGTGCGACGAGATGGTCGAGCTGGCGCGTGCACGCCTGATGCGCTCGGAAACCGTGGTCACCAGCACCGGCGCCAGCGAGGTGAACACCGCACGCACCAGCGACGGCATGTTCTTCGGCCGTGGTGAAAACGCCATGTGCGCGCGCATCGAAGCGCGCATCGGCGCCTTGCTCGGCTGGCCGGTCGAAAACGGCGAAGGCCTGCAGGTGCTGCGCTACCGGCCCGGTGCCGAGTACAAGCCGCACTACGACTACTTCGACCCTGCACAAGCCGGCACGCCCACCATCCTCAAGCGTGGTGGGCAGCGGGTGGGCACGGTGGTGATCTACCTCAACACGCCCGAGAGTGGCGGCGCCACCACCTTCCCCGACGTCAAGCTTGAGGTTGCGCCGGTCAAGGGCAACGCGGTGTTCTTCAGCTACGACCGCGCGCACCCCATGACCCGCACCCTGCACGGCGGCGCGCCGGTGTTGGCCGGTGAAAAGTGGGTCACCACCAAGTGGTTGCGGGAAGGGCGGTTTGACTGAGGGGCTGCTGCCGCTGCAAGGCATCCGTGTTGTCGACCTGACACGCCTGCTGCCCGGCCCGCTGGCCACACGGCAGCTGATGGAGATGGGCGCCGAGGTTGTCAAGATTGAAGGCCCGGCCGAACAAGGGCAAGACGATGGCTCGCGCTACTTCTGGCGCACGCCGCAAGAACGAGCGAGCGGGCTGCCCGGGCCGATGTTTCACCAGCTCAACGAGGGCAAACAAGTTCACAGCCTCGACCTGCGCACTGAGCCGGGCCAAGCAGCTTTGCATGCGCTGCTGCTCACCGCCGACGTGCTGGTCGAAGGCTTTCGCCCCGGCGTGATGCAGCGCCTGGGCTTGGGCTGGGATGTGCTGCACGCGCGCTACCCGCGCCTCGTGATGTGCGCGATCAGCGGCTACGGCCAGCACAGCCTGTGGGCGCACCGTGCCGGCCACGACATCAACTACGTGGCCATGTCGGGTGTGCTCGAGCAGCTCGCCACAGCGGGTGGTGAAGTGATCACGCCCAACTTCCAGATCGGCGATCTGATGGGCGGCACGCAGGCTGCGGTGTCAGGCATCCTGGCTGGCTTGTTGGGGGTGCAGCGCCAAGGCACAGGTTGTTTTGTCGACATCTCGATGACGCACGAGGTGCTGCGCCACCAGGTGCTGTGTGGTGTGGTGGTGGCGCAGACCGGGCGTGCGCCGCTGCAGGGGCGCGATCTGCTCTCGGGGGGTGCGCCGTGTTATGGCGTGTACGCCACGGCCGATGATCGTTATCTCGCAGTGGGCGCGCTAGAGCTGCCGTTCTGGCGTCGCCTGTGCGAGGTGCTGGGCCGGCCCGACTGGGCCGATCGGCATTGGTCGCTGGGTCTCGCAGTGGGCGGCGAAGAGTCCATGGCCTTGCGCACTCAGCTTGGCGTCATCTTCGAGACTGAGCCGTTGGCGCATTGGGTTGAGCGTTTCGATGTGGTGGATTGCTGCGTCACGCCGGTGCTGCGCCTCGACGAAGCGCTGTCTCATCTGCTGAACGCCGACTATTTCTCCAGGGCGCGTCAACCGGCTGCTTGAAGGCCGCGTTGTCGCTGGGAGCAAGAAGCTCTTAACCCTTTGCAAAGGACATCACCATGAACAAAATCATCGCCGCGCTGATCGCCGCCACCTTCTCGATGGGCGCTTTCGCTCAAGCCGCTACCGCTCCTGCTGCCGCCCCGGCCGCCAAGGAAGCCAAGCCGGCTGCTGCCAAGGAAGCCAAGCCCGCTGCTGCCAAGGCAGAAAAGAAGGCCAAGGCCAAGAAGGCCAAGACTGCGAAGAAGGCTGCTTCGGCTGCCTGAGCGTTTCGCTCCGCATGAAAAACCCGGCCTCGGCCGGGTTTTTTTACGCCTGCATCAGCTTCGCTTCAGGCACGCCACCGTGGTGCAGCGGGCTCGGCCAGCTCACCCGACTGCGTGACGATGGGGTTCAGGCCCGCGAAGGGGCGGCTCATCGCAATGCGCATCCACTTGCGCTGCTCCCAGGTCTGCGGCCCTTCGAGCGGCCACTGCTCGATGCGTGGCGCCAGCTCGGCACGCGGCAGGCGGGCATACGACGGTGTGCCCGGGCGCAACAGCCACAGGCTGCGGCGCAAGCGGGTCGGCAACGAGGCCTTGTGTTCAGGCACCCAGTAGATGCACTGCTTCTCGGCCCAGAAGCTCAGGCGCTCGAAGTTCACACGGCCGGCAAAGCCGGTGTCGGCCGGCAGCAAGATGTGCTCTTCGGGCAGCTCGACCACGGCAAACAGCAGGTCGCCGGGTTTGTCGCCCATGCCACGGTGCACAAAGATCACGCGCTCGATCTGCGCGGCCACAAAACGATCGACCTCCACGTCGTTGCGAAACACGACAACGTCCGGGCCTTGCCAAGCGGTATGCCAGGGGGTACTCATGTGACTTTCTCCACAGTTTGAACCGAAGGTACACGTTTTTAGCGCTGGATCCTGCATCGGCGCGACAACCTGCAAGCGGCAGGGGCTTTTCAGCCACCTGGCGAAACACTTGCTGACAGTTCGGGCGCGTCAGTACAGGTCGCCAGAACGCAGCAGCGTGGTGCCGGGTGTCGGGTTGACCAGGGCACGCAACAAGGCCTGGGCTACCTGCGTGTCGGCAATCGGGCGCACGCTCTTGGGCAGCCAGCCCAGCAGGCGGCCGGCCCAGACCTCACCGGCTCGCACCGGCTGGCCGAGCGTGCGGCGGTCGCCCAGCAAGAGCGAGGGTTGCACGATCACGACCGAGCCGTAGCCGAGCGCGCTCACCGCGTTTTGCATCTCGCCTTTGACGCGGTTGTAGAACACGCGCGAGTTTGTGTCCGCCCCCAGGGCCGAGACCACGGCCAGCCGGGTGGCACCTGCTGCCTTGGCCGCGCGGGCGGTGTTCACCACGGCGTCGAAGTCGACCTGTCTGAACGCGGCTTGTGAGCCGGCCACCTTGATGGTGGTGCCCAGGGTGATGAACACGTCGTCGACGGGCGGCAGCGTGGGCAAGGCCTGGAAGTCGACCACGTGCACCCGCAGCTTCGGCGTGTCAGCCAGCACAGGGCGGCGCAGCAGGGTGTGCACCTGCGCATAACGTGGTGACGCCAGCAGCAGCGGCAGCAGCGCCCGGCCAATGAGGCCGGTGCTGCCCGCCAACAGGGCGATGCGGGGAGATGAAGAGTCAGCGGCCATGTGGGCCACTCTACTCACCGCTTCGGCGTGTTCAAACGTGGCATCGGCTTGCCACCATCGCGGCGCGGCTCAGGGCGCGGGCCCTGCGGGCGTGCCGCCGGTTGGGCTGCGCGTGCGGGGGCTTGGCCATCACGCGCCGGAGCACGCGGCGCCGAGCGTGAGTCGCTGCCACGCGAATCGTTGCGGCCACGGCCACCACCACCACTGTTGCCGCCGCGACCACCGCCACCGCCACCACCACCACCAGCGCGGTGGCCACCACGGCCGGCGCCTTCGCCAATCGTCATGCGGCCGAGCACGATGGGCTCGGGGCGTTCGTTGGGGGCCGGCTCGAAACCGGGAATGGTCTCTTTCGGGATCTCGCGCTTGATGAGCTTTTCGATGTCGCGCAGGAAGCCGTTTTCGTCGACGCACACCAGCGACACCGCTTCACCCAGCGCACCCGCGCGGCCGGTGCGGCCGATGCGGTGCACGTAGTCTTCGGGCACGTTGGGCAGCTCGTAGTTCACCACGTGGGGCAGCTGGTCGATGTCGATGCCACGTGCGGCGATGTCGGGGGCCACCAGCACCTGCAGGCTGCCGGCCTTGAAGTCGGCCAGCGCCTTGGTGCGTGCGCTCTGGCTCTTGTTGCCGTGGATGGCCATGGCGCTCACGCCTTCTTTCACCAGGTGCTCCACCAGGCGGTTGGCACCGTGTTTCATGCGCGTGAAGACCAGCACCTGGTGCCAGTCGTTGCTCTTGATCAGGTGCACGAGCAGGTCTTTTTTCTTCTCGCGGCCGACCGGGTGCACCTTCTGCTCGATAAGCTCGGCGGTCTGGTTGCGGCGTGCCACTTCGATCAACGCCGGCTTGTTGAGCAGGCGGTCGGCGAGGTTCTTGATTTCGTCGCTGAAGGTGGCCGAGAACAGCAGGCTTTGTTTCTTGGCAGGCACCAGGGCCAGCACCTTCTTGATGTCGTGGATGAAGCCCATGTCGAGCATGCGGTCGGCTTCATCGAGCACGAAGATCTCGATGTGGCTCAGGTCGAGCGTGCGCTGTTGTGCGTGGTCGAGCAAGCGGCCCGGCGTGGCGACCAGGATGTCGACACCGCGCTTCAGCTTGTCGATCTGCGGCTGCATGCCGACGCCGCCAAACATCACCATCGAGGTGAGCTTGGTGTACTTGCCGTAGTTGCGCACGCTCTCTTCGACCTGCGCCGCGAGCTCGCGGGTGGGCGTGAGGATCAGCGCGCGAATGGGCAGGCGCCCACGTGCGTCGCGCACGCCGGGGGTGGCCATCAAACGCTGCAGCAAGGGCAGCGTGAAGCCGGCGGTCTTGCCGGTGCCGGTTTGAGCGCCGCCGAGCAAGTCGCCGCCGGTGAGCACGATGGGAATGGCTTGTGTCTGGATGGGGGTGGGCGTGGTGTAGCCCTGTTCGAGCACGGCACGCAGCAGCGGCTCGGCGAGGCCGAGGGATTCAAAAGACATGGGGATTCCGGGGATCAGATCGGCCCGTCGCTCGCAGGGGAGCGCCAGTCGCAGGCAGAAGAGGTAGGGAGCTTGGCGCTGTTATGGAGCACGGCTCGGGTCAGAACTGACGTCAGCGCAGTGACTGGTGCCTGCGTTGGTGGCGCGATTCTACCCGCGCGCTTGGCGTAGCGCGGGCGCGGGCTTCCATCAGCAGGAAGAGCACGGTGGCCAGCAGCAGCGGCAGCAGGTAGTACAGCGCCCGGTAGGCGAGCAAGGCGCCGAGCAGTTCGTGCCGGGGCACCTGCGTGCCAAGCAGCGCGATGAACACCGCTTCAAGCACGCCCAGCCCGGCCGGGATGTGCGCCAGCACCCCCGCCACCGCGGCCACCAGCAAGGTGCCCAGCACCACGGGGTAGTCGACGCGGCCTTGCAGCAGCACGTACAGCACGCCGCCGATGGTGGCCCAGTTGGTGGCCGACATCACCCACTGCAGCCAGGCCATGCGACCGCTGGGCAGCGTGAAGGCGTGGCCGCGCAGTGACAGGCTGCGCCCGGCCAAGAACATGCAGGCCAGCAGGTAGGCCGCGGCCACCAGCAGCAGGGCCACACCGAGCCCTTGCAGTGCAACGGCACCGATCTTCCAACCCTCGGGCGGTGTGATCGTCTGCGTGGCAAACACGGCGCCGGCCAGCACCAGGAAGCCCAGCCAGTTGGTCACCAGGCTCATGCCCACCACGCGGCTGATGGTGTCGATGGGCAGGCCCAGGCGCGAGTAGAGCCGGTAGCGCATGGCAACGCCGCCCACCAGCGAACCGAGGTTGAGGTT
>JBKJJF010000100.1:0-8196 GCA_046598195.1 Rhizobacter sp. | reverse complement strand
GGCTTCCGCTTCACCGGCGGCCTGACCTTCAACAACATGAAGGTCGACATGGTGGCCAGGGGCAACGGCAGCCCCGTCACCATCGGCAACACCAGTTACCCCACCGACTCCACCGACCGGCTCAACGTGAAGGTCGAGTTCCCCAAGACCACGCCCTATCTGGGGTTGGGCTACGGGCACCAGCTGAGCACCGGCTGGGGTTTTGTGTTCGATCTTGGCGCATCGATCGGCAAGGCCAAGGTCACAGAATCACACAGCGGCAACAATTTCAGCCAGGTGCCGCAGTCCGAGATCGACGCCGAGCTGGCCGAAATCCGCGACGGTGCGGGCAAGATCAAGGCGATTCCGATGATTGCCATCGGGTTTAACTACCGCTTCTAAGACCCTGCAGACAGGGTGGAAGCCCAGGCTTCCACCAGTCGCGCCGCGCTGACGTGCGTGCTACTTTCAACACAATGGCACACGCGCCGACGACGACAATTTCGATGGGCTACCTGGCGGCCTTGCTACAGGCCACCGAGGTGTCGCGCGCCGACACCGAAGCCCTGCTGCGCCAGGTCGGCCTCGACCCCGCTCGGCTCGACGAGCCCAGCGCCCACATCAGCGATGCCGAGTTCTCGGCGATCTACCGCACGCTCGCCCTGGCGCTGGACGACGAGATGCTGCGCCTGTTCCCGCGCGCGTTTCGCCATGGCGCACTCAAGTTCACCTGCCTGGCGCTGATGGACGCCAAAAACCTGATGGTGGCACTGCACCGCTGGACCTACATGTCTCGCATGCTGCGCGACGACCTTCACATGGCGCTGCAGCCCGACCCCAGCCATGTGCGCATCGCACTCGTCTCCAGCCAGACGCCGCTGCCCTGCAAACCAGTCGCGCAAGACATGCTGCTCAAGGTGGTGCACGGCGTGCTCTCCTGGCTGGTGGGGCAGCGCCTGCCGCTGATCCGGGTCGACTTCACGTTTGCACGGCCCAGCTTCGCCGACGACTACCAAGCGCTGTACCCGGGCCCGGTGTTCTTCAACCAGGCCCAGGCGGCGCTGCACCTGGAGCCCGAGCTGCTGCAGCTGCCGATCCGCCGCAACAAACACGAGCTGAACGAGTTTTTGCTGCGGGCACCCGAAGACTGGTTGTTCGTGAGCACGCACGAAAAGCGCCTGGGCCTGCGCCTGCGCGCCTACGTGGCCGAGCGCCTGCCCTTGCCCGCCACCGCCGAGAGCGCGGCCGAGGCCTTGCACGTGTCGGCCCGCACACTGCACCGCCGCCTGGCCGATGAAGGCACCAGCTTCCAGCGTGTGAAAGACGAGTTCCGCCGCGACATGGCCTTGCAGATGCTGACCAAGGGCCACGAACCCATCAACGCCATCAGTGCGCAGCTGGGCTTTGACAGCACGGCCTCGTTCCACCGTGCGTTTCGTGGCTGGACGGGCGACACGCCGGGGGCTTTTCGCGGCGCCGGGGCCCACACCCGCTGAGGCCCTTACGATGCGCGCTCAGCCAACAGCGGAGCCCCCATGTCACTGGACACCCTCGAAATCGAAACCGGCCCCTCGCCCACCCGCACGGTCATCGTGTTACACGGGCTGGGCGACAGCGGCCACGGTTTTGCCCCCATCGCCGAAGAGCTTGACCTGAGCGCCCTCGGCCCGGTGCGCTTCGTGCTGCCGCACGCCCCCGAGCGCCCGGTCACCATCAACGGCGGCTACGTGATGCGCGCCTGGTACGACATCCTCGGCAACGACCTTGTTCGCCGTGAAGACGAGATTGGGCTGCGCGAGTCGCAGGCCCTGATCGAAGAGCTGATCGCTGCCGAAAAAGCGCGCGGCATACCGGCCTCGCGCATCGTGCTGGCCGGCTTTTCGCAGGGCTGCGCGATGGCGCTGCTGGCCGGCTTGCGCCACCCCGAGCGGCTGGCCGGCGTGGTGGGCATGTCGGGTTACCTGCCGCTGGCCGCGAGCACCGCCACCGAACGCAGTGCCGCCAACCGCGATGTGCCGCTGTTCCTGGCCCACGGCACACAAGACCCAGTGGTGCCGCTCGCCCGCGGCGTGGCCTCGCGCGACGCGCTGGCGGCGCTGGGTTACACCATCGAATGGCACGACTACCCGATGCCGCACTCGGTGTGCGCCGAAGAAATCGGCGACCTCACCCGCTGGCTGCTGCGCGTGCTGGCCTGAGCCTGAAAGCAATGCGGTGGCCTGCGCCGCATGCGGCCCTGGAGTGCGCCATACGCCACGGCGGGTGCAAGTTGAAGCCCGGAGCGAGGCGGAGGCGGTGGGAGAATTCCACCTTGACACCCGCCCCCTCACCCACAGCATGACGCCGGACCCAATCGTCCATCTGCAACGCTGGCGGCTGGCCATCGAGAACGCCACTTTCGGGGTCTGGGATCTCGACCCCCGCCGGGAGATGGTTCACTACTCGCCACAATGGAAGGCGCGTTTCGGCTTTCCGCGCATCCATGAACCCGACAGCACCGGGTTCTGGCGCTGCCGAGTGCACCCCGATGACCTGGAGCCCATGCAGGGTTCCTTGCGCTCGCACCTCGACGGCCATGTGTCCAGCTACGAGATGCGGTTCCGCTTGCGCAGCAACGGCTCGGGCTACCGAACCGTGCTGTCCCGCGGGCGGGTCGTGGAGCGCGACGCTGGCGGCAACGCAACCCGCATGGTGGGCACCATGATCGACCTCACCGGCCGGCCCGTCACGCTGTCATTGCACGGCCTCGCCACCGAAGACCCACAGCAGCCCATCGAGCGGTCTTCTCGCCTGCCGCTGCATGCCCTCCTCGGCGTTGCAGGTTTGCCGCTCGCGGTGAGTGCGTCGCACGGCGAAAGCGCCGCTTCAAACAACTCAGACCTGCCGCATGAAGCGCAGCCGCTGATCGAGTTGATCAGCGACCTGCTCGACCTGGCCCTGCAAGAAGGCAGCGCCGTGCGCTAAGGCCTGAGAGCCTGAGAGCTCACTTCCAGGCGAACAGCGGCTGTTCGAAATGCGAAACACGGGTGTGGCGGCCTTCGATGCACACCTCTCTGAACTGGTACAGCATGGCCGCGGTGGGCGCGGCGATCCAGTCTGCCCCGACAGGCATTCGCAGCACCCTGTGTTGACTGTGTTCGGTCTGCTCCAGCATCGGCGCATCAGCACGCAGGAACTCGGCCACCGGAATGCGGTGCACGCCGGCCACCTCATCGGGGTTGGGTGTGATGTTGTGTGCGGCACCCGCCCACACAACGACCGGTGTGATCACAAAACCCGAACGGGTAACAAAGTCATCGAGCCGGCCCATCACGGCGCTGGCGTCAAGCGACAAATGGACCTCTTCAGCCATCTCGCGCAGGGCAGCCTGTTCAGCGGTTTCGCCCGCGTCGATGCGCCCGCCAGGCAGCGCCCACTGGCCCGCGTGCTGACGCAGCTGCAGGGAGCGCCGCGTCAGCAACAAGGCAGCCTGCGTGCTCCACAACGCGTGCCGAGGAAAGCTCGGCAGGTCGGCGCCGTGGCCTTCGTCAATGATGGCAATGGCCACGGCCGCCGCGCGCAGCGGGCTGGCTGGCGGCTCGGCAGCAGGGCTCTGCAGGTCAAACGCCTGCAGCCTGGCTTGAATGTGCGCCTTGAGCCGCTCGTCGCGCAGCAGGCTGCGCGAGCCTGGCGTCTGGGTGGTGTTCATGAGATTGCAAACACGGCAAGCTTGGCAGCGCGGTTGCCACTCCCTGGTTGGCCATCGACAGAGCGAACTGTAGTTCTGATGGCGGGTTCGCTACGCGCCTCTGCGCGGGGTACGCGCCGGGGCACCTGACCAGCGTGTGACCCACTCATGAAACAGCGAGGTGAATAAGTCACAAGCCGGCGGGTCGGATTCACCAGCTTTTGTGCCGCGTCATCCCTAAATTTGTGGTCACGGAGAGGGGCTTGTCAGCCCGCCGACAACCACAAGGGGAACACATCATGTTGGAGTCTTGCACCACCACCCGGCCCGCAGACGGAAGCTACCGCGGGCCCGAGCGACGCACCGTGTCGCCCGCACCCATCACCCGCTGGCTGTCGCGCATGCTTGACGAGATGGATCACGGCATGCTGCTCATCACCCCCAGCGGCACGCTGCGCCATGCCAATCAACCTGCCCGGCAGGAACTGGGGCTGAGCAGCAGCCTGGCATGGGCCGGCGGTGCGGTACATGCGGCGCGGCGCGAGCAGCAAGGCCTCTTCATGCAGGCACTGGCCGACGCAGGCCACGGCCGACGCCGCCTGCTGGAACTGGGCGAGCCCGGCCGGCCTTTGTCACTGGCCGTGGTACCCCTGGGCGACGACCGCCCCGACGGCGAAGCCCTGGTGCTGCTGGTGCTGGGCAAACGCCAGAGCTGCGAAACGCTAACGGTCGACTTTTTTGCCCGCACCCAGGGCCTCACCGCCGCCGAAGGGCGGGTGCTGCAAGCGCTGTGCGATGGGCTGCGGCCCAAAGAGGTGGCGCGCCGCTGCGAGGTGGCGGTGTCGACCATCCGCACCCAAATCAGCAGCATCCGCACCAAGACCCAGACCGCGAGCATCCGCGCCCTGGTGAGCCGGGTGAGCGTGCTGCCGCCGATCACGCTGGCGATGAAAACGGCGCTGCCGCACTGATGTCGGCCCCCCCAGTCGCTTCACTCCTGCCCCCAAGGGGCGTTGTCTGGCTTGGGGCGGCCCGGCGCCAGACAGCGCGCGAGCATGCTGCGTTGCGGCGTGCGCCGGTTCCGCGCGATGATGCGCGGGCCGACCACTCTGCCGCGCTCTCATGGACTCTGCCACCCCGGCGCCCCTGCCCAACGATTCTTCCTGGCCGAAAGATCTGCGCACCCTGGTGGCACGCGGCGAGCCGAGGCGTTACCGCAAGGGCGCGCTGCTGATCCAGGAGGGCGACGTCGGCGAGACGCTGTTCATCGTGTTGTCGGGCCGCGTGAAGGCGTTTTCTTCGGATGAGCGCGATCGTGAAATCGTCTACGGCGTCTACGGCCCGGGTGAATACCTGGGCGAGATGAGCCTGGACGGCGAGCCGAGATCGGCGTCGGTGATGGCGCTTGAAGCCACCGTGTGCTCGGTGGTCACGCGCAAGACCTTGCGTGAGCACATTGCGGCGAACCCGGAGTTTGCGTTTGAGCTGATCTCACGGGTGATCCGGCGGGCAAGGCTGGCGACGCAGAGTGCGCGCAGCATGGCGCTGTTGGGCGTCTACGCGAGGATCGCCGCGCTGCTAGATCACATGTCGATCGCGACGGCGGACGGAGAGCGCGTGGTGGCCGAACACCTGACCCATGCCGGCATCGCTGCCCGCGTTGGATGCTCACGCGAGATGGTCAGCCGGATCATGAAGGATCTGGAAACCGGTGGCTACGTGCGCGCAAGTTCGCGAGAACTGACGATCCTGCGCGCTCTCCCTCAGGCTTGGTGACGCACGTCGTGCCTACGCCCACTCCTTTGCGGCTTCGGCAAAGAGCACTGCCCACGAGGTAGATTTGAGACTGACCTGGGTCCCCATGTCGACCATCCACTCGCCAAGAAGCCGGCCCAGCCGCTCGCCAGCCTTGGTATCCAAGCCCGTGTGCAAGCCCGCAATCTCCCGGTTGTCGGCAACGCGCGCGGCGATCCTGTCGAGGCGATCTTTCTTCGGCCCATCGGCTTCCATGATGGCACCCAAGACCACGGCGAGGACATGCGTGACCGTGCTGTGCCCCCCGGGGAAGCTGCGGTGCCCGGGAACGGGAATGAGCGGCACCACGTCTTTGCTGAGTTCGGACGGTCGCTCCACGTTCAACCAGTGCTTCATCACGTAAAGGGGAATGCCTGCTACTCGGGTCACCACATCCATGGCCTGCAGCGTCTTCTCGTGCTGCCAGGGCCACATCGGCACGTCCAGGGCAAACGCGAAGTCCAGGCAATCGTCTTCGAACACGATCTCGTCGAGATTCGCCTCGTTCTTCATGTGCTCGATCAGCTCCTTCACGGCGATCACAAGCTCGCCGGGCGTGGGCTGCGAGAAAGTGACGGGCTTGGTCGCGTAGCCCTCCAGCATCAGATCAACGGCGGTGGCCGAGGGCTGGGTGAGCCGGATGCGGCTCATCAGATCCCAGCTGGCCAGTAGAACGCGGTTGTCATAAGAACGGTCCTCCAGCAGCTTCGCCTCGTTCTTCAGCTCCGCGGGAAGCTCGTGCGGCGTCGCACGCGACGGCGTAGACCGGGCGGGCGCTCCGGCTCCGGCAAGTTCCCGTGCGAGAGTCTTGTAGCCGCGCGAGATCGCCAGATCGGGCAGCAACAACTGCATGATCAAACGGCTCTGCATGTTTCTCGGGGGATCCTTCGGGCCGAGCATGTCCAAGGTGACCTGAATGTCCATGGCTTTCGTTCCTTTCAACAAGGGTGGGTGAACTGTTTTACCAGGGAAGCCCGGCTTCTCGCAAAGCCTGGGCATCCCGCTGTGCAATGGCATTCCCACCTCCGGGATGGCGATCGAAGAATCGCTTCACCGAGGCGTTTGGGCGGAGCGCCAGGTAGTGGTCGGCATTCGCCCGCGCCAGATCCATTCGCCCTGCCAGCGCATGCGCCACGATCAGCTCGACCCAGCTGGGCAGATGCACGGCATTCGCTTTGAGCGATCGCTCCGCGCACCTGGTCGCATCGTCGAACCGATTCGCCGAGCTGTAGACCGCCGCCGCAACGGCATCGAAGAAGTACGCCATGGGATCCAGTGGCGATCGGGCAGAGGCCTTTTCCATGGCTTGAACAGCTTCGGCGCCCCGATCCTGGCAGGCGAGCACGTTGGCAAGGAACAGCCACGCCAGCGGTTCATTCGGGTGCTGGGACAAGGCACGGCGCAGCTGCGCCTCTGCGGTGGCCAGGTCTTGATCCACGTATGCGCAAAGGTGGCCCTGGAGCGCCAACGACAAGCCGTGATTCGGTACGCGATCCAGGGCCTGCCGCAGGTGGAACTGAGCACGGTCGATGTCACCCGACCGGTCTACCGAAACACCTTGGGGCAGCTGCATGAAATGCCACTTGGCAAGCCAGGCCCGCGCCTGCGCGGACTGCGGATGGCGATCAATCAGGTGCTCTAACGCGTGGCGAGCCCGGGCACCTTCCGCCGGGGCGAGCCGATGCATCATGGACACAGCGTGCAGCAGCAGCGCGTAGCCCCGCAGGTTGGGCAACGCGAGTGATCGCGCCAGCGTCAACTCACGTTGCAAGACACTGCGGCTGAGTTCACTTGCCAACGCCGGAACAAGCGCGGCATCGCTTTCGAACAGGTCCTTGACGCGCCAGTTCCGCACGCCGGACCAGACCACCGCATCGGCTTTCGCATCCAGCAAGCGAACGTTCAAGCGAACCCGTTCGTCCATCGCCCACACACTGCCGCACAGGACGTAGTCCACTCTCAAGCTGCGTTGCACCGCATGCAGTTCTAGTTGGCGGCCCGAGAACGCCGCGGTGGAAAGCCCCGATACGACGCACCACTGCTCGCTGGCGGCCAATGCGTTGGTCAAGTCGTCTGCAAGAACTATCCCCAGCGCAGGCACACACTGACTGTCCGAATGCAGGGAAAACGGAACGACTGCAATGGAAGGAAGAAGCGACGGTTGACACGGATGGGGCCCTTCCTGCCAAGCGCCGCTCGCGGCTTGCAGAGGCCTGACACGGTAGGCGCGAACGGCATCGGCGACGTGCTTGACATAGCAGGCTCCGAGATCGGTCACGTCACCATCCACCTCCGCCACCACTTCGTCGCGCACCTCCGCCGACACCACAACCTCCCCCGGCCCGGCCAGCGTCGCCAACCGCGCCGCGAGATTCACCCCGGCACCATAGATGTCGCGCTCATCGACCACCACTTCGGCCACATGCGCCCCAACACGAAGGCACATCCACCGCTCACCGGGGAGGCCTTGGTTGTAGGGCTGTATGGCTTGCTGCATGTCAAGAGCACATCGGATGGCTGGCGGGACGCTTTCAAACTCAAGCATCAACCCGTCGCCCAGGCTCTTGACCAGGCGGCCGCCATGCTGCGGCAGCAACCGGGTCACGACCTCGCCCACGAACGATTGCCAGCGGCGAATGGTGTCGTCTTCGTCTTGCTCCATGAGCCGAACAGACTCGACCACGTCGACCACCACCACAGTGCGTGAAGCTCGGCGCAAGGCCGGCCAGGGCGCTTCGGATTGGTTCACCGGCATG
>JBKJJF010000260.1:0-1928 GCA_046598195.1 Rhizobacter sp. | reverse complement strand
GAAAAATGGCTACTGGGTCGGCAGCGCGCACCTGCCTTTCCCGGGCATCGGCCACCTGCGTGTCGACGGCAAGGGCTACCAGTTTGTGCCGGTGAACTACAGCCAGATCAAGTGAGTTGCGTCAGTCGAGCTGAGAGACGTCGGGCAGCAGCTTGAAGCTGGTGTCTTTCAGCGTCTCGACAAAGGCCTGCACATAGGGCCTTTTTGACAAGCCGGCCTTGCCCGCGGCATACAGCCGCGAGGTGAGGCCGCGTTTGCCCACCGCCCGCGTGCTGACGTAGCCCCGCTCCACATACGGCTGCACGCTCCAGCTCGGCAACACCGCAATGCCACGCCGGCTGGCCACGAGTTGCAGAATCGCGACCGTCAGCTCCGAGGTGCGGCGGCGTGGGTTCACGCCGGCGGGGCCCAGCACCCGCATGATGTCGAGCAGCGCATCGGGCACCGGGTAGTGGATCAACGTTTCGTCGGCAAAGTCGCGTGGTGTGAGGTGGGCGCGTGCAGTGAGCCGGTGGTCGTTGGCCATCACCGCCACCATCGGGTACTGAAACAGCGGTGTGAACTCCACACCCGCGCTGTCGTCCACTTCTGACGTGATGGCCAGCTCGGCGCGGTCGCTCACCACCAGGCCCACCGGGTCGGCGTGAAAGCCCGAGACGATGTCCAGCTCGACCTCGGGCCACTGCGGGCGAAACGCGTCCATCGCCGGCATCAGCCAGTCGAAGCAGGTGTGGCACTCGACCGCAATGCGCAGCGGCCCGGCGCTACCGCCGGCCATGTTGGCGAGGTCGCGCTCGGCGAGCTGCACCGCGGCGTTGACCTGCTCACCCAGCTGCGCAAGGCGCAGGCCGGCGGGCGTGAGCCGCACGGGCTGGGTGCGGCGCTCCAGCAGCGCCAGCGCGTAGATGCCTTCCAACAGCTTGAGCTGGTGTGACAGCGCCGACTGCGTGAGGTGCAAGCGCTCGGCCGCGGCACTCAGCGAGGGAGCGTCCATCAGCACGGCCAGGGTGCGCAGGTGGCGCAGTTCGAGGGCAGATGTCATGGGTAGAAGCGCATGGGTATGAATGAGATTCAACGAAATTGTGAAATTTTTTCGCTTGAATCATAGGGTATGCGTCCCTAGCATTGGTCGACTTATCTGCAAACGAGACCGACGAATGAAAACGCACACCCTGGGATTTCCGCGCATTGGCGCACACCGCGAACTCAAGTTTGCCCTCGAACGCCACTGGCGCGGCGAGTCGCAGCCCGAGGTGTTGCCACAAGTGGCGCAAGACCTGCGCGCTCGCCATTGGCTGACGCAGCGCCATGCGGGGCTCGACTTCGCGACCGCCGGTGACTTCTCGCTCTACGACGTGGTGCTCGACCACACGGTCATGTTCGGTGCCGTGCCGGCGCGCTTTGGCTTCACGCCCGGGAGTTTGAGCCTGTCGCGGTACTTCGAGCTGGCGCGTGGCAACGCAGCGCAAGGTGCGATGGAGATGACCAAGTGGTTCGACACCAACTACCACTACCTGGTGCCCGAGCTGGGCGTTGACCAGCTGTTCAGCCTGCATGCGCAGCCGCTGTTCGACATGGTGCGCGAGGTCGAACACCGCAGCTTCACACCCAAGCCAGTGATCATTGGGCCGCTCACCTTCCTGTGGCTCGCCAAGATTCGCGGCCTGCCCGCAGGCGCCGATGAAGCGCAGGCCAAGCTGGCGCTGTTGCCGCGCCTGCTGCCGGTGTATGCCGAGCTGCTGAAGGCGCTGGAGGCGCGTGCCGTGAGCTGGGTGCAGATCGACGAGCCGGCGCTGGCGCTTGATCTGCCCGACGCCTGGTTGCAATCACTCAAAGGCGCCTATGACGCCATCGCCCTGCCGCATCTGCAGCTCATGCTGACCACCTACTTCGAATCGGTGGAGCGTCATTTGCCCTTGCTGGCTGCC
>JBKJJF010000168.1:0-13423 GCA_046598195.1 Rhizobacter sp. | reverse complement strand
GCAGCGCATCGCGCCAAGCGAATCGGCTCTCACCGCCGAATAACGGCAAGCTTGAGCCATGCCCAAGTTCATTGAAGTCCACCCCGACAACCCGCAAGCGCGGTTGCTCCAGCAGGCTGCGCAAATCTTGCACAACGGCGGCATCGCTGCCGTGCCCACCGATTCGAGCTACGCGCTGGTGTGCCACCTCGACGACAAGGCCGCGGCCGAGAAGCTGCGCCGCATCCGCGAGGTGGATGACAAACACCACCTCACGCTCTTGTGTCGCGACCTGTCAGAGCTTGCGAGCTACGCGCGTGTCGACAACAAACAGTACCGCTTGCTGAAGCTCGGCACGCCGGGGCCGTTCACCTTCATCCTGGAAGCGACCAAAGAAGTGCCACGCCGTGTGTCGCACCCGTCACGCCGCACCATCGGCCTGCGGGTGCCCGAGCACAAGATGCTGCAAGAGCTGCTCGACATCTTTGGCCAGCCCTTGTTGTCGACCACCTTGATTGCACCCGGCGAGACCGAGCCGATGAACGACCCTGATGAAATCCGCGAGCGTTTTGCCGGTCAGGTGCAGGTGGTGGTCGATGCCGGCGCCTGCCCCGCGCAGCCCACCACGGTGGTCGACCTCACCGGCGAGTTGCCGCTGCTCGGGCGTGTGGGCCGGGGCGACCCGGCGCGGCTCGGCTTGAGGGCCGAATAGCCGATCAGGTTTTTAACGCCGCCGTCACCACGATCTCGATCTTCCACTCGGGCTTGGCCAGCTGGGCCTGCACTGTGGCGCGTGGCGGCGCGTCGCCGGGCGCAACCCAGTCGTCCCAGATCTCGTTCATGCCTTTGAAATCGGCCATGTCGGCGAGATAGATCTGCGCCATCAGGATGTGCGCGTTGTCGGTGTGCGCCTCGGCGAGCAGCTTGTCGACCATGGCCAGCACCTGGCGTGTCTGGCCACGAATGTCTTGCGTGGTGTCGTCGGGCACCTGGCCGGCGAGGTAAACCGTGCCGTGGTGAATGGCCATCTCCGACAGCCGGTCACCCACATGGAAACGGCGCACTGCATGGGTCATGACTTCTTCCCTTTGTGTGGTGTCGGGGCCGCGGTTTTCTGGCCGAGCTTGCTTTCAGTGCCGGCTATGAGCTTCTGGATGTTGGCGCTGTGGCGCCAGACCAGCAGCAAGCCCATCACCACCGCCGCCAGGGCAATCGGCCCGCCGCCCCAGATGAGCAGCTGGTAAAACGGCGCGAACACCGCCGCCACGATGGAGGCCAGCGACGAGAAGCGAAAGAAGGCCACGATGATCACCCAGGTGAGCAGCGTGGCCAGCCCCAACCAGGGGTTGAAGGCCAACAGCACACCGGCCGCCGTGGCCACGCCCTTGCCTCCCTGGAAGCGAAAGAACACCGGCCACAAGTGGCCGAGGAAAGCCGCCAAGCCCACGAGTGCGATGGTGCCGGTGCGCAGCCCGTAGGGTGCACCGTACAAATCAACCAGCAACACCGGCACATAGCCCTTCAAGGCATCAAACAGCAGCGTGAGGATGGCCGCTGTCTTGTTGCCCGAGCGCAGCACGTTGGTGGCGCCGGGGTTGCCCGAGCCATAGCCGCGCGGATCCGAGAGGCCCATCAGCCGGCTGATGATGACGGCGAACGAGAGTGAGCCGATCAGGTAGGCCACGAGCGCAGCAGCGGCGGGGTAGAAGGTCTCCATCACTCAGTCTTTCGTGGTCAAGAGGCTATTTTGCACCGGCACATTGCACCGGCATCGCCTTCTTGGTGCCAAAGGGCGAGGTGCCGCCGTGCTCAACGTAGTCGTAGACGTGTTCGGTGTACTGAACCGCGCGCGACTTGAGCCACTGAGTCGCGGGGGTTTCGCAGACGTGCTCTTTCTGGGCCATCGGCTCAAAGGGCCGGGTCGCGGTGCTTCCAGCGCAGGGCGTCGATTTCGCTCAGCAACTCGGGCGAGAGCTTCACACTCGCCGCCGCCAGGTTTTCTTCGAGCTGGGCCTTGTTCGTCACACCAATGATGGTGCTCGCCACACGCCACGAGTTGTAGCAAAACGCCAGCGCCAGCTGCGTGGGGGTGAGGCCATGCTGGCGTGCGAGGGCGTTGTAAGCGCGGGCCGCTTCGAGCGCGTCTGGGCGGCCCCAGCGCTGCTTGCGTGTGGACTCGAAGGCTGCCAGACGGCCCAGCCCTTCAGGCCCGGTGAAGCCGGTGGCGTCGTACTTGCCGGTGAGGGCGCCGAAGGCCAGCGGCGAATACGCCAGCAGCGAAACACCCAGGCGGTACAACGTTTCATCGAGCCCGTTGTCGAGCGCCCGGCTCGTCAGTGCATATGGGTTTTGCACGCTGGCCACACGCGGCAGGCCGTGCTGCTCGGCCAGGTGCACAAACTCGCTCACACCCCAGGGCGTTTCGTTCGACAAGCCGATGTAGCGCAGCTTGCCCGCCTTCACCAGGCCGGCCAAGGCCTCAAGCTGCTCGCGGATGGAGGTGTATTCCTTGTCGTACTTCGGGTCGAAGTACACCGAACCAAAGACCGGCGCATTGCGGTTGGGCCAGTGGATTTGGTACAGATCAATGTGGTCGGTGCGCAGCCGTGCCAGGCTGTCGTCGCAGGCCTGCACGATGTCGGCAGCGGTGAGGTTGGCGCTGCCGTTGCGAACCCAATCCATGTTGCGCGACGGGCCCGCCACCTTGGTGGCCAGCACCACCTTCTCACGCACACCGGGCCGGGCCGCGAACCAGTTGCCGATGATGCGCTCGGTGGCGCCGTAGGTTTCGCGCCGCGCAGGCACCGAATACATCTCGGCGGTGTCGATGAAGTTGATGCCACTCGCAAGCGCCTGATCAAGCAGCGAATGCGCCAAGTCTTCGCCGACCTGCTCGCCGAAGGTCATGGTGCCGAGACAGATGGAGGTCACGCGAAGGTCGCTGTGGCCGAGGGTGATGTGCTGCATGGGGTGGGCCTCAAGATTTAACCCGGCAGTGTGCCGCAATCGCGCACCGCTTGCAGCGCGGCGCGTTGGGGCAGGCTCAGCGCCCGGCGAGGATCACCAGCTTCTCGGGCGACACCCGCACACGCAGCGCGCTCTCGGGCACCACGCCCACGACGCCGTAGCCGCGTTGGTCAGTGCAACGGCGTGCGGGCTCCATCAGCGCATCGCCCGAGCGGTTGGTCAGCGCGGCCACCACCGGCGTGTTGGCGTTGGCGCCGCGCTTGATCACGATACCTACTTCACCGCATTGCAGCTGCACAAAACAGCCAGGCGGGTACACACCAAACTCTTTCACCACCGCGGCCGCCATCGGGTGCTGGCCGTCTTGCAGGAAGAGGTCGCGCCCGGCCTGGTTGGCGGGCAGCGCGGGGCGTGTGTTGCGCGGGCTGAGCTTGGCGGTGTAGATGTCGACACGCCGCACCAAACCCGCCATCTCGCTCACGTCTTCGCTGCGTTTGGGGTAGCCACGCCCCCCGGCACTTCGTGGTGCCCGTCTATGGCCGCCAGCCAATCGGGATCGGTGATCGCGGAAGACTGCAGCATCTCCACGCTGCGCGTTGGGTGGTCGTGAATGACTTCGCGCTGCGCAGCCGTGGGCGGTGTGACCTGGGTGGCCAGCCGCCCCTGCAACTCGACCATCGCGAGATTCATGGTCAACGCCGCCTTGAAGATGCGCTCGATGTCGTTGCGGCCCCAGCCCAAGCGCTGCGCCACCAGGTAGCTCGCAATCGCGGTGTGCACCGAGTGCGCGATGCCATACGAGATTTTGCCCGCCGCCTCTTGCCGCACCACCTGGAAGATCGCCAGGTCGGGGTCACGCTCCACCAGCGCCAGCACCGGCTCGGCCGCCTCTTGGAGCGCTCGCGCAAAATCGGGCAGCCCGGGTGCACGCAAGGTGCGGCCCACACGGTCGATGCAGCCGCTCCACAAGGCAGGCAGGCTCTCGATCGGGGCTTCGGTGATCACGTCACGCGGGCTCTTCGCCTCGTCGGCGTCGACCAGCGCACCACGCTCGAACAAGGCGTCGAGCTGATCGTTGTCGCGGATCACCTGGCCGCGCGCCAGCAGCAGCGTGTGGTCCGGCCCTCGGATGTTGAACGGCATCGGCGCGCCAAGCTGAATGCGATGTCGGACGGTGGCAAGGGGCGAATACGGCATAGCGTGACCCCAAACGGTTCAGCAGAGTGCGCCGGCCAGAAGGCAATTCGCCTCACGCTTCTTCGTTTATCGGAATCCGCGCTCGCAAATTGATGTAAATACATTCCGTCGGTGCCAAGTGTGACAAGAGTCACACGCCCTATGCTCACCGCATGGCCCCACGCCCTGCCTCTGCCTCTGCTGCTGCCGTTGCTTCTGCCTATGACCGACTGCACCGCGGTTTTCACTGGAAGCTGCCGCAGCGTTTTAACATCGCCGACGTGTGCTGTGCCCGCTGGGCGCGCGAAACGCCTGAAGCCATCGCCGTGCTTTACGAGCACGAGAACGGCCAGACGCTGCGCTGCGACTACGCCAGCCTGCAAGCCCAGGCCAATCGCCTGAGCCATGCCCTGCAGCGCCTGGGTGTGGGCCGCGGCGATCGCGTGGCCATCGTGATGCCGCAGCGCGTGGAAACAGCCATCGCCCACATCGCGATCTACCAGCTCGGCGCCGTGGCCATGCCCTTGTCGATGCTGTTCGGCCCCGACGCACTCGCCTACCGTTTGCAGCACAGTGAGGCGAGGCTTGCACTCGCCGACGAAAGTGCCATCACCAACTTGCTCGCCGCCCGTGCCGAGTGCCCCGCGCTGCGCACGGTGGTGGCCGTGGGCGCAGCGCAAGGCCAGGGCCAGGGCCAAGACCCGGAAGTGCGCGACTGGCTGCCGCTGCTGGCGCGCGAGCCGGCGAGCTTCACCGCGCTCGCCACCCATGCCGACGAAGCCGCCGTGCTCATCTACACCAGCGGCACCACCGGCCCGCCCAAGGGCGCGCTGATCCCGCACCGTGCGCTCGTCGGCAACCTGAGCGGCTTTGTGTGCAGCCAGAACTGGTTTCCGCAGCGCGGTGACGTGTTCTGGTCACCCGCCGACTGGGCCTGGACTGGCGGGCTGATGGACGCGCTGCTGCCCACGCTTTACTTCGGCCACCCGATCGTGGCCTACCAGGGCCGGTTTACGCCCGACAAGGCCTTCGAGCTGATGGCGCGTTATGGCGTGACCAACACATTCCTCTTTCCGACGGCGTTGAAGGCGATGATGAAAGCGGTGCCCGCACCACGCGAGCGCCATGCCCTCAAGCTGCGAGCCATCATGAGCGCCGGCGAGGCGGTGGGCGATGCGGTGTTTGACTACTGCCGCAACCAACTCGGCGTGACCGTCAACGAGATGTTTGGCCAGACCGAGATCAACTACGTGGTCGGCAACTGCGGCCAGTACGTCGACACCACCGGCACCGCGCACCCAGCCTGGCCCGCACGCCCCGGCAGCATGGGCCGCCCCTACCCCGGCCACCGCATCGCGGTGATCGACGACGAGGGCCACGAGTGCCCACGAGGCACACCCGGCGACGTGGCGGTGCACCGCCGCGACGTGCATGGCCAGCCCGACCCGATCTTCTTCCTGGGCTATTGGAAGAACGACGAGGCCACCCGAGCCAAATTCACCGGCGACCCCAACAACTCATGGTGCCGCACCGGCGACACCGCGGTGATGGATGAAGAAGGCTACCTCTGGTACCAGGGCCGCAGCGACGACGTGTTCAAGGCCGCGGGCTACCGCATCGGCCCGAGCGAGATCGAGAACTGCCTGGTCAAGCACGCGGCCGTGGCCAACGCCGCCGTGGTGCCCAAACCCGACACCGAGCGCGGCGCGGTGGTCAAGGCCTATGTGGTGCTGGCGGCCGGCTTCGAAGGCACGCCACAACTGGTGGAAGCGCTGCAACAGCACGTGCGCGGCAAGCTCGCGCCCTACGAGTACCCAAAAGAGATCGAATTCATTGATGCGCTGCCGATGACGACCACCGGCAAGGTGCAACGCAAGCTGCTGCGGCTGCAAGAGGAGCAGCGCGCCCGGCAGCGTTGACCGAGATCAGGGCGCGCCTTCGCGGCCTTCGAGTGTGTCGAGCAACACCAAACCCAGGTCGACCAGCGACTGCACGGCTTCGAGTGGCATGTTGCGGTGGGCGTGTGTGGTGTGCAGCTGTGCGGTGCCGCTGCCTACGCGCAGGCGCAGGTCGGTCGCCGGGCGGCCCTTGGCGTCGGTGAGCAGCTGGCTGGCCACCACCCAGCCTTCCTGGAAACGGCGCGACAGCAGGCGGCTCGCGACCTCCGGGTCACTGGCCAACACCACCCAGTTGATGGCGAACTCTTCAAGTGATTGATCGCCCGGGTCAACCACGTGGTTGCCGTTCGAGGCCGGTTGCCAGGGCACGAAGCGCGAGCCCTCGAAACCCAGCGTTTCGGCGGCAAAGGCCGAGAGGGCCTGCACCAGCGAAGCGTCGGTCGCGCCATTGGCGGCATCAGCGCCAGGCGACAAGCGCGCCGACCAGTCTTCGTACTGCGCACGCGGCACGATCTCGCACGCCAGGCTGCTGGGCAAGCCGGTGGCTTGCCAGCGCAAATATTCTTCTCGCGGGTTGGCTTCGCCGTCAGCAAACAGGCTGGGCAGGCTCCAGGCCACCGCACCGCGTTGGCCCGACAAATGCCACTCGGCCTGGCTGGTCGCACCGGTGTCGGCAGCCAGTTGCCGCCAGCGCTCAATCTCGGCCGGGTCGGTACCCGACCCCAGCCAACGGCTCAGTTTTTTCGTCAACCCACGCATGCTGCCCCCTGACGCTTTTTGCTTTGCGTCTATTGAAGCGCCTTGATGCCCGGCTGTCACGGGAGTTTTACGTACTGACACCGTAGGAATTCACGCCCAAGCCCGCTGCTTTGCGGGCCCGGGTGCGCACCACCCCGCGAATGAGGGGGCCGTCAGCGAGTGGCGAAGGCCGCCAGCGAGTCGCCGGCAATGCGGCAGATGCGCCAATCGGGCAACACGGTGGCACCCATGCGCTGGTAGAAGCGGATCGCGTTTTCGTTCCAGTCGAGCACGCTCCACTCAAAGCGGCCGTAGCCGCGCTCGGCGGCCAGCTTGCCCAGGCGCGTGAGCAGCGCCTCGCCCAGCCCCTTGCCACGGTGGGCGGGCTGCACGTAGAGGTCTTCAAGGTAAAGGCCGGGCTGGGCCAGGAAGGTGGAGAAGTTGGTGAAATACAGCGCAAAGGCCGCCACTTCACCGCCCACCTCGGCCACCATGGCCTCGGCCACCGGCTTTTCGCCAAACAGGTGCGGGCGCAGCTTCTCGGGGGTCACCTGCAGCAGGTGGGTCAGCTTCTCGAACTCGGCCAGCTCGCGGATCAGAGCCACGATGGGCTGCACGTCGCGCAGCTCGGCCGGGCGCAGCAGCACGGGCGGCGGGGGAGCAATCTCGGCTGAGTCGGCTGAGTCGGTTGTGGGATGTGAGGGCATGCGCACATTCTCGCAGCCCGCGCTTCTCATTTTTATCAAGTCGACATGGGTTGCCATGCCGGCGCCAGGCCCGGCACGATGAGCGGCGCACTGCGTTGCGGCTGCAGGTGGTGGCAGAAATAGTCCACCACCCGGGTGATGTAAAGCGGCAAGGCCTCGTGCAAGGTGCCGGCATGCGACTGGCTGGCGGTCAGCCACAGCCGCGCGCCACAGGCCTTGGCCAGGGTCTGCGCGGTGGCCGGCGTCACCACCTTGTCGCCACGGCCTTGAATGATCAGCACCGAGCGGTCGCGCAAGGCTGAGAGGTCGCCCAAGATCGGCCGCCGCCCCAGATCAACCCCCGACAGCAACCGGCCCAGCCAGCGCGCCAGCGGCAGCAGCGGCGCACCCAGGGGCTGCAGCAGCGCAGACGGGCCGCCACGCGGGCTGTCAGCCACCACGGCCCGCACGGCGGGCTCTTCGGCCGCGGCCAGCAACCCGGCCATCGCCCCGATCGATGCGCCGAGCACGCCGATGCTGCCTGAGCGGTAGCCCAAGGCGAGCAGGTAGTCGATGGCGCCCAGCACGTCGTGCCGCTCTGCCTCACCGTGACCACGCAAACGAGTCACCAGCACCGTGATGCCCCGCGCACGCAGCGCCTGCGCCATGGTGCGCACATGCAGGCTGCGGCCTTCGACCCGGGCGTCGCTGCCCCAGCAACCGACCTGGCCCACCACCAGCACCACCGCCACCGTGGCCCGAGACGCCGACAACAGGCTGGCATCGACACGGGCACGGCCATCACGTGACGGAAAGCTCACCTCATCGGGCAAGGCCGTGCTGAGCGAGCTGCTCAGCGCCACCGCTTTCTGGTGCGGGCGCGTGAAGCGGCTCGTGAGCCAGTGCAGGCCCGGCGCGGCGAGTGGAGAAGTGGGCAAATGCGCAGAGATGTTCATGTTCGCTCCTTGGCAGGTGCCGCAGCGCGCCCCTTTTTGAGAGCCGGGTACGTGCTGCAGTCGGTCATTGCAGTGTTCTGCGCAGGCACTCGGCGCGTCCTTGAGCGGCCTGAATCGTTCTGAAAACCGCGCTATCGCGTAAATTGCGGCCCTGGAGGGGCCTCGTGCCTGATCAACACCTTTTTGGCCGTGTCGCTCTGCGACCCGCACAACGCCAACTGCTCATCGACGGCCAGCCCGCCGTGCTGGGCGCGCGTGCCTTTGACCTGCTGCTGGCCCTGGTGGAACACCGCGACCGGTTGGTGTCCAAGAACGAGTTGCTCGACATCGTCTGGCCCGGCCTGGTGGTCGAAGAAAATAACCTGCAAGTGCATGTGTCGGCCCTGCGCAAGCTGCTGGGGCCACAGGCGATTGCCACCATCCCCGGGCGCGGCTACCGCTTCACGCTGGCCAGCGACCAACCGCCCGCCGCCCCACCCTCGCGCCCCCGCCCCCTGGCCCTGCCCGAGCGCAACCTGCCGCTGCTGGGCCGTGATGCCGAGCTGGCCAGCCTGCTGGCGCTGCTGGAGCAGCACGCCCTCGTCACCCTGGTGGGCGCCGGTGGCATCGGCAAGACCACGCTGGCGCGCAGCGCAGCGCAAGCCCGCAGCGCAGCCTGCGCCGATGGCGTAGCCTGGGTCGAGCTGGCCTCGCTCACCGACCCGCGCCTGATTGCCGGCGCCGTGGCCCAGGCGCTGGCACTGCAGCTCGCGCCCGGCGGTGACGCACTCACAGCGCTGGTGACGGCCCTCAAACCGATGCAGCTGCTGCTGGTGATCGACAACGCCGAGCACCTGCTCGACGACCTGGCGGTGATGGTGCAGGCCCTGCTGCAAGGCACCCCCGGCGTGCGCTTGCTCGTCACCAGCCAGGTGCCGCTGCGGCTGCAAGGCGAACAGGTGCTGCGCCTCGAAGCGCTGGCCGTGCCCGAGGCCGGCAGCAGCGCACTGGGCGCTGCGCAGCACGGCGCCGTCGCCCTCTTCACCGAGCGCGCCCGTGCCGCCGACCGGCGCTTTGCGCTGACTGACAACAACGTGCGCGACGTGATCGAAATTTGCCACCGCCTCGACGGCCTGCCCCTCGCGCTGGAGCTTGCCGCGGCGCGTGTGCCTCTGCTCGGCGTGCGCGGCGTGGCCGAGCGCCTGGACGACCGCTTCAAGCTGCTCGCCGGCGGCAGCCGCTCGGCACCCACCCGGCACCAGACACTGCAAGCCGCACTCGACTGGAGCCTGGCGCTGCTGCCCGAGGCCGAGCGGCGTGTGTTTCAGCAACTCGGCGTGTTCGCGGGTGGCTTCACCCTGAGCCTCGCAGGCGCCGTGCTCGCCTCAGCCGAGCTCGACGAATGGGCCTTGATCGACGCGCTCGCCACACTCACCGAACACTCGCTGCTGAGCGTGAGCGCCAGTGACCCGCCACGTTATGCCCTGAGCGAAACCGCTCGCGCCTACGCACAAGCGCAGCTGCAATCGGGCACCGAACACGACTCACTGCGCACACGCCACGCGGCCGCTTTGTGCCGCTTCTTCGAGGCCTCACCCAGCGACTGGCTGCAGATGAGCGACACCGCCTGGCTGGCCTGCTACGAGCCCGAACTCGACAACCTGCGTGCGGCGCTGAGCGGGTCGCACGCGCAAGCCGATGCGCAAACGGTGGTGACGCTCGTCGGCGCGGCAGCCCCCTTGTGGCACCACCTGTCACTGCACGGTGAAGCGCGGCGGTGGCACGACCTGAGCGAGTCCATGCTCGACACCACCACCCCCAAACCGCTGGCCGCGCAATGGTGGCGCGCGGCGCAATGGGCGTGGTCCGAGATGGCGCCCGAGCGTGCACGCGCCGCAGCAGAACAAGCGCATCGGCTTTACCGCGAGCTGGGCGATGTGCACGGCCTGTACGCCGAGCTGGCGGGCCTGGCCGGAATGTGGAACGAGCCCAACGCGCAGGCTCGCGCAGCCCTGGAAGAAGCCCTCGCGCTGGAGAAGCCGGGCTGGCCCGCACGCGAACGTGCCTGGGGCCAGCGTGCGCGGGCCGATGTGGCACGGGCCGAAGGGCGACTCAGTGACAGCCGCGAGGCGCGTGAAGCCGAGCTGGTGCTGCGCATGGCGGCCGGTGATGAGCGCGGTCGCCTGCGTGCCATGTCACACCTGGCCGATCTGGCGCTGGCCATGGGCGAGGTGGCTGAAGCAGTGCAACGCGGGCAAGAGCTGGTGGCGCTGCTGCGTGCGCAGCGCTCGCCATCAACGCTGTGTGTCGCGCTGTGGAACCTGATCCACGCGCTGCGGGCTCAAGGCGATGTGCGAGGCGCCGAGACGCTGGAGCCCGAAGCCCGTGCGTTGGCACAAGACTTCGGGGTGGCTGTCAAACAGCGTCCTGATTGGCGACATACCCGATCGCCCTGAGCTGGTCGAATGGAGAGTGTCCAAGCCCAGCTGAGCTGCGCGGTTAATTTTCGGCGGCGTGTCGATTTCGACGACATTCGTTCGTCGTGTGAATAGCAGCGCCTCACAAACCGGCGCCGCCCACCCTACCGAGAGGAAATCGACATGAACTATGTGGATGGATTTGTGGTTCCCGTTGTGACCGCCAACCGTGAAACCTACCGCCAGCACGCCGAAATGGCCGCCGCCGTCTTCAAGGAGCACGGCGCACTGCGTGTGGTCGAGTGCTGGGGCGACGACGTGCCCGACGGCAAGCTGACGTCGTTCCCCATGGCCGTCAAACGCGAGGCCAATGAGACCGTCGTGTTTTCGTGGGTCGTGTGGCCGTCGAAGACCGTGCGCGACGCCGGCATGAAAGCCACCATGGAAGACAAACGCCTGGCGGGCGCGTCGATGCCGTTTGACGGCAAACGCATGATCTACGGCGGGTTTGAGGTACTGATGGATCTGTGAGAGTTTGGGCGGCCGCAGGTGCCGCACAAACCAGAACTCGGTTTGCGACGAACTTCAGCCAAGCACCGTTCGCCCTTCTATGAGCCCGAACGGGAGATTGAACGAGCTGAGGTCGGCCGCAAATCAGAGGCCCACATGAACGCAACGCCCATGAACAGGAGAACGAATGTGATGCCCCAAAACGCGATCTGTCTCTGGTACGACGGCACCGCCCTGGAAGCCGCGACCTTCTATGCCAAGACCTTCCCCGACAGCGCGGTGAGCGCGGTTCATCGTGCGCCCGGCGACTACCCTGCGGGCAAGCAGGGCGATGTCTTGACCGTCGAATTCACCGTCGTCGGCATCCCTTGCCTTGGCCTCAACGGCGGCCCAGCGTTCAAGCACACCGAGGCTTTTTCGTTCCAGGTGGCGACCGACAACCAGGCCGACACCGACCGCTTGTGGAACGCGATCGTCGGCAACGGCGGCCAGGAAAGCGCCTGTGGTTGGTGCAAAGACAAGTGGGGCCTGTCGTGGCAGATCACGCCTCGCGCCCTCAGCGCGGCAATCACCGACCCCGATCGCGCCGCGGCCAAGCGCGCATTCGAGGCGATGATGGAGATGACAAAAATCGACATCGCAGTGATCGAAGCGGCCCGGCGCGGCTGAGGCTCCTGAGTCCGTTGGGGTGGGTAGGCCCGGCTGGTTTGGGGCCCGCTGGGGGGCTTTTCCTGGCGCAATGGCGGTTTGGCACGCGGCGTGTCGAGCAGCCGCTTTCAGGTGGATTGCTGAGTGGCGGGTCCCGGCCAGGAGCCGTCGTTTAGTGTGGCGCCTTAGAGTGGACCTTCAGAGAAGGATGTCGTCGCTTGCGCCATCACGTTACAGCTTCACAACCAGAGCTTCCATGGCCTTCTTGGCGTTGATCAAATAGTCTTCCTTGACCTGAACGCGGTGGCCGTTTATCGACTGCTTGCCCACGGCCAATTTCGAGAAAGGCAAGCCCTTGGCGAAGGCAACAACGCCGGTCGTTTGAAAATCGCGAACCTCAACAAAGCCCGCGTCGATCTTCTTGAAGTCGAAGATTTCAGGGTTCGTCTTCAACAATCCAGCGACATCCTTTTCGATGGCATCCAAGACCGCTGCATATGCCGAAGCCGCGCCCATGTACTGCGTCAATCTGTTCTTGACGATCAGGTGCACCTTCGGCAACGGACGCTTCGCCTCCTTTAGCTTCGTCGCGAACGCATACGCTGCGTAGATTTCCGACGGCAACTTCAAGCCATACACGAGCGAGAAGGCATTCTGAATCGCGCGCCGTGACGAGTCATCTGCCATCACCGGAAGAACGATTCGGTTGCACGAGGCTAAGGCGATCTGCGTGTACAGCGAGAAGCTCGGGTTGCAGTCCAAAAAGACGGTGTCGTACTCAGCGTCGAGCTGATCAAGAAAGTTCTTCAACCAGTCAACTACAGCGATCCACGGGTTCGTTCCCGGGATCTGGTTGTTGGCGAGTGTATTGACCGCGTTCGCCTGCAGTTCCAGCAGTGGATCGCCACAAACGAGGTCAATGTTCGCCGGGAGCGCGAGGTTGTACTTGTTCGGCTTGGTAATGAAGTCGTGCGCGTCGAACACCGGCGGCGCGTACGGCGAAGGCAGCCGAAGCTGAAAATAGCCGCCAACGCTGCACCGCGGAGTCAGCCCCTGACGCGCCAGCAGCTTCTCGCTCCCCTTGTTGTTCAAGCCACCCAGCATCAGCTCGGACAGGTTGGCCTGCGGGCACATGTCGACCGCCAGCACCCGCTTCTTCGGATGCTTCTCCGCATAACGAACGATTGACTGGAAGGCGAGGCTGGTCTTGCCGGTGCCGCCCTTGTTGTTCCAGAAAGCGTATTTCACGTCCATGAAATCCTCGTATGGACGCGACTGCGTCCCAAGTAGACATCATAGTGTCCGATATGGACATTGTAAAGTCTTTGCGTGCGACCTCTTCTGCAGGCCGCGGGCGACTACCGGTGAGCCGGACGAGGATGTCCGCTGTCGACGGCAGAGAGCGGCTGCTTCGGGTCAAAAGTTCCACTTCACTGCCTTCAACTGCAGCCGGCTGGCTGATGACGTCG
>JBKJJF010000224.1:0-4753 GCA_046598195.1 Rhizobacter sp. | reverse complement strand
TGATGCTCAAGTGGCAAAAATTCCTCGGCATGCAGGAAGAAGGGCGGCAGAGGCAGCACTTATTCATCAATGGCCACTTCCAGGATTCGGTGATGCTGGGCATGTTGGCCGATGAATACCGGAAAAACGCCCTGCCGCGCATGCAAATGCTGATCGCGGCCGGGCGAACCCGAACCCGAACCCCAGCGCGGGCCCCGACGTGAACACACAGGAGAGAACGAACGTGGGAAACATCACACAAGACAAAGAAGCCGCCGTGCTGGAGTGCATCTACAAGGCGGTGCGCTCGCTCAACGAAGAGCGTGGTGCCGACGAGCAGCTCGCGCTCAGCCCCGACACCTGCTTCTTTGGCGAAGGCTCGGCCCTCGATTCCTTGTCGCTGGTCTCGGTGATCGTCGACCTGGAAACGCTGGTGTCCGATGGGTTTGGCAAGGCCGTGAGCCTCACCGACGACCGCGCCATGAGCCGCGACCCGGTGCCCTTCACCGACGCCAAAACGCTCAAGGTTTACCTGCTGGAACTGCTGGCGGAGTAAAAGCCCGTGTACGCCGGCAAGATCGTCTTGGTCACTGGCGCTCGCCGCGGCGTAGGCCAGATCGTGGCCGAGCATTTCCTGAAAAACGGTGCGCAGGTTGTGGGCTTCAGCCGCCATGACGATGCGGCCGAGCCGCGCGCGGGTTACCTGCCGCTGGCGGTGGATGTGAGCGACGCCGAATCGGTGGCTGCCGGCTTCGCGCAGGTGCGCCAGCAGCTCGGTCGTGTCGACATCCTGGTCAACAACGCCGCCGTGCTCACCTCTCAGTATTCGATGGTCATGCCCGCCTCGGCGGCCAAGAGCATGCTCGACACCAATGTGTTCGGCAGCTTCATCGTGTCGCGCGAGGCGGCCAAGCTCATGCGCAAGGGCAAGTGGGGCCGCATCATCAACATCAGCTCGATGGCGGCCGCGCTCGAGCCCATGGGCGACTCGATGTACGCCGCCACCAAAGCCGCAGTGACCACGCTGGCCAACGTGATGGCCAAAGAGTTTGCGGCGATGAACGTCACCTGCAACACGCTGGGCATCACCGCCATCGAGACCGATATGCTTGATGCGCTGCCGCGCGACAAGGTCAACGCCCTGATCGCCTCGTTGCCCATTCCCCGCTATGCCACGGCGGACGATGTGCTCAACGTGATCGACTTCTTCGCGGCCGAGCGCAGCAGCTGCATCACCGCGCAGACGGTGTTCCTGGGCGGGGTGAACTAGCCATGCCCGCTCCGGGCCACTGGCCGCGCGATGAGATCCGCACCGTCGTCAACCGCGACTTTCATTCCAACACCTACCTGCTCAAGAGCCGGCTGGGCAACGGGTGCGTCGTGCTCGACCCCGGCCTCGACCGCGAGGCCATCGAACACGCGCTGGCCGCCACCGGCTGGCAGCCCGAAGCGGTGCTCTGCACCCACGGCCATTTCGACCATGTGGGCGGTACAGCCTGGATGCAGCAGGCCTTCAAGCTGCCGGTGTACCTGCGCGACGCCGACCTGAAGCTCGCCAAGCAGTCGAACTTCTTGATGGCGGTGTTCAAAATCAAGCAGCGCATCGAGCTGCCCGAGTTCACGCTGATGAAAGAGGACGATGCCGCCATCGAATGCGGCGGCCGCTCATTCGCCTATCACCACTTGCCGGGCCACACCCCCGGCAGTGCCGGTATCGCGGTCGACGACTTGCTGTTCTCGGGCGACACGCTGTATGCCCGCAAGACGGCCTTGTCGAAGATGCCGGGCGAAGACCATGCGGTGCTGCGTGCGTCGCTCACGCAGCTGTTCGGCTGGGTCGACGGCGGCGTGCGCGTGCTGCCCGGCCACGGTGGCAGCGCGACCATTGACGAGATCAAGCGCCACAACGAGCCACTGCGTGCCTTCATGGCCGGGGTGACGGCATGAGACCGCCGGGCCGCCCCAAGGCGAGTACCGCAGTGCGAAGCACGAAGGTGCTCCAATGAGCCAGTTCCCCGGCGCCGTGCTCGACATCGCCTACCACCTGCCCGACCAGGTGGTGACGAACGCCCAGTTCCAGGCTGACCATCCCGACTGGCGCGTCGACCAGGCTCAAAAAAAGACGGCTGTCCTCAAGCGCCACATCGCCCGCGCCGACGAGACGGCCTACGACCTAGCGCTCATCGCCACCCGCAAGCTGCTAGCCGAACACCCGGGGCTGGCCGACAAGGTCGACGCCATCATCTTCTGCACCCAGTCACCCGACCACGTGATGCCGGGGAATGCCTTCTTGTTGCACCGCGACCTGGGCTTTGGCCAGAGCGTGCTCGCCTTCGACTACAACCTGGCCTGCTCGGGCTATGTATTCGGCTTGATGATGGCCTCGGGCTTTCTCAAGATCGGCATGGCCAGGAATGTGCTGCTGGTCACGGCCGATACCTATTCCAAATACATCCGCAGCGATGACCGCTCCACCCGCATGCTGTTCGGCGACGGTGCCTCGGTCTCGTGGATCGCCGATGCTTCGGGCTTCGACGGCGAGCCGCTGATCGGGTCGTTCGAAGACTTTCAGTGCGCCTCTGACGGCAAGGGCTGGGACAAGTTCATCATCAAGTCGGGTGGTCACCGCCAGCCGGTGTCTCAGAAACACGAGCCCGGCTACCGCGACACCATCGAGATGAACGGCCTGCACGTGCTGAACCTGGTCAATGACCGGGTCATCAAGCAGATGCTGGAGCTGCTGCAAAAGCACGCGCTGGCACCGGCGCAGATCGACCAGTTTTTTCTGCATCAGGCCAGTGGACTGGCGCTTGACAGCCTGGGCAAGAAGCTCAAGGTGGGTGGCGACAAGCTGTACTCCAACCTCGCAACGGTGGGCAACACGGTGTCGTCGTCTATCCCCATCCTGATCAAAGACTATTTTTCGCAAGCGACCCTGCCCAAGGGAAGCCGGCTGTTCCTCTGTGGGTTCGGCGTCGGCTACTCCTGGGGCAGCCTGCTGGCGCGGAAATGACAAAAAAAGACCCGACCATGCTGACGGAAGCCACCGCCCCCAAGACCGTTGCCGCACGCGAACCCGGCATGCAGTGGCTGCTCGATCGCCTGGCATCGGCCCCGGCCGGCGTGGTGGCCTTCGTGCACCAGGGCCGACCCACTTTTTATGCCGAGGTGTCCAGCCGCATTGCCGGCTTCACGCAGCAACTGAAGGCCAAGGGCGTGAAGCAGGGCGACACCGTGGTGGTGGTGGCCGACTACGCGCCCGACGTGTTCTGCATGATCCTGGCGCTGGCCACGCTGGCCTGCATCGTGGTGCCGATGACGCGCGGCTCGGTGATTGAAGAAGCCGAAGCGCTGACCATCTCGGGCAGTGACCACTGCATCAGCTTTTCGCCCGATGGGCTGAGCTGGGCGATCGAAGCGCGGCCGGTGTCGGCGCCCAACCCGATGCTGGTGGAGTTTCGCGCCACCGGGCGTGCCGGCCTCATCTTGTTTTCTTCGGGCTCAACCGGCAAGCCAAAAGGCATGCTGCACGACTTCGAGCGCGTGGCCGAGAAGTTTCGTGTCGCCCGCAACCCCGTCGTCGCCATTCCGTTCCTGATGCTCGACCACTTCGGCGGCATCAACACCATTTTGGCGATCACCGCCAGCCTGGGCACGGTGGTGACGGCCGAAAACCGCAGCATCTCCACCATCTGCGAAGCCATCCAAAATTACAAGGTCGACCTGCTGCCCACCACGCCGTCGTTTCTGACGCTGCTGGCCGCCACCGACCTGTCGACCAAGTACGACCTGAGCTCGCTCAAGCGCATCACCTACGGCACCGAAACCATGCCGCAGGCCACGCTCGATCGCATCCGGTTGCGCTTTCCGAATGCCGAGCTGCAGCAGACCTATGGCCTGTCGGAAGTGGGCGTGCTGCGCTCGCAGTCGCGGCCCGACGGCTCGCTGTGGGTGCGCATCGGCGGCTCGGGTTTCGAGACCCTGGTGCGTGACGGCATTCTGTGGATACGCTCCGAGTACCGCATGGTCGGCTACCTCAACGCGCCATCGGGCTTCGACGAAGAGGGTTGGTTCAACACGCAAGATCGGGTGGAGGTGGACGGCGAGTATTTCCGCATCCTCGGCCGCGTGACCGACCTCATCAACGTGGGCGGCCAGAAGGTTTACCCCGCCGAAGTGGAAGACGTGATCCTGGCGCTGCCCAACATCGCCGACGTGGTGGTCACGGGTGAAAAACACGCCTTGCTGGGCCAGATCGTGGTGGCCAAGGTGCACCTGACCGAGCCCGAACCGCTGGACGCGCTGCGCCTGCGCATACGCAAAGCCTGCCTGGCCAAGCTCACGGCCTACAAGGTGCCGGCCAAGGTGATGCTGCTGGAGCAGGAGATCTATTCCCCCCGATTCAAGAAGATGCGTCGCTGAACGCAAAGGCTGCCATGACAATCGACCGCTGCCAGATTCTCGACCTGCCGAAGATCCAGGACCCGCGAGGCAACCTGACCTTCGTCGAATCGAACCATCACATCCCGTTTGCCATCGAACGGGTGTATTACCTGTACGACGTGCCGGGCGGCTCCGAGCGCGGCGGCCATGCCCACAAGGAACTGCACCAGTTCATCATCGCCATGTCGGGCAGCTTCGACGTGGTGCTCGACGATGGCAAGGAAAAGAAGCGCGTGCACATGAGCCGCTCGTACAACGGCTTGTACGTGTGCCCGATGATCTGGCGCGAGCTCGACAACTTCTCGTCGGGCTCGGTCTGCATGGTGCTGGC
>JBKJJF010000096.1:0-27134 GCA_046598195.1 Rhizobacter sp. | reverse complement strand
C
Organism: Rhizobacter sp.; assembly: GCA_046598195.1. Taxonomy (GTDB): domain Bacteria; phylum Pseudomonadota; class Gammaproteobacteria; order Burkholderiales; family Burkholderiaceae_C; genus Rhizobacter. Next base: position 27,133 of record JBKJJF010000096.1, on the reverse strand, counting down.
CAGGCCTCGGCTGACACATCGGTCGGGTCGAAGTGCAGCCAGATGAATTGCGAGCTGGCGGCCGGCGTGGTGCGAACCCACTCGTCGCGCTCTCGCTGCTACGGCGCTGTCTTCAGCTGCTCGGGTGCCAGCACCACGTAGTTGGCGTGGCGCCCCGCTTTGCGGTTGCCATCGTCACTGACGATGATGATTCGTTCCACACCATTGATGACAGCCGGGCTCGCGCCTTCGGCGTGTTGCAGCCCCGGCAGACCCGCCACCGTGACCCGGCGTGCCGGCGCCCCTTGCTGGCCACTCCAGAGCCAGAGATCAAACTGCGCAGGCTCGCGTGACACCGGCCCACCGATCACCAGGTACTCACCGAGGGCCGGTAGGTAAGACAGGCCCCGTATGCCGTGGCCGCCGAGGTCCAGCTCGACGAGTGCCGTGCTCACGCGCGGTGCCTCGCCTGCTTCGAAGATGCCAGTCGGGTTGTCGATGCTCGCGATGATGGCGCGGCCCCCGTTCAGCGGGCTGCGAAAGCCGACCAACAGCCGCTGTTGGTCGGGCGTCATCTCCAGGGCTTCGATGTTGAGCCCGCCGCGGGTTTTGACCTCGCGGACATTGGCGGCCGCCGCCAGCACCGGGTGCCTCGCGGTCATCGCACGCTTCAAACCGCCGACGACCATCGGGTCGGTCACTCGCTTGCCTTCGACGCGGAAACGAACCAGCTTTTCGCGTGACTTCTTTTCTTCGCCGTCGTCGTTGCGCGAGTGGGATGTGATGGCGTAGACGAAGCCGGTGCGGCTCAAGGTCAGGCCTTCGAGATCGTCGAGCTTCCAGAACTCGCTGAACATCTGGAGCAGCCCCGGCGTCAGCGCCGTGTGCTCGACGCGCCCGTCGGCGCTGATCGTGACCAAGCTCAGCGGGTGGTCTTTTTCGTCTTCGACCACCAAGAAGCGCCCGTCGGGCAGCTGCTGGATGGCCGAAGGTTCGAAGGTGCCGGTCAGAGGGCGGAATGCCGAGGGTGCTTGGGTTGCCATGCGGGCATTGTGTGCTTTTCAATGCCCCGCAGGCTTACTTCAAGCCCATGCAGTTGGCATAGAACGAGACCGTTGCAGGCCAGTCAGAGAAAACGCCGATCACACCAACCTGGTCTGCCAGCACGTCGAGCACCTGCATCACGTCGCCTTCACGCTGGATGGCGCTGTCGAAGGTCTGGAAGTAGAAGCCGTTGTTGCCATCGGCCAGGATGCCCGAGCGCTCCAGCGTCCAGGTGATGATGTCGAGCTTGGCCTTCTTGGCGTTGAGGGCGTATTGCGACGGCACGATGGTGCCGTTGCCGTCGGTGCTCAGCAGCGCAAAGACGGGCGGCGCCACGATGCGAATGCCTTGTGCGCGGTACGCGGCCAGCTCGTCGGCGCTGGGCAGGTCGGCCGGGGTGTTGGCGTCATCCAGGTAAACCGCCTGGCGACCAAAGGCAGGCTCGTTCTGCACCCAGTAAAGCACGTCGTTTTTGTTGAACGACTGCGGCCACACGTGGCGTGCCGGCACACGGGCTTGTTTGTACTCGTCGATCATCTTCTGCGCATAGGCCGCTTGCGTGAAGCCTTCAAAGGGCATGGTCACACTCGCGCTCTTGAGCTCGGGTGTCATCTTCACGCCGAGTTGTTTGAAGAGCTCGATGCTCTCTTTGTGGGTCAGCAGCGTGCCGCTGCTTGGGCCCGAATACAGGTCGGTGCGGAAGGGGGCCGTGCCACCCAGGTACTCGGGCACCGTGCGTGCGCGCGGGTTGGAGGCATCCATCTTGCCGCGCAGTGTCTTGAACTCCGCCAGCGTGATCTCGCTGGTGCGGCATTCGGCGCTGGCGGGGGTCAGCAGCGTGCCGTTGGCATCGATGGTGGCCGGTGTGAACGGCTTGATGCACTTCTCAGCCAAGGGTGTGGCCAAAATGTTGGTGGTGGTGTGCAGGTCGTTCTGTGCGTGCCGGCAGACCAGCTCTTTGTCCTTGGTGAAGGTGACGTCGCACTCCACGATGCCGGCGCCCATGCGAGCCGCCGCTTCATAAGACTCTTGGGTGTGCTCGGGGAACTGCAAGGCCGCGCCGCGGTGGCCGATCGAGAACTGGCTGCTCTGGAACGAACGTTTGTGGGTGCAGGCCATCAGCCGCTGCTTGAGCGGGCTGTCGACCATGTCGTTGACCAGAAAGAAAGGGCGCGGGCCCAGCTGAACGTTTTGGCTCGGGTGCGAGTGCTTGTGGTCGTCGTCACCACGCTCCGCCAGGGCCAGGGTGGGCAACAGGCTGGCGGTGGCGGCCAGGGCCAGTGCGAACAATGTTCTGCGCATGAAATCTCCTCAGGGGTACAGGTTTGTGGGCGTTGCCGCCGGTGGCCCTGGAGACTATGCGAGTGCTGTGACCCACCCGTGACAACGCGCCGAAGCGAGAGGGGTCGAGCAGCGTGTGCGAGCGTCAGCGTGTCAGTTGCGGCGGCCTTTCAGTTCGCCGCGCACTCGGGCGCGCGCTCGGCAAGGTGACTGTCGGCAACGATGGCGATTCTCATGCGTGTGTTCTTGCGGCGCGACGAGTTCAGCCGCAAGAACACATGCCACGCCGCGCGCATGACAGTTGTGTGATGGGCTTGTGCAGCCCCCACGCGCGCCTTACCTCAGGCGGGCAAACCGAATGTGGTTGATCAACTGGTCATGCTCGCCCCGGCGCACGCGCTCGTCAACGATTTTGACGAGGCCTTGTTCGGCCATCAGCTTGAGCTCGCGTGCGGCGCTGTCGTAGGCATATGGGTTTTCGAGCGAGGTGCCTGCGGCCATCAAATCGGTGGGGACACCGAATTCAGATTCGCGGTAGGTGGTCTGAACGAATGTGCTCATGTTGCGCTCCTGGGCGGGTGGTTGAAGGGCCAAGTGGTGCGACTGCGGCGCCATCCTAGTCTGGAAAATTCACGAGAAAACTGGTTGGTTATTCCGGATCGTGAATGCACTTGCCTGGCATGCATCGTGGCGCCCGTCATGAGTGCGCTTTGAAGCCGTCAACCGGTCTTGGTGCGCAGCCAAAGGGGCTGGGTACGACGCCTTGGGGGTGTCACGGTCACGCGTCAGACTGATTTCACTTAAGCGCACGCTTTGTGTGCGGTCTATCGATTCAAACAAGGGCGGGCGGAGTGGCAAAAAATATGTGGGTTCGGTGGGTCAGTGGCTTGCTGTTGGCAAGCCTTGCGTGTGCTTCAACGGCGCAAGCCGCGATGGTCGAGTATTCGCTGACCGCCTTGGGTGGTGATGTCTGGCGCTACGACTACACCTTGAGCAACATCGGCCCGGCCGAGAACTTCGATGAGTTCACGGTCTACTTCGATGCCCCTGGCGTCACGGGCATCACCGCCCTGGCCACACCCGCAGGCTGGAGCAGCCTGGTCGTGCAACCCGACCCGCTGCTGCCGGATGCAGGCTTCTTTGATGCGCTGAACCTGTCAGGCCCGGTGCCGGCCGGTAGCGTGATCTCTGGCTTCTCCGTCGCCTTCTCTTACCTGGCTGGCCTGACACCCGGTGCACAACGGTTTGACCTGGTGCTTTCAGAGCCCTTCCAGACCGTGCACTCCGGCATCACCTCGGCCACACCATCGCCCGTGCCTTTGCCCGCGCCTGCGGCCTTGCTGCTATTGGGGTTGGGCGCCGGTGCCTTCGGGTCGCGTGCACGTGCCAAAAAATTGGGAGCAGCAGCATGATCGCGCGTTGCCATTCGTATGTGGCTGCGCTGCTGTCAGCGCTCGCCTTGTTCACGGTGCTGATGCCGTCGCTGGCCCAGGCCGCGGCCGAGGTCACTGGCCAACAACTTGTGAGCTCGGTGCGCACCGGGCGCACCAGCATCGACTACACCTACCGCATCACGGTGCGCAATGGCACGCCTGCGTTGTCGGCCGCACAAGCCACGCTGCAAAGCAGCTCGCCGGCCACGCAGGTGTTAAAAGCTTCGGTGCTGCTGGGTGACCTGGCCGCAGGCGCCACGCTCACCAGCACCGACACCTTCGTCATTCGCCAAGACCGATCGGTCGCCTTCAACCCGGCCTCGTTGCTCTGGACGGTGAGCGGCGCCTCGATCGCCGGCCCGAGCACGATGGAGCTCGGGTTGTCAGAGCCCTTCGTCGCACCCGATGGCAGCATCTCGGTGTCACCCACCGTGCGCGACGCGGGTGGCGCGCTGCTCGACAACGACGGCCTGCAGTTCAGCGTGTCGGTGGCCCCGTTGGGCGTGGTGAGCGGCAACGCACCGGTGATCACCGGCATGAGCGTGAGCTTCCCCAAGCTCGTGAAACGTTTGCTCGATCAAAACTTCACGATCGACCCGGCCGGTGAGTTTGCCGACGGTGACCCGACCGACCCGAACTACGGCAAGGAGACCGGCGGGCGTTACCGCATCACGGTGTCCATCGCCGGCTCATCCGTCACCGCCAGCAAAGAGGTGATGGTGTTGCCGAGCGGCACTGCAGCCGTCACGGTCAAGGCCAGCCAGTACGCCGGCCAGATGGAAAGCCTGCTGGCCGCCGCCGCGCTGGCCAGCCAGAACGGTGATGCCGCCGGCCTGGCCCAGGCACGTGCCGCGCTGCAAGCCGTCAATGCCACCCGCGACTTCACGGCAACGGTGCTGGGCGCCACCCAGGCGATGGCGCCGCCCAACGGCTCGCTGGTCACCCCCGCGCTGCTCACCGCGCGCGGCTTTGTGGCCGGCCCGCAAGATGCGCAGTTCGCCAGCGCACTCGCCACCGTCGTCACGCGCATCCGCAGCGCTCGCACACAAGTCGAGGCCACCAATGCCGCCGCCTTGACCCAGGAATCAATCGACGCGCTGCAAGGCGCTGCCGCTGCCTACAAACAATCGCTCGTGGCCCTGCAAGCGCTGCGGCTCAGCGCACTCGGTGCTGCCCAGCAAGAGGCCGCGATCAATCAGCAGGTGGGCGCCGAGCTGCCGCTGTTGCTTGACGCCATCAAGCGCAAATCGGGTGAGGTGCTGGCCACCGTGACAACGGCGGGCTTGCGTTCACCGGCCGGCTCGAACCTGCCGCGCGCGGTGGGCCAGGCCACGACGCCCCGGGCCATGTATGCCGGTGCGCAGCCGGTGCAGCTCTACCCGTTTGCGGCGTTTGCGTTTTCCATCTTCACCGACCTCTCGGGCACGGCACGCGCCAACATCATCGAACTAACCGTCACGCTGGTGAACAGCCTGGTCAACATCATGGTGGCCGACGTGATCAACCAAAACAGCCCCGGCGGCTTGTCCATCGACATGTGCCTGGCCAGCTCGTCGGTGGCTTATGTTTGCCCCAACTACCGCCCCAGCCGGGTCACGGGCTCTGGCTTCGGCCGCGACGCCGCCGTGGTGAAGGTGGCACTGGTCGGCTGCATCGGTGGCGACCTGATTCGCAACCTGATGACGCTGCGCCAGCCGCGTGACATTGCTGCCGGCATTCGCCTGATCAACAAGGTGGTGTCGATCACCAACTCCTTGCAGCAAGAAGGTGGAGTTGGCGCGGTGGTCACGCCCGACTACATCTCGGAAGACGAACTGTTTGGCGGCGACAGCCTCTACTTCGGCAACGGCTGGCCGCGGGTGAACCAGGGGCGCCTGCCGTGTGTGGGCATCGTGATCGTGATGAACCAGGCGACCGGCGGCATCGCGGCACTGAACCTGAACTTCCTCGGGCAGTGCGGCTAAGGGTGTCGTGCAGGCGGGTGGCCGAGCAGCTTGGCCAGCTCGGCCACCGGCACCGCGAAGCCCAGGCCATAACCACCCGGAATGGTGGCGTTGGCCAGGCCGATCACCTGCCCATCCAGGCTGAGCACCGGCCCGCCTGAGTTGCCCGGGTTCACCGCCGCGTTGAGCTGCATGCGCCCGGCCAGCGCCGCGGGCGCCAACACCGCGCCGGGCAGGGCACTCACGATGCCCGTGGTGGCGGTCGGGCCGGCACCGAACGGGCAGCCCAACACCATCACCCATTGCCCCACCATCACCGGCTGGGTCGACAGGGCCAGACCCGGCATGGGCGCATCGGCGTCGATCTCCAGCAGCGCGATGTCGGCGTCATCGTCGACGCGGACCACTCGTGCCGGCCAGCGCTTGGATTCCCAGCGAATGACGGGTGCACCTTGCACAGAGCGCAGCACGTGCGCTGCGGTGGCCACGAGGCGGGTGTGCTCGATGCGAAAGCCTGAGCCCAGCACGCCGTGCTCATCGCCCACGCCCACCACCGCGGGTGCGTGCTGCTGGATGGCTCGCGTGAAATCGGGCCATTGGGCCGGTGGCGTGTTGGAACAAGCGCTCAGGGCCACCGCCAGCAACACCGCCGGCAACACCAACAAAGCGCGCCGCCTTGGCTGCGCCCTCATGACACGCCACTCAAGTTGATGTGCCAGTGCCGGGCCAGCCCGACGACCAACAACGCCACCACCACGCACACCACCGCGGCCGCCAGCTTGTGCTGCGGCCAAAGGCGTGAAGTCGCCACGCCGCCCGCCACGGCGATGACGATGAGCAAGATTTCTTGAAACATCAGGCCGCTATCGTCGCCGCAACTCCGTGGCAACTGTCATGGTCGGCATAGTCCGTTCGGGCCCCCCGCATTTCAGGGTGCGAACGGACTAGTTCGCATGACATGCCGTGGTCATGGTCAGCCCGCAACATCCCCCTCGAATCAAGGAGGCGGGATCCATGAAGATAGTGCTGGTGAGCATGAATTTCGCACCGGAGCTGACCGGCATCGGCAAGTATTCGGGCGAGATGGTCGACGACCTGGTGGCGCGTGGCCACGAAGTGAAGGTGGTGTGCGCACCGCCCTACTACCCGACCTGGAAGGTTCAGGGTGACTACTCCAGCAGCGCCTACCGCACCGAGCGCCCGAGGCCCGGCTTGACGATTCACCGCTGCCCGGTCTGGATCCCCAAGCGCCTGAGCGGCGTCAAGCGCCTCATCCACCTGGCGAGCTTTGCGCTGTCTGCCTTGCCTGTGCTGCTGTGGCTGGTGTTGTGGCGCCCGCAGGTGGTGTTTGCGGTAGCGCCTGCGCTTTTCTGTGCGCCCGCGGCCTGGTTGATGGCGCGGCTCTCGGGTGCCAAGGCCTGGCTGCACATTCAAGATTTTGAGATCGACGCCGCGTTTGAGTTGGGCATGTTGAAGCAGCCGTTTGCGCGCCGCTGTGCGCTGTTCGCAGAGCGTTTCTTGATGCGCCGCTTCGATGCCGTTTCGACCATCTCCAGCCGCATGCTGCGCCAGCTGGCGACCAAGGGCATCCCTCTGCACGAGACCGAGATGCTGCCCAACTGGGTTGATTTGTCGCATGTGCGGCCCACCGAAACCTCGCACGCCTTGCGCCAGTCGCTGGGCATCACCGAGACGCAGGTGGTGTGCCTGTTCTCCGGCACCATCAACCGCAAGCAAGGCCTCGACGTGCTGATCGAGACCGCACGACTGCTCAATGACGACCCGCGGGTGGTAATCGTCATCTGCGGCAACGGCGAGCAGCGGCCCGCGCTCGAAGCCTCGGCCGCCGGGCTGGGCAATGTGCGCTTCATGGATTTGCAGCCGGCGTCCACCCTCAACACGCTGCTCAACATGGCCGACATCCACTTGCTGCCGCAGCTGCGCGGCGCGGCCGATCTGGTGATGCCGTCCAAGCTGGTGGGCATGCTGGCCAGCGGCCGGCCGGTGGTTGCCGCGGCCATCCCGCGCACCGAGATTGCCTCCATCGTGGCGGGCTGCGGCATCGTGACCGAGCCGGAATGTGCCGACGGTTTTGCCCATGCCATCACCGAGCTGGCCGATGACGCCGGGCTGCGCCAGCGGCTCGGTGCGGCCTGCCGTGCGTATGCCGAGCGGGTGCTCGACTCGCAGAAAATCTTCGATCGCCTGGACACCCGTTTGCGCGCCTTCGAACAACAACGCCCGGTGCCGCGCGCGCCCGCGCCGGCTGAAGAACCGGCCCAGTAGGAACAGAGCGCAGGGCGGTGGCGCGGTGTGGTGCGCGGGCCGACCCTCGCTCGAATGTGCCGCTTCACTGCGGCGTCACATTCGCTGCGCACACTGCGCATCTGTTCAACGTCTGAGGCCTCTCCGCCATGACCCCTGTCCGCTCGCGCCGCGGATTCACACTGCTTGAACTGCTGGTGGTGATGGTCATCATCGGCTTGTTGGCAGCCTATGTCGGGCCCAAATACTTTTCGCAGATTGGCAAGTCCGAGGTCAAGACGGCCAAGGCGCAGATCGTGGCGTTTGAAAAAGCGCTGCAACAGTTTCGTGTCGACGTGGGCCGCTACCCGAACACCGAACAAGGTTTGCAAGCCCTGCTGAGCAAACCCGCCAACCTCAGCAAGTGGGATGGCCCCTACCTTGAGAAGACCCTGCCGCTGGACCCTTGGGGACAGCCGTATGTGTATGTGTCGCCCGGTGAGCATGGCGAAGTTGACATCAGCTCGCACGGCCGCGACGGGCGCCCGGGTGGTGATGGGCTCGATGCCGACGTCACCAACTGGTGAGCCGTTGAGCACGCCAAGCACCTGCTGACCATGCAATACGCCGTCAGGGCCGTTCGCCACATGCAATCCGTCTCGGTCAGGTTCGAGGCGGTTGACGCCATCGATGCGCGTCAACAGGCTGAAGCGCAGGGCTACGCCGTGGTGGCCGTCAAAGCCGAAGCCGCAGCGCGCGGCCTCGGCCTCTCGCGCAAGAGCGCCTTCCCGCTGCTGCACTTCAACCAGAGCCTGTTGATCTTGCTGAAGGCGGGCTTGTCGGTGGTTGAAGTCATCGAGACCCTGGCCGACCGCGAAACGCGCGCCGATGCCAAGCAGGTGCTGACGCGGCTGCACGACCAGCTGAAAAACGGCCTGTCGTTTTCGGCCGCGCTGGAAGCACAACCCGCCGTGTTCCCGCCGCTCTACGTGGCGAGCGTGCGCGCCAACGAACGCACGGGCGCGCTCACCGAAGCCATCGAACGTTTTGTGCAATACCGCGCGCAGTCAGACCACATGCGCAAGCGTGTCATTGGTGCCGCCGTCTACCCGGCCATGATTTTGGGTGTGGGCACGCTGGTGATTGCCTTCTTGCTGCTCTACGTGGTGCCACGTTTCAGCCTGGTGTTCCAGGATCTGGGCGACCGCATTCCGCTCATGTCGCGCCTGTTGTTGCAGTGGGGCCAGTTTGCCCATGCACACGGCCTGCAGTTGCTGGCCGGTGGGGTGGTGTTGTTGGTGGCGACGGGTTACGCCCTCACACGCGAGCCGGTGCGGCTGAGCATTGCGCGCTTGATCCTGCGCATTCCACGCATCGGCGAATACGTGCGTGTTTACCAGTTGGCGCGTTTCTATCGAGCGCTCGGCATGTTGCAACAAGCCGGCATGCCGATCGTGGTGGCGCTCGACATGGTGAGTGGCCTGTTGCCCGCCAGCTTGCACAGCGCGCTGGCTGCAGCCAAGCGCGACATTGGTGAAGGCCGCTCGATCTCGGCGGCGTTCGAGACCCATGGCCTCACCACCGCCGTGTCGCTGCGGCTGCTGCGTGTGGCCGAGCGCACCGGGCAGATGGGCGAGATGCTCGAGCGCACGGCGGGCTTCCATGAAGAAGACGTGTCGCAAGCGATCGAGTGGTTCATCCGCTTGTTCGAGCCCTTGCTGATGATCGGCATTGGCATCGTGATCGGCATCGTGGTGCTGCTGATGTATGCACCCATCTTCGAGCTGGCGGGCAGCCTGCAATGAACCCCTACAGCGAAAAATACGTGCAGGGCGAGGTGTCCACGCAGATGCTCACACCCGCGGTGGTGCGCGCCGCGCGCTTGAAGGCCAGCGGCCAGCAGCGCAGCGTGACGGCCGTGCTCGAAGACGAGTTGTCGCTCGCGCCTGAGCTGCTGATGCAGGCGCTGGGCAGCGCGTTGAACTACCGTGTGTTGGACAGCCAGGCCCTGCTTGCGCTCGACCCGGCGTTTGACCTGATGGCGTATGCCGATGCGGTCAAACAAGGTTGCCTGGCTTTTCGCGACGGCGCTGCGGTGGTCTTGGTGGTGCCCGACCCGTTTGACGATGTGCGCCAGGCCTGGTGTGTTGAGCGCCTGGCCTGCGAGCACGAGGTTTGCCTGGCGCAAGCGGCCGACATCTCTGCTTTTCTGTCGCGCCACGAAGACTCGATGCGGGCCATCGACACCGCCTTGCCCACCGGCGAGGCCGGCGCTGACAGCAGCACCGGCCTGGAAGACCTGTCGATACGCTCCATCGGCGAGGGCACCAGTGTGGTGGTCAAGCTGGTGCACTCGACCTTGTACGACGCACTCAAGAGCGGCGTGAGCGACATCCACGTTGAGTCGCACTTGAACGGCCTGGTCATCAAATACCGGCTCGACGGCACGCTCAGCCAGGTGGGTGCGATCGACGGCCGCGAGCTGGCTGAGCAAGTGCTGTCGCGCCTGAAGGTGATGTCAGAGCTTGACATCGCCGAGCGGCGTGTGCCGCAAGACGGGCGCTTTCGTGTGCGTGCGCTGGGGCGTGAAATCGACTTTCGCGTGTCCATCATGCCGAGCATCCACGGCGAAGACGCGGTGATCCGCGTGCTCGACAAACGTTCCCTCGCCGACCAGGTGTCGGGCCTGCGGCTCGACGTGCTGGGCTTCGACGAGCCCACGCTGCTGGCCTTTCGCCGCATGGCGCGCGACCCGTATGGCCTGCTGCTGGTGACCGGCCCCACCGGCAGCGGCAAGACCACCACGCTCTACGCCGCCATCTCCGAGATCAACCACGGCCACGACAAGATCATCACCATCGAAGACCCGGTCGAGTACCAGCTGCCCGGTGTGCTGCAGATCCCGGTCAACGAGAAGAAGGGGCTCACCTTTGCACGCGGGCTGCGCTCGATCTTGCGGCACGACCCCGACCGCATCATGGTCGGTGAGATCCGCGACGCCGAAACCGCGCAGATCGCCATTCAGGCGGCGCTCACCGGCCACCTGGTGCTGTCGACCGTGCACGCCAACAACGTGTTCGACGTGATCGGGCGTTTCACCCACATGGACGTCGACCCCTACAGCTTCGTTTCCGCCCTGACCGGCGTGCTGGCCCAGCGCCTATTGCGTGTCAACTGCCTGCATTGCAGCGAGCCGGTCACGCTCGACCCGCAGCTGTTGCGTGACTCTCTGATCGAACCCCAATTGGCCGAGGGCCGTGTGCTGAAGGCCGGCCGCGGCTGCGGCAAATGCCGGGGCACCGGCTACAAGGGCCGCAAGGCGGTGGGTGAGTTGCTGATGCTCGACGACGCCTTGCGCGAGTTGATCGTTGCGCGCGCTCCGGTGCGCCAGATCAAGGAAGCCGCGCGCCACAACGGCACCCGCTTTTTGCGCGATTCGGCGGTGGCGCTGTTTCTCGATGGCCACACCACTCTGGACGAGGTGAACCGTGTCACGTTGGTTTCCTGAGCGCCCCGTGCTGTGGGTTCGGCCGCAAAAGAGCGAGCCGGTGCTGGCCCACTTTGAACAAGAGTTGACCCGGCGCGCTTTGCCGCGCGGCACCCGTGTCACCTGTGTGGTGGCGGGCGAGGGCGTGCGTTACCGCGTGGTGCCGTGGAGCGACGAATTTGCGAGCCCGGCGCAGCGGCAGGTGTTCAGCACCCACTGTTTCAGCGAGGCCTACGGCGATGTGGCCCGCGGCTGGACGGTGCGCCAAGACAGCGTGCGCCACGGTGTGGCCACCCTCGCCTGCGCGCTCGACACGGCGTTGCTCGACAGCCTGGTGGCCATCGCCCAGACCCACGACCTCAAGCTCGTCAGCGTGCAGCCGGCGCTCACGCATGTCTACAACCAGGTGCGACAGCGCCTCGACGTGGGTTTGTACTGGTTCGCCTGGATCGACGGCCCCTGGGTCACCTTGTTGTTGATGTCGGCCGGCGCGCCGCTGTTGGTGAAGTCGCTGGCCGCGTCGGGCGCGGGCCTGGCCAGTTTGCTGGAGCGTGAGTGGTTCCTGCTCGGCATCGAAGCGCCACGCTGCCCGGTGTACGTGGCACGCTCGGCGTCGACACCACCATCCCAGGCGCGCGAGTTGTCGGCGAGCGGCTGGCCCTTCGTCGAGCTGCCGCCCTGGCTCGATGGCACGGCGCCTGAGGGCATGCCCGCGGCCGCGCCACACGTGGTGCAGATGTCATGAGTGCGGCCCCCTTGCAACTTGACTTTCGCGCGCCGGCACGGCCTCGCTGGCGCTGGCTGGGCTGGGCCGTGCTGGTCGCTTCGGTGCTGGCCGTGCTGGTGTTCAGCGAACACATGGCCGGCGCCACACAACACCATGCCACCGCGCAAGCCCGGCACGACAAGCTGAGCGAGCGCCTGCGCGACAAAGCGCCGCGCCGCGCCGCCACCCCCCCCGATGCGCTCACGCTGGCTGAGGTGCAGCGTGCCAACCGCATCATCGACCAGCTCACCGTGCCGTGGGACGAACTTTTTAACGCCGTCGAAGCCGCCGATTCACGCGGGCTCGCCGTGCTGTCGCTGACACCCAACGCGCTCGACCGCAGCCTGCGCCTGGCCGGTGAGTCGCGTTCGATGAATGAGCTGCTGGCCTATGTGGGGCGTGTGGCCGAGCAGCCCTCGTTGAGCGGTGTGCACCTGCTGGCCTACAACACCGTGCTGCGCGAAGGTGTGCCGGTGGTGGCCTTCACCTTGGCCGCAACATGGCGGCAGTGAGCATGAAACGTTTGCGCTGGGAGCTGCTGAACGGCTTGCGCGCCATCGGCCTGCCCGGCTGGGTGGGCCTGGCGCTGGTGCTGGCCAGCGCGGTGGCGTGGTGGGGTGTGGCAACGCCCATGCGGGACGAAGCGCGCCAGCTCGATGCCGACAGCACCACGCTTGAGCGCCGGGTGCGCGAGCGCGCCGCTACCCAGGCGCCGGTGGTGCTGAGTGCGCAACAACAACTGGCCGAGTTCGAGCGCCGCTTCTCCGACGAAAAAAGCCTCACCGATTCGCTGGCCCGTCTGCACGCCGCAGCGCGGCGCCAAGGCGTGCAACTCGACAAGGCCGAATTCAAGTTGGTGAGCAATGCCCGTGAGCCCTTGTCGCGCTACACCATGGTGTTGCCGGTGAAATGTGACTACCGCGCGCTGCGCCGCTTCACCCGCGACGCCGTGCGCGAGCTGCCCGGCCTGGCGATGGAAGAGGTCAGCCTGCGCCGGGCTGACGCCCGCTCGCCGCAGCTCGAAGTGCAGTTGCGGTTTGTGTTGTTTGTGAACAAGGTGGGCTGAGCAGCATGGCCAAAGCCGTCAACCCCAACCCTAACCCAAAGCGCCAACGCATCGCGATGCTGATCGTCGCCGTGGGCGGCGCCTTGCTCGTCGCACGAGTGTTCGCGCTGGCGGGTGACGACGCCGAGATCGCTGGGCCGGTGCAGGCCAAGCCGGCACGCAGCAGCCCGCGTGGCAGCGCTGAGCCGAGTGGTGTGGCCGCTTCTGCGGCGGGCTCGATTCGGCTCGACCGCCTGGCCCAGCACCAGGCGCGGCAGCAAGCCGCGCCCACCGCGGCACAGCCCGCGGCTTCGCAGCCGGTGCTGTTTGACACCGTGTCGTGGCAGCCCCCGCCGCCCAAGGCCGAGGCGCCACCTGTGCCCAAGCCCGTGACCCCGCCGTTCCCTTATGCCTACATGGGCGGCCTGTCGGAAGACGGCGTGCACACCTCTTTTTTCACCAAAGGCGAGCGGGTTCTTCCGGTCAAGGCCGGCGACACCATTGATGCGGTTTACCGCGTCGACCAGATGACTGACAAACAAATGACGTTGACCTACCTGCCGCTGAATGAAACCCTGGTTGTGGCACTCGGGGGCGGGCGATGAGCGTGCGCCTGCGTGCCACGCTGTTGCTGGCCAGCGTGCTGGTGCTGGCCGCCTGCGCGCCGGGCCGCGAGTTTGTGCGCAACGGTCAGCAGATGATCGACCAGGGCCGCCTCGAAGAAGGCCTGCTGCAGATGGAAAAGGGCATCAGCCTGGAGCCCGAAAACCGCGAGTACCGCATGCTGGTGATTCGCCAGCGCGACGCGCAGGTCGGCGCGCTGCTCACGCGCGCTGACAACCATCGCGGCAACGACCAGCTCGAAGACAGCGCAGCCTTGTACCGCCGCGTGTTGGGCATCGACGGCAACAACAGCCGCGCACGCACCGGCTTGCAGGCCGTCGACTCGCAGCGCCGCCAACTGCAGCGGGTCGACGAAGCCCAGGGCCTGATGGCCCAAGGCCGGCATGACGAAGCCGAGCGCAGCCTGCGCAAGGTGCTGGCCGAGAACCCGTCTCACACACGTGCCTTGCGCCTGAAACAACACCTTGATGAGCAGGCCGGCCGTGTGGTCGAAACCGCCGCACCGGTGCTCAAACCCAGTTTGCGCAAACCCATCTCGCTCGACTTTCGTGAGGCCAGCCTGAAGTCGGTGTTCGATGCGCTGTCGCGCACCACCGGCATCAACTTCGTTTTTGACCGCGAGGTCAAGCCCGACATCAAGGTCACGCTGTCGATCTCCAACCTGAGCGTTGACGACGTGGTCAGCGTGCTCACCGTCACCAACCAGCTCGAACGCAAAACGCTGAGCGAAAACACCGTGTTGATCTACCCCAACACGCCAGCCAAGCAGAAGGATTACCTGGAACTCGGCGTGAAGACTTTCTACCTGGCCAACGCCGAGGCGAAGACGGTTTTCACCATGCTCAAGACGGTGCTCAAGACCAAGGACATCTACGCCGACGAGAAGCTCAACACGCTGACCATGCGCGACACACCCGACGCCATTCGCCTGGCCGAAAAGCTCATCGCCGCACAAGACCTGGCCGAGCCCGAGGTGCTGCTCGACGTCGAGGTGCTCGAAGTCAAACGCTCGCGCCTGCTGGAGCTGGGCATTGACCCACCGGGCAAGTTCAGCCTGCTCAACATCGTGCAGAACCCGGCCACCGTGGTGAGCACCGCCACCGGCGCCACCACGGTGGTCAACAACACCCTCACCACCACGCAGCTCACGCTTGACCGGCTGCGCAACATCGCCGCCTCCAGCGTGGGCATCGACAACCCCTCGCTCAACCTGCGCGCTGAAAACGGCGACACCAACATCCTGGCCAACCCGCGCATCCGGGTGAAAAACCGCGAGAAGGCACGCATCATGATCGGCGACCGGGTGCCGGTGATCACCACCACGGCTACGGCCAACGTGGGCACCTCGGAGTCGGTGAGCTACCTCGACGTGGGCTTGAAGCTGGAGGTCGAGCCCAATGTGTTTCTTGACAACGAGGTGGGCGTCAAGGTCAACCTCGAAGTGAGCAACATCGTGCGCGAGGTGCGCAGCCGATCGGGCTCGTTGACGTACCAGATCGGCACCCGCCTGGCGACCACCGCCTTGCGCCTGAAAGACGGCGAAACCCAGGCACTGGCGGGTTTGATCAGCGATGAAGACCGGCGCGGCACCGCGGGTGTGCCCGGCATGGTCGACCTGCCGGTGCTCGGGCGTTTGTTGTCGAGCGAGCGCAACGACCGCAGCAAGACCGAGATCGTGCTGCTGATCACACCGCGTGTGGTGCGCAACCTGGCCCCCTTGTCGCCTGACCGCAATGAACATGCGGGCGGCACCGAGTCGCTGGTGGGCTCGGCCAAGCTGCGTTTGCAGGGGGCGGGCAAGATGGTCATGCCGCCGGCGGGTGGTGCTGTGCGTCGCGCGCCGGGTGCGGCTGCGGCTGAAGGCGAGGCCACGCCGCCCGAGCCCGAGCCCACACCCGACTCCGCCCCCGCCCCCGCCCCCGCCCGCCCGCCGTCACCGGCCGGGCGCAGCGCCACAGAGTGAATGAAGCCCATGCGCACGTTTGTGCTCCAGCGCCGATCGGCCGGGTTCACCCTGGTCGAGCTGCTGATCACGGTGGCGATTCTGTCGCTGCTGGCGGGGGGTGCCATGACGTTTGCCGACCTCACGGTGAAGCGCAGCCAAGAGCAAGAACTGCGCTCCGCACTGCGCCAGATCCGCGAGGCCGTCGACGCCTACAAGGTGGCGGCCGACGCCAACCAGATCCGCAAGGCCGCCGACGAGTCGGGCTACCCGCCCACGCTGGCCGCGCTGAGCGAAGGTGTGCCCGAGCTCAACAGCGTCACCGGCAAGAAGCTCTACTTCTTGCGCCGTTTGCCACGCGACCCGATGGCCGACCCAGCCTTGCCCGCCGAAGCCACCTGGGGGCTGCGCAGCTACGAGAGTGACCCCGCCAACCCGCAGCCGGGGCGCGAGGTGTTCGACGTTTATTCGCTGTCACCCCGGCTCAGCCTGGGTGGCCGCCCGTACCGAGAGTGGTGATGGCAAAGCTGCAAGCGCGCGGGTTCACGCTGATGGAGCTGATGGTGGTGATGGCCATCATCGCGAGCCTGATGACGCTGGCACTGCCGCGCTACTTCAACAGCGTCGAGCGCAGCCGCGAGGCGGTGTTGCGGCAAGACCTGCACATCATGCGCGACGCCATCGACAAGTTTTTGGCCGACCGTGGCCGCTACCCGACCACGCTGGAAGAGCTGGCCGAGAGGCGTTACCTGCGCCGCGTGCCGGTCGACCCGGTGACCGAGAGCGCGAGCAGCTGGGTCGTGGTGGCGCCACCCGAGGGTGAGGTGCGCGAAGGGGTTTACGACGTGCGCAGCGGTGCCCCGGGTCGCAGCCTCGATGGAGAAGCGTATGAAAGTTGGTGAATTTGTGAAACCGATCAACAAACTGTCACCATCGCTGCCTAACCTGCGAGGCGCTTGTCATGTTCAGGGCACCGGCGTCTTTCGCCATGCCGGCGTGCAAGCTTTCCACCAGGGTCATGCAACGTGAGTCACCTCCCCGTGCTCGAAGAGATCGACCGCGTCCGCTTTTCTGATGCGGTCGAAGCGTCGTGCCGCGTGTCCAGCCGCCAGCAGTTTTTTGTCTGGAGCCAGAGTTCGCTGCAGGCGCTCATTCCGCACGAGATTCTGATCTGCGGCATTGAAGATGGTTCCCGCCAGGGCATGGCCATGCATCGGTTCAGCGCGAGCCGCTACTTTCGCCAGGAACAATTTGACGTGGTGGCCGACCCGCTGAACGGCATGATGCCGCGCTTGCTGGCGGTGGCGGCGAGCAACCGCTCCAGCGTCATCTTCTGCCCGCTGCCGAGCGGCAAGGCGGTTGACGACAAGCTGCTCGCGCTGGTGGCCGAAAACGAGCTGAAGAACCTGGCCGCGCAGCTGGTCATGGGCACACGGGGCAAGTTCGAGGCGTTCTACGTGTTCTCGCGTCTGTCGGTCGAACTCGACGACCGCCTGGGTTACATGATCGAGCTGTTGGTGCCGCACCTTCACAACGCCTTCTTGCGGGTGCTCGCCACCGAGCGTGAGATGGCGGGCACCAACACACAGCGCTCCGGGCGCCTTGTCACGCCGCGGCAAGAAGAAATCTTGAAACTCATCAAGAACGGCAAGACCAACTCGGAAATTGCCGAGGTGCTGAGCTGCAGCCCCTGGACCATCAAAAACCACATCCAGGCGATTCTGCGCAAGCTCGACTCCAACACCCGCACACACGCCATTGCGCGCGCCATGAGCCTGGGCATCCTCACCCCGGACTGAGGCACTCCCGCAGGCTTTCCCCGAGCCGCGCTTTCCACCCGGCTCCACCCCATCAGCCGCGCCGCCCAGCGCGGCTGATTCGTTTGCGCACGCCGCAACGCTTTCACACCTGAAGCCCACGCACGTGCGCCCGCCGCGGGCGCAGGCCGTGCCGCGCTTCGGGCTCCCACACCCCAGCCATGGACTAGCTATTTCGGTGCGGTAGCGCAGCGCTGCCTTCTTGGTAGCGTCATGACACCAAAGTAACGTCACGACATCACCTGATAGGTGTCTTTGAGCTGGCGTCATGGCGCCATTTGTCAAACATTTCGTTGGAGGGGCAACCGTGGATGTGGACCTGTTCATCAAAAAAATGCCGCACGTGGTCAAGGAATTGATCAGCCGTGAGGCTTTCGACAACCGCCGTTCGATCAACCAGGAGGCGATCGCATTGCTCGAAGAAGCACTGGTCAACCGTGTGGGCGGGGCCGGTACCAAGCGCAAGCAGATGGAGGCCTTGCTGACCGATGCGATGGGTGCGAATGCTTCCGCGTCCTTCAATCACTCATAACCTTAGGAACTCACATGCTGAACACAAGCCTCAAGACCGGCCTGGCCGCTGTCGCAGCTGCGACGCTGCTGTGCGCACCGCTTCACGCCTCGGCGGCGCTGGCACCCGTTGACGTGTCAAACACCGCCACCGCTCAAGCCGACAACGCGCGCCAAATAGACCATCTGGCCCAGGCGATGCGCCACACCCTGGCGGTGACGCCGCTCGCCATGCCATCGGCCAGAGCTGATGAATCGTGGTTTGCGCTGCCGGCCTCGGCCATGCAATCGCAGATGTCGGTCAAGCTGCGCGCCAGCTCCGACCTTGCGCTGTGGCATCTGGTGGCCACCGTTCATGCCCAGCAGCAGAACAAGGCCTTCGACCTGGTCGACGCCGGCACCAAGACGGTGTGGAAGCTGGAGCACGACAAGGTCTCAGAGGTGCCGCTGCCGGGGGTGGTGTGGCTCTTCGTGATGGGCTTGCTTGGCATGGCGGGCACGCGGCTCAACGGCAAAGCCGGGGCAGGGCGCGAGCGTGTGAGCACGCAGCCGTTTGGTTTGACGCCGGCAGCGGCCTGAGAGCCTGAGAGTCTTTCGTTCATGCCCGCTCATCACGCCAAAACACCCCCACTCGTCGTTGCAAATGCTCGCCATAGCCCGAGCTATGGCTGTGCTTGTGCGCCTAGATTGGGTGCCTTTTTGCGCGCTGCTCGGCCACGCCCAAAAACTCTCAGGCTCTGAGGTCAACACATCCATGCTGCAGGCTCGCACCGAGCGTGGTTTCACCTACCTCGGGGTGCTTTTCATCATCAGCGTGCTGGGGCTGACGGCGGCCATGGCGAGCGTGGTGTGGAGCACCGTGCAGCGGCGTGAAAACGAGAAACAGCTGGTGTTCGCGGGGCGGCAGTTCCAGGCCGCCATTGAGCGCTACGCCCAGCGGGCGCCGGGCAGCGACATGCGCTTTCCGCGCGAGCTGGAAGACCTGATGCGTGACCCCCGCGCCGTCAACGTGCGGCGTTTTTTGCGCCAGATCTACGTCGACCCGATGACAAGCGAAAGGCAATGGGGCCTGGTGCGCCTGCCCGATGGCGGCATCGTCGGCGTGCACAGCTTGTCGGGCCGCACGCCGTTGCGCAGTGGTTTGTCGGCCGTGGCGGGCGCGCGCCCAGGCGAGGCTGCCGACACCTACCGAGACTGGCGTTTCATCGCACCCAGTGCAGAGGCGCTGTTGATGCCTGCGCCGGCGTCGGCTGCATCGGCGCCACAACAACCCGGCCTGCAATAGCCGGGCACCCTCGAAGAACTGTCATCTTGCGCCGCAAGAATCGGAGAGCTTGGGTCAGGCCGTTGTTGCGGTCGCGGCTCGCCCGACCTTTGCCGTCGTCATTTGATGTTTGCCCGCTTCATGCCTTCGACCCCTGTTTTACAAGCTCACCGTTTTCACGCGCGACTGATCTGGCTTGTGCTCGCCGGCCTCATGCTGGTGCTGGCCACGCTGTCGGCACAGGCGCAATCGGCGCCCCCTGCCGAGCCGCCGGTGGCGCGCTTCGATGTGTTTGAGTACCGCGTTGAAGGCAACACCGTGCTGCCGGCCCATGCGGTCGAGCGTGTGGTGTACCCGTACCTCGGCGAAAAGCGCACGGTGGCCGATGTCGAAGCGGCGCGGCTCGCACTGGAGACGGCCTACCGCGACGCGGGTTACGGCACGGTGGGGGTTGATATCCCCGAGCAACGTGTCAACTCCGGCGTGGTCGTGCTGCGGGTGCTGCAGGCGCCGGTGTCGCGCTTGCGGGTGGTGGGTGCCAAGTACTACTCGCAGGAGCACATTCTTGACAAGGTGCCGGCGCTGGCCGAAGGCGAGGTGCCCAACTTCAAGCGGGTGACCGACCAGCTCGGTAGCGTCAACCGCTCGGGCGACCGGCGTGTGACACCCTTGTTGCGCCCCGGCAAGCTGCCGGGCACCACCGAGGTTGACTTGTCGGTCGAAGACCAGCTGCCTCTGCACGCCAGCCTGGAGCTGAACAACAAACATGGCGCCGACACCACCTCTTCGCGGCTGCAGGGTTCGCTGCGCTACGACAACCTGTGGCAGCGCGAGCACAGCCTGGGTGTGCAGGTGCAGGTGTCGCCCGAAGACCTGGACGAAGTGCGCGTCATCTCGGGCTCGTATTCGGTGCCGGCGGGCACCGGCTTGTGGGTCGCCTCCGCCATTCGCTCCGAGAGCAACACACGGGTGCGTTTGAACGACATCCAGGTGGTGGGCCGCGGCAAGATCTACAGCCTGCGCCGCATCTTGGTCGATAGCAGCGAGACCTTCACCCAATCGCTCACGCTGGGAGTTGACTACAAAGACATGCTGGGCATCGTCTACCAGCTCGACGGCAATGGCGGCCTGGTCAAAGGCCTTTCATGCTCCGCCACAACCCTCTGCACCCCCATTCGCTACCTGCCACTGAGTGCCAGCTATTCGGCCACCTTGCCCGACAAACAAGGTGCTTGGCAGGCCGGTGGTGGCATCGTGGTCGCGCTGCGCGGCTTGTTCAGCCAGCAGGCCGAGTTTGCCGACAAACGCTACCTCGCCCAGAGCAACTTCTCGGTGCTCAAGCTCGACCTGGCGCGCACTCAAAAGCTGCCGCGTGACCTGGTGCTGTTTGGCAAGCTTGAAGGCCAGGTGTCGAGCCAGCCGCTCATCAGCGACGAGCAGTTTGTGGCCGGTGGCGTGGACAGCGTGCGTGGCTACCTTGAGTCTTCGGCGGCGGGTGACCGCGCCTTGAGGGCGTCGTTCGAACTGCGCTCACCCAACTTTGTGGCCGACAGCAAGGGCCTGCTCGCTGACCTGCGTGCGCACGCCTTCTTCGAGGGTGCGGGCGTGTGGTTGAAGTCGCCGCTGCCCGCTCAAGACTTTCGCTCGGGCCTGCTGAGCACCGGCTTCGGGCTGCGTTTGCGCACACAAAAGCATGCCAGCCTGGCGCTCGATGTCGGCTGGCCACTGCGCGACGCCGGCCCCACCGAAAAAGGCTCGCCGCGCCTGCACCTGAGCGGCGTGCTGGAGTTCTAGGCCATGGCAAAAACCCGAACCCCGGTGCGTGCCGCCGCGCCGCTTTTCTTTCAACGCCCCACGCTCGACCCGATGGTGCGTTTGTTGGAAGTGCAAGAGTTGCTGGCCACCAGCCGCCACGCCGAGGCCGAGGCGCTGCTGCAGGCCCCGTTGCAAGACGCGCGTGTGCGCCACCACGCCCACTACCTGCTGGGCCGGGCCCGCAAGGCCGCGGGTGACATTGATGGCGCCGAAACCGCCTACCAGCAGGCGCTGCAGCTTCAACCCCGCTACGTCGAAGCGCTGGTGAGCCTGGGCATCGTGCACAAGCTGCGTGGTGATGTGGATGGCGCGATCGGCCTCTACGAGCAGGCGCTGGCGCTGGCGCCTGACTTTGCCCCGGCCCATGCCAACCGCGCCGGGGCGATGGTGCTGCGCGCTTCGCTCGCGGCCGACAACCCGCTCGACGAACTGCCGAGCGACGAAGCCATTGAAGCCCAAGCCCATGCCGTGAGCCTGGCCCCCAACGACCCGGTGATGCTGCGCAACCACGGCGTGATGCTGATGCGTGCCCGCCGCCGCACTGAGGCCGTGCAGGCCTTCAACCAGGCGCTCACTGCCGACCCAAGTGACGTTGACGCCTGCATCCACATGGGCGCGTGCCTGCGCGCTATGGGCGACTCCAAGCTCGCCATCACGCTTTATGAAAAGTGGCTGGGTTTGAATACGCCGAGCGCGCCGGTCATGCGTGCGCTGGCCGGCCTGCTCACGCGCGAGGGGCAGGTCGATGCCGCCCGGCCGTGGGCCGAAAAGGCGGCCGAGCTCGACCCCGACCCCTACGCCCTGACCCAGCTCGGCGGCACGCTGATGCAGTCGCGCCGGCTGGAAGAAGCTCTGGCGCTTTGCCACCGCGCCGTCGAGTTGTCGAATGGCCGTGTTGACGTCTACCCCATGCTGCTGCTCGGCACGACCTACCTGCACGAAGACCCGCAACCCATCTTCGACGCTCACGCCGCGTATGGCCGCCAGCTCGCCAGGTCGGCCACGCCGCGGCCACCCTGGATGCCGCTCGCGCCGGGGCAGCGTTTGAAGGTGGGCTATGTGTCGGGCGACTTCGTGCGCCACTCGGTCTCGTTCTTCATCGGCGCCTTGCTGGAGCGGCACGACAGCAGCCGGTTTGAAGTCACTTGCTACAACAACCTGGGCTGGAGCGACGCGGTCACTCAACGTTTGCAGGGCTACGGCCACCACTGGGTGGAGTGTGATGGCCTGTCAGACGAAGCCTTGCGCCGCCGCATCGCGGCCGATGGCATTCACATTCTGGTTGACCTGGCCGGCCACACCATGCACTCGCGCAATGCCATGTTTGGGCTGGGTGCGGCGCCGGTGCAGATCGGCTACCTCGGCTACCCCACGGTCAGCGGTGTGCCGAGCATTGACTTTCGCATCACCGATGCTGTCATCGACCCCGGCGACATGCCGCCGCTGGTGGGCGAGAAGCCCCTGTGCCTGCCACGCTCCATGTTTTGTTATCGGCCCGATGAAGCGCCGCCCATTGCGCGAGCGCCTGCGCTGGCCGCCGGGCACATCACCTTCGGCTCGTTCAACAACATCGCCAAGGTCACCGACCACACGCTCGACCTGTGGGCGCAGGCCCTGCGGGCGGTGCCGGGCTCGCGCCTGCTGCTCAAGTCGTCGTCGATGGCGCAGGCCTCGAACCGCAACAACATCGAGCAGTTCATGGCCGCACGCGGCGTGCCGCCCGAGCGCCTGAGCCTGCAGCCCTGGATCGCCAGCAAGAGCAGCCACCTGGAGCTCTACAACGAGGTCGACATCGCGCTCGACCCCTTCCCCTACAACGGCGCCACCACCACCTGCGAAGCGCTGTGGATGGGCGTGCCCGTGGTCACGCTGCGTGGGCGCACGCACACCTCGCGCATGGGGGCTTCGTTGTTGCAGGCCATTGGCCGGCCCGACTGGGTGGCGCACGACGACGCGTCGTACGTCAACACCATCGTGCGGCTGGCCAGTGACGTGCCGGGCTTGGACCTCTGGCGTGCGCAAGCGCGTGAGCGTTTGGCCGAAAGTGCGCTGTTCGACGAGCCTGGCTTTGTGCGCGCGTTCGAGGCGGCCCTGCACGAAGCCTGGTTTCTGGCTGGCACGGCCTAGTCCGAACGCATCACCCCGCCGGCGCTTGAGCGCACATCAGGCGTCACTTCACGTCGATAAATTCACGCTTGGTTTGTTGTGAGAGGCCATCTCGGTGCGCAGGGCTAGGCTGAAGTAGCCATCAGTTGGTGCACACGGAACATGGTCACGACACAGCGGACTTTTAGAGTCGCGGCTGTCGGAAGGTTCCCGCCCTAGGGAGGCACGCCGATGCGGTCTGGTTTCGATGCTTGTCGATGGTTTGCTCTCACCCAGCGGGCCTTCGCAGCGGATCGTCACAAGGGCTGTGCAACTAGCGTTATTTACTTTCAACCCAGGAGAGAACTCAGTATGAAATTCAACCTCAAAATGATCGCCGCTGCGGTGGCAATGGTGTCGGCAGTTGGCAGCGCCAACGCTGATCTGGTAGACCCGGCCACCGGCAACGGCAGCTTGGTGCTCGTGGCTTTCAACACCGCCACCCGCGACTACTACATCCGCGACCTCGGCTTCCTGATCAACAGCTTCATGCCCAACAGCGTGACCACGTTGCCTGGTGACGGCGCTGTCACGGGCACGCGCACGCCGGCAGCGGGCTTGCTGCTGAATGGCGGCGCATCTTCGCCCAACTTCACTGACGCTTCGTTCAGCGCCTGGCTGGGCAGCCAGACCCAATCCGACATCCGTTGGATGGTGTCTGCTGCCGATCAAACGGCGAACTCGGGCCTGCAAAGCGTCCGTCGCATCGTTGTGTCGTCGATCAACCCGGCCGAAACCGCCACCAACGGGCAAGTAGACACCTTTGCCAACTCCAGCAACGCCGGTGGCCTTGTCACTCTCTTCGGCAGCGCTGGTCTGTCGATGACCGCGTCTGGTGCCGTTCCTGCGTTTGATGGCAACTTCGGCATTGGCGCCGATAGCTTGGCCTCGCTCAACCAGAGCGCTGGCCTGTTTTACTTCGCTCGCACCACGTACATCGGCGGGACCGGCACTTTCACCACCCCGACCCAGTTCGGCAACAGCACCGGCTTCGCCACGGTGACCCTTGAAGCCGATGGTGACTTCGTGTACAGCCTCGCTGGCGCTCCTGTGTCGGAAGTGCCGGTTCCTGCAGCCGTCTGGCTGCTGGGCAGCGGCCTGATCGGCCTGGGCGGCATGGTTCGCCGCCGCAGGGCTGCCGCCGCGCTGGCCTGAGCCTCGCGCTGACCTAACCCTTTTCCACCAGCGTGTTCACCCACCCGCTGCAGCTTCGGCTGCAGCGGGGCTGGGTTGATTCGTCTTGAAATCCGGTCGTCCCTCAAAGTCGTCTTAAGGAAACTCCATGAAACTCACCAAGATATCCCTCGGCATTGCCGCCGTTTGCGGCATTCTGTCGGCCCCAGCCCACGCCCTGCAGGCCGGCGCCTACGGCAACGCACCGAGCTGGCCCAGCCCTGCTGCCCCCGGTGGCGAATTTGTTGGCACCACGATGAACATCCGGGTGTCGGGCGCAACCGCGCAAGACCCGGGCCTGCTCGCCTCCGCTCTGCGCTACTGCACGGCTGGCTCGATGACGCGCTACTCGATCAGCAACAACTTCGTCTACTTCTGCTCGCCCAACCTGGCTCGCATCACCCCGCGCGCTGGCACTGACAAGCTGGCGTTTTACAAGTACTCGGTCGGTGGCTCAGGCGCTGGCGTGGGCTTGGTTAACGGTGGCGCCGCCAACGTTCCCTTCCTCGACCTGCTCAAGATCAACACCTCGTGCGCCCCTGGTGCTTCGTCGTCGGTCGACGTTGACGGCACCGGCCCCCTGCCCAGCTTCCAAGACTTCACCTGCGCCGGCGCCAGCAGCGCCCTCACGACCAATGTCGTCAGCTACATCGGCGTGTCAGACGTTGAGCCCCAGTTCTTCGGCGGCGCCAGCAGCTACAACAACCTGCGCGCTGAAGGCCTGGCCACCGTGATTTTCGGCGTGCCGGTCACCCGCAATATCTACGAAGCCCTGCAAGCCGCCCAAGGCATCGCCGTCGGCGGGATCGACGAAGCCAGCATGCCTTCACTGTCGCAAGCTCAGATCACCTCCATGTACACCCAGGAAGGCCAAACCTGGTCGGGCCTGACCGGTGCGACGCTGGCTGACGACTCGGTCTACGTGGCTCGCCGCGCTAGCAGCTCGGGCACGCAAAAATCGTTTGAGGCGCTGATTGCCCGCACCACGAATGGCACGACTGGTGCCCGCGAATGCCAATCATTGGTTGAAGGTTTTGTTTCCGGCCCCGCCGCTTTGGACAACACTGCTGCCAATGCCGCCTGCAACGGCAGCAACCTGGTTGTGAACGGCAGCGGCAGCGGCCAGGTTCTGGCTTGCATGAACGCGCACAACACCGCTGGGCGTGGCGCCATCGGCGTGTTGTCGACCGAGTTCAAGACGACGGCCGGCGGCCAGATCCGCTTCGTCAAGCTCAACGGCCTGGCCCCGACGCATGCCAACGTGGCTGGCGGCAAGTACACCCAGTACACCGACGCTTCGTTGAACACCCGCATCGGCGCCACCCTGCCGACTGCCAGCGCACTGGGCTACTCGGCCTTCCTGACCACGCTGAAGTCGGACTTCTCCGACCCGGCCGTGATCGCCGTCATCAACGGTGGCAATCAACCTTTCGGCCCATCGGGCCTGATGGCCCTCGACGTGCTGGAAACCACCGTTCCGGTGGCTGATTACACCGGCGCCCAAGGCCGCAACCCCTGGTCGCGTCTGGTCAGCGGTACCGACCTGAACAACTGCCAGCCGGGCAAGGCTGCAGCGTTCTAAGAAGAAGTTTCTTCATGACCGCCTCGGCGGTCGCTTCAACCGAAGCATTGAGCCGGTGTCTCGCAAGAGCGCCGGCTCTTTTCGTTGGGGTTGCTCAAAGACTCAGAGAAGCGAGGCGTTGAACGCGGAAGGCGGCAGGCCGGCACGTGCCCTCTCCACCATCTGCCGGTAGGCCGCCTCCAGGCGGCGCACGTAGCCTGCCGTGTCGTACAGCGGCGCTTGCGCCAGGTTGGCCGCCAGGCGCTGGCGCAGGCCGCTCAAGAGGCCCGGCTCGGTGGCGAGGCGCAAAGCGAGCGATTCATACGCCTCGAATGAATCCGCCACCAGCTCCGGCAACCCCACCGCACGCAACAGGCTCGCACCCACCCGGCTCGGAAACGTGGCGCCGGTGCAGGTGAGCACAGGCAGCCCGGCCCACAGCGCATCGCTGCCGGTGGTGTGGGCGTTGTAGGGCCAGGTGTCGAGAAACAGATCGGCCAGGCGCAGGCGTGCCAGGTGCTGCTCCTGGGGCAGCGGGCCACCGAAGACGATGCGCGCACCATCGACCCCGCGGGCTGCGGCTTCATGGCGCAGGTTGTCTTGGGTTGCCGGTGTGTCGCTGTACAGCATGAGCACGCTGGCGGGCACCCGCTGCAGCAGGCGCATCCACACATCGAACACCGCCGGGGTGATCTTGTAGACGTTGTTCATGCAGCAAAACACAAACGCGTCTTCGGGCAGCCCGACGTCGGCGCGGCGGCTCGGTTCGGTGGCCACCTGGCGGGTTGAATCGTTGGGCTGGTAACAGCCGCTCAGGTAGGCCAGCTTCTCGATGTAGTGATGCTGGTCTTCGGGCGGCACCACGGTGTCGTCGGCAATCAGGTAGTCGATGTAGGGTGCGCCGATGGTGCCGGGGAAGCCCAGGTAGTTGACCTGCACAGGGGCCGGCCGCAGCGAAAACAGGTGCGAACGCGCCAGCCCGAAGTGGCCGTTGAGGTTGACCAGGATGTCAATGCCACGCTCGCGAATGGCCGCTGCGGCGTCGAGGTTGCTGAGCTGG
>JBKJJF010000303.1:0-5180 GCA_046598195.1 Rhizobacter sp. | reverse complement strand
CGCAGGCGGCGTTGTCCGAACGCTGCGGGGCAGCAAGTTGATGTTCACGCTCGCGCAAGCCCATGCCCTGCTGCCCGGCTCGACGCTGGTCGGCAACGGCGCGCTGGAGTTTCAGCGCGTTCACTCGGACACTCGCAGCGTGCAGGCGGGCGACCTGTTCGTCGCGCTCAAGGGCGAGCGTTTCGATGCGCACCACTTCCTGGCCCAGGCCGGTGCGAGCGGCGCGGTCGCGGCCATCGCCGAACATGGCCTCGCCGAGGCCGGCCTGCCCGGCCTGCAGGTGGCCGACACGCAGCGTGCGCTCACCACACTGGCGCAGGCCTGGCGCCAGCGCTTCCACCTGCCGTTGATCGCGGTGGCCGGCAGCAACGGCAAGACCACCGTGACGCAGATGATCGCGAGCATCCTGCGCGCCTGGCTCGGCGACGCGGCGTTCGCGACCGCCGGCAACCTGAACAACCACATCGGCGTGCCGCTCACGCTGCTGCGCCTGCGCCAGGACGACGCATCGTGGCACCGCGTCGGCGTGGTTCATGCCCAGCTCGACCACACCGGCGCGGTGGTGCAATTTGTCGTCTTGCCGCAGGCGCAGCAGCGTGAGCGGCACGCCGATGTCGTTGTTGAAGTTGCCCTGGGTCGAAAACGCACCCTCGCCCCACCAGGCTTTCAACACCGAGGCGAGCATCTGCGTGACGGTGGTTTTGCCGTTGCTGCCGGTCACCGCGATGAGCGGCAGGTCGAAGCAGGCACGCCAGGCGGCCGCGAGCTCGCCGAGCGCTTGCTTGCTGTCGGTCACTTGCAAACCGGACAAACCGGCTTCGGCCAAACCACGCTCGGCAAGTGCCGCCACGGCGCCTGCCTCGCGGGCCTGCAGCAAAAAGTCATTGGCATCGAAGCGCTCGCCGCGCAAGGCGACGAACAAATCGCCGCTCTGCAGCGTGCGCGAGTCGGAATGCACACGGCCGATCTCGATGCGGCCGTCGCCGATCAGCGTCGAACCCGGCAGCAAGGCGTGCGCTTGAGTCAGCGTCATCATCATGGGGGTGCCCTCCCCGCCAAGGCGACCTGTGCTTCTTGCACATCGGAGAAAGGGTGTTTGACACCCGCAATCTCCTGGTCGGGCTCATGGCCCTTGCCGGCAATCAGGATCACGTCGTTCGGCTGCGCCTGCGTCACGGCGTGCGCAATCGCGGCACGCCGGTCTTCGATCACCACCGCGCGGTCAGGCCGCACCATGCCCGCCGCAATCTGCTTCAAGATCTCGGCCGGCGCTTCGTTGCGCGGGTTGTCGCTGGTCACCACCACGTGGTCAGCCTGGCGCTCGGCGATGGCGCCCATCAGCGGGCGTTTGGTCGCGTCGCGGTTGCCACCGCAGCCGAACACCCCCCACAGCCGACCACCACGCTCTTGCGCGAGTGGCCGCAATGCCTGCAAGGCCTTCTCCAGCGCGTCGGGTGTGTGGGCGTAGTCGACCACCACGGCCGGGCCCGGGCCCGACACCACCGACTCCATGCGCCCCGGCACGGCAGTGAGCTGCGCACACACACGCGCTGCGTCTGCCAAAGGCACACCGAGCGCACGCAAGCCACCGATCACCGCCAGCAGGTTGGAGACGTTGTAGTCACCGATCAAGCCGCTGCGCACCTCAACGGCTTCAGCGTTTTCGTTGAGCGTGAAGGCCAGGCCGCCGTCACGGTAGGCGATGTGGCTGGCCAGCAAGCGTGCTGACTTCTTCGTGCTGTAGGTCCACACATCGAGGCCCACCAGGGCGGGCGCGAGCGCCGCGCCACGCTCGTCGTCGACGTTGAGCACCGCAGCGCGCAGGCCCGGCCAAGCGAAGAGCCGGGCCTTGGCCGCCCAGTAGGTGTCCATGTCACCGTGGTAGTCGATGTGGTCACGCGTGAGGTTGGTGAACAGCGCAACGGCGATCTGCGTGCCGGCCATGCGCTGCTCGACGATGCCGATCGACGAGGCTTCGATGGCACAGGCCGCAAAGCCGCTGTCGGCAAAACGGCGGAAGGCGGTTTGCAGCGTCACCGGGTCAGGCGTGGTGAGGCCGGTGGACAAGACAGAGGCGGCAGGCGATGCCGACGACGGCGGTTCGCCCACCCCCAGCGTGCCGACCACGCCACAGCGCCGGCCGAGCAGGCTCAGTGACTGAGCCACCCACCACGCCACCGAGGTTTTGCCGTTGGTTCCGGTGACGGCCACCACGTCGAGCTGTTGGCTAGGGTGGTTCAGGTAGGTACTGGCCAAGGGGCCTGTGGCGGCCTTGAGGCCAGCCATGGTGGCCACGCGGGTGGCGTCGAATCCAAACGATTCGGCGCCCCGGGCTTCGACCACGCAGGCGGCCGCACCCGCCGCCAGCGCAGCGGGCACAAACTGGCGGCCATCGTTGGCGTAACCGGGCCAGGCAATGAAGGCGTCACCGGCTTGCAGGCGGCGGCTGTCGGTGCTGAGGTTGTGCACACCGCGGCTGCGCAGCCAGGCCACGGCACTGCCCACGTCGTGAAGCTGCTGGAGGTTGGAGGCTGGCCCGGGCATCAGAAGCTCTCCTCCACCGCAGTCAGCTTCTGGGTGACGATCTGTTGTTTCACTTCCAGATCGGGTTGCACACCCATGGAGCGCAGTGTCTGCTCGACCACCTGGCTGAACACCGGCGCGGCCACGTCGCCGCCGAAATACTTGCCGTCGCTCGGCTCATCGACCATCACCGCGACCACGATGCGCGGGTTGTGGATCGGCGCCATGCCGACGAACCACGAGCGGTACTTCTTGTCGGCGTAACCCTTGCCTTCTTGTTTGTGCGCCGTGCCCGACTTGCCGCCCACCGAGTAGCCCATCACCTGCGCCTTCGGCGCAGTGCCGCCTGTGCCGGCGGCCATGTGCAGCATCTCGCGCACCGCCTCGGCGGTCTTGGGCGACATCACCCGCAAACCCGTCGCCCGCACATCACTCGGCAGGTGCTGGTTCTTCACGATGGAGGTGGGGATCAGCTCGCCGTCGTGCGCAAACACGCTGTAGGCACGCGCCAGCTGAAAGAGGCTGGCCGACAGGCCGTAGCCATAACTCATGGTCGCCTGCTCGATCGGGCGCCAGGTTTTGTAGGGGCGCAGCCGGCCCGTCACCACACCGGGGAAGTTGATCTGCGGGCGCTGGCCCAGGCCGACCTGGGTGTACATCTCCCAGATCTCGCGCGGCTGCATCTGCATCGCCATCTTGACGGTGCCGACGTTGCTCGATTTCTGGATCACCTCGGCCACCGTCAGGTCGCCATGCGGGTGGGCGTCGCTGATGGTCGAGCCGGTGATGGTGAGACGCCCCGGCGCGGTGGAGATCACGGTGTTGGGCGTGACACGCCCCGTCTCCAGGGCCAGCGAGACGATGAAGGGTTTCATCGTCGAGCCGGGCTCAAAGGTGTCGGTGAGCGCGCGGTTGCGCAGCTGGGCGCCGCTCAAGTTGCTGCGGTCGCCGGGCGAGTAGCTCGGGAAGTTGGCCAGTGCCAGCACCTCGCCGCTCTGCACGTCGAGCACCACCACGCTGCCGGCTTTGGCCTTGTGCTGGGCCACCGCATCGCGGATGCGCTGGTAGGCGTAAAACTGCACCTTGGAATCGATCGACAACTCGATGTCGCGGCCATCGACCGGCTGCACGCTCTCGCCGATGTCTTCCACCACGCGGCCGAGGCGGTCTTTCACCACCCGGCGGCTGCCGTTGCGCCCCTGCAGGTCTTTCTGGAACGCGAGCTCGATGCCCTCTTGGCCGCGCTCTTCCACGCTGGTGAAGCCCACCACATGTGCAGCCGCTTCGCCCTCGGGGTACTTGCGCTTGAACTCGCGCAACTGGAACAAGCCCTTGATGCCCAGACCCATGGCCTTTTGCGCCACGGCCTCATCCACTTGGCGGCGCAGCCACACGAAGTTGGGGCTGTCGTCGAGCCGGCCGGCCAGCTCGGTGGGGGTCATGCCAAGCAGCTTGGCGAGGTTGGCGCGCTGGTGTTTGTCGGCCTCAAAATCTTTGGGAATGACCCAGAGTGACGGCGCCGGCACGCTGGAGGCGAGGATCAAGCCATTGCGGTCGGTGATGCGGCCACGGCTGGCCGACAGGTCGAGCGTGCGCGCGTAACGAATCTCGCCCTGCTTCAAGAAAAAGTCGTTGCCAACAATCTGCACATACACCGCGCGGCCAGCCAGCACACAAAAGCCCAGGCCCACCAGGCCGACCAAAAACTTCGAGCGCCACGGCGGCGTTTTCGAAGCCAGCAGCGGGCTGGTCGAATACATCACGCTGCGCACGTTGACGGCGCCGGCCTTGTGATTGTTTTTCATCGTGCAGCCTCCACCGCCGAAGCGGCCGGGGCGTAGGTCACGTACTGCGTGACCGCCGGGGTGGCGTTGCGCATGGCCAGGCGGTCGCGCGCCACACGCTCCACCCGCAGCGGCGTGGCCTGCGACTGCTTCTCAGACTTCAAGCGCTCGTGTTCGATCTCAAGCTGGCGTGCTTCGTTCTGCGCCTTGTCGAGTGCGGCAAACAAACGGCGCGATTCATAGGACACACGAACAAGATAGACGCTGCTGAGCACCAGCGCCAACAGCAAGAGCAGGTTGATGCGGGTCATGTCACGCCGCCTTCCTGTTGCCGAGGCGGTGGTGCCCTGGCACTGTCTTTTTGGACGCAAAGATCGCCAAGGAAGACGCAAAGAACGCAAAGGAAATCAAGGCTCCTTCTTTCTTTGCGACCTTTGCGTCTTCTCTTCGCGACCTTTGCGTCCAAAAGAAAGCCGGCGCAGCTGTGAGCCTCAACAGAGTCATGCCACCACCTCCGTGCGCTCAGCCACCCGCATCACGGCAGAGCGCGAACGTGGGTTCACATCCACCTCGGCATCCGACGGCTTCACCCGCCCGAGCGCCACCAGCCGGCTCGGCTTCGGCTCGGCAAACGGCGCCCGCCGATCAAACACGCTCTTGCTTTCGCGTGCGATGAAGGTCTTGACGATGCGGTCTTCGAGCGAGTGGAAGCTGATCACCACCAGGCGCCCGCCGGGCACGAGCAAGTCGAGCGAAGCGCTCAGGCCTTGTTCGAGCTCCTCAAGCTCTGCGTTGACGAAAATCCGAAGAGCTTGAAATGTGCGCGTTGCAGGGTTCTGGCCCGGCTCGCGGGTCTTGACCGCGCCAGCCACG
>JBKJJF010000233.1:0-14299 GCA_046598195.1 Rhizobacter sp. | reverse complement strand
CACATCACCCCCCAGGAGCGCAAGTAGCCATGGCCACCGACGCAATTGCCGCAAGCCCGATCAACATGCAGGACTTTCTGCGCATCCTCGTTGCGCAGCTCAACTACCAGGATCCGCTCAAGCCGATGGACAACGAGCAGTTCGTGTCCCAGCTGGCGCAGTTCACCTCGCTGCAGCAAACCCAGAGCCTGAACGACAAGATGGGCAACTTGCTGACGATCCAGGGTGCCATGCAATCGGTGGGTTTGATTGGGCGCACCGTGGACATCAACAGTGAGGCTGGGCAGGTCAGTGGCCGCGTCACCGCGCTGAACTTTGCCGGCGGTGAGCCTCGCCTGACAGTCACTCTCACCTCGGGGGCTGTGTTGGCCGATGTGAGCTTGTCCAACCTCATCGCGGTTCGCTAAGGAAGTCTGCAATGTTTGATTCAATCAACATCGGCATGTCGGGCTTGCAGGCCTACTCGAAGGGCCTCAAGGTCATCAGTAACAACGTGGCCAACCTGAACACGCCGGGCTTCAAGAGTTCCGACACGTTGTTTGCCGATCTGTACTACCAAGGCGGCGGCGCAGGCGGCTCGGCGGGCGGCGGTGGCACCCACCAGACCGGTACCGGCGTGAGCGCCTTGACGTCCTTCATCAACTTCAAAGACGGTGACGTTCGTCAAACCGGCAACCCGCTCGACATGAGCATTGACGGTGAAGGCTTCTTCGTGACGCGAGACGCCACTGACGGCAGCACCACCTACAGCCGAGCCGGACAGTTCGGCTTCGACAGGGATGGCTTCCTGATCTCGCGTGCCACGCAGCGGCAGGTGCTGGGGTTTGCCACCGACGGGAGCCTGGGTGCCATCACGCTGAACGGGCTGCGTGTCAATCCACCGCGAGTCACCTCGACCGTGCGCCTGCAAGGCAACCTGTCGAGTACCGCCACCGACGCCAACGTCAATGGGCTCCGAATCGTCGACTCCGTGGGTGTCGAGCACACTGTCAGACTCAACTTCCGGCCCAGAACCGGCGCACCGGGTACCTGGACGGTGACGGTGATTGACGGCACCACCGAGATTGCTGCAGGTGAGATCTTGTTCGCGGGTGGGCAGCCGGTGGCAGGCCGAAACACCCTCAGCTTTGCCTACACCCCGGCAGGCGGAACGGCTTTCAACGTGAACCTTGACTTTACCAACCAGGTCACTTCCTTCGCTGCAGGCACGGTCTCCACGCTGGCGATTGCATCGGCCGACGGCGTCACGGCTGGCGCACTCAGCCAGGTCAGCTTTGACGCGGAAGGCGTGCTCACGCTCGCCTATACCAACGGCGAGACGGCCACAGGATCCCAGCTCGCATTGGCCACATTTGAAAGCCGTGGCGGGCTCACCCAGGTGGGCAACGGGGATTTTGTCGCGGCCCAAGATCAACAACCGCAGTTGGCCCGAGCAGGGTCCGACGTGGTGGGCACGGTTGTTGGCAACCAGGTCGAGGTGTCCAACGTTGACCTGTCGGCCGAGTTCAGCAACCTGATCGTCATGCAGCGGGGCTACCAAGCCTCATCACGCATTGTCAGCACGGCCAACGACATGCTGCAAGAACTCTTCGACATGAAGGGTGGCAGATGAGACCTCCTGCGCCCCTCTGGTGGCTGCACGCCGACGTACTGCTGCGCCTGGCAGCCGAGTTCGACGCAATCGTTCAAACCTGGGCCCGAGACTGGGGGGCGTCAATGCCCGCGGCCGGGTCTGCGCGTGCCCTGACCGGCAGGCAGCTGGCTGCTGCCGTGAAGCTCGCCGAGCCCTCGGAGGGCGCGCATGATGCCGGGCCGTGGATCAGGTCATCGCAGGCCATGGGCAGTGCAGCGCGAAGAGCGATCTTCGGCGACGGGGCGAGCGCCGGGCCGGTCGCCAAGGAGATCGGCACTTTGGCCGCTGGCAACCTGCTCGACGGGCTACGCGCAGCCATGCGCTCGCCAACAGCGAGTCCGGGCTCCGCGCCCCAGCCCGCGGATGCCTTTGTCTCCGCGGGCCATGGTGGAGCGGCTTACATCGTCACGGTGGGCGAGCACGAGGTCGAAGTCCTGGTCCCAATGGCCTGGCTGCAGACCCGCGGTTGGCTCAAACGCCCCTCCGTCAAGGCTGTGCCAAGGTGGTTTCCGGCTGAGGTGCTGGCTCATGTGCCGATTCGTCTCACGGTGGAGCTGGGCCAGGCCGAGGTAAGCGTTGGCTCGTTGTCGGCGATCGGCCTTGACGACGTGATCCTCGTGGGCAGCACGGCCGCCGCCCCCATTGTCATGCGCGTCGATGGCAGCGACCAGAAACTCCGCGCTTTCCTTGGCCGGCAGGGTGCGCAGCGCGCCGTGCAGGTTGTTGCCGTTTCCAAATGAGCATTCCCATGAAAAACGATCACATCGAATCCGTCCAGACCTTGCACTCTGTCGACCTCACCCCGCTGCAACCGGTGCCCTCTGAGGTGCCGGCGGCTCCCTCCTTGCGCATGGCGGCCCTGGCGGGTGTGAAGACACAGGTGCAGGTGATTGCCGGGCATGTCACCACCACCATCGGCGAAATCCTGAACCTGAAGGAAGGTACCGTCTTCCAGCTCGACACCGAGCTCAACGCGCCGTTCGACATCATGGTCAACGACAACGTCATCGCGCGTGGCGAGCTGGTCGCCGTGGGCGACCACTTCGGCGTCTGCGTCACGCACGTGCAAGCTGCGTTGGGCAAGTGAGCGCCCTGTCATCCAGGTTGGCGACGGCCGGGCTGGGCATCGCCTTGTGGGCCGCGGTGGGAATGGCCTGGGGCCAGGCGAGCGCCCCTGCCATTCCGTTTCGCTCCGCCGTGACGGGTGACCTGCCAGATCCGCAGCAGTGGCTTCTGGCGGTGCTCGGCTGCGTGCTGCTCTTGGCAGCATTGATCTTCGTGATTCGACGGTTTGGCTCGCGCCTGCCCCAGCTCATCGCCCAGCAGCGGCACACGAAGGTGCTCGAGCGCACGCCACTGGCCCATGGGGCGCAGCTCGTGGTCGTCGAGTACGGCGAGCGCCGGCTCTTGTTGTCTGTTACCTCGTCGGGCGGCACCTGTCTGCGCGATGACCCGGTGAGCGCGGTGCCACTGCCTCAGCCCGATGGAGCCCGCACGTGAGTTCGCACCGAGTGGAGAGCCCGCGTTCGACCCATGCGAGCTGGCTGCGCTGGGCGCTTTTGTTGACCTTTGGCCTGGCGAGTGCTTCGACCTTTGCAGCCACCCAGGCTCCGCTGCCCCCTGGCCTCCCACTTCAATGGGCCGAGAAGACCGCCAACTCGCCCGAGATGACGTCGGCGATGCGGGTGTTCCTTGCACTCACCGCGCTGGGCTTCATCCCGGCCGTGCTGATTTGCATGACGTCGTTCGTGCGCATCGTCATCGTGTTGTCGATGCTGCGCCATGCGATCGGCCTGCTCGAAACGCCGCCCAACATGGTGGTGATCGCGTTGGCGCTGTTTCTCACACTGTTTTCCATGCAGCCCGTGCTGGAGAAGATCAACACCAACGCCGTCATACCCTACACCGAGGGCAAGGCCAGCCTCAACACCGCGCTTCATAGTGGCAAAGAGCCCATCAAAGAGTTCATGGTGCGACAAACGCGTGAGTCTGACCTGATGCTGATGATCGAGGTGGCCAGCGCCAAGCGACCCGCGTCGATGGACGACATCAGCATGCTGCACCTGATCCCGGCCTACATGCTGTCGGAGCTGCGCGCTGCCTTCCAGATCGGCTTCATGATCTTCCTGCCCTTCTTGCTGGTCGACCTGATCGTGGCCAGCGTGCTGATGGCGCTGGGCATGATGATGGTGCCGCCGTCGACGGTATCTGTGCCGGTCAAGCTCTTGTTGTTTGTGCTGATTGATGGGTGGCACATCGTGGCGCGTGCTCTGCTCGGATCGTTTCACTGACGGCGCACTGTGACCTCGGGAGCTCGCTCAGTGCAGACAGGAGACGTGGGACCGCTTTGGGTGCGCTGGGTCGAGCAGCGCAACCCGGTCGACCGCCACGCATTGGTGGGTCGCTATACCGGCTTCACCCGCATGCTGGCGGCCAAGTGCTACTCGGGCCGTATCAGTCATGAGCTGGAGTTTGGTGACTACCTGCAGTTCGCCATGGTCGGCCTGCTGGAGTCGATCGATCGCTTCAACCCCGAGCTGGGCGCGAAGTTTGAAACCTTTGCCAGCCACCGCATCAACGGCGCCATCCTCAATGGCGTCGAGAGCCTGAGCGAAGTGCAGCGCCAGGCCTCGGTGCGACACCGCGTGGTGAAGGAGCGCGCGACCTCACTTGCCGAGAAGGCGTTGGCGGAGCCTGTTTCGGCCCTGGAAAGGCTGGCCGAAGTGGCCATCGGCCTGGCCCTGGGCTTTGCGCTAGAAGACTCTGGCGTGTATCAGAGCGACGGTGAGCGCGCTCTGCCAGACAATGCCTACAGCCGTCTCGAAATGCACCAACTCAGCCAGCGTGTCGCCGAATGCGTGGAGTCGCTACCCGAGCAGCAACGCGCGGTGGTACACCGGCACTACTTC
The DNA here is from genome assembly GCA_046598195.1 of Rhizobacter sp. Classification (GTDB taxonomy): domain Bacteria; phylum Pseudomonadota; class Gammaproteobacteria; order Burkholderiales; family Burkholderiaceae_C; genus Rhizobacter. Next base: position 9,757 of record JBKJJF010000233.1, on the reverse strand, counting down.
CAGCAGATGCCTTTTGTGGAGATTGCCGATGCGCTCAAGCTCACAAAGGGCCGTGTGTCACAGATCCACAGCGCCGCCTTGTTGAACCTGCGAACGCTGCAGAAGCGCCATGCACTGTTCGAGATAGCGTTGTAGTTGAGCGGACCCCAGGAACCCCAGATGGTTGACCGGCTTGGATCATTGACACGTGCGATTGCCACCTTGCGCAAAAGCCTCGACGCGCCCGGGGCCGCCGCACTGAAGCGGCCTGCCGGCAACCAGACTCAACCGCGGCACCAGCCGCATGAAGGGGCACAGGCCGCGCAATCGCATGTGGGCACGCTCGCCTCGCGCCTGGCCGTGCTGCGGGCAGACGACCCGCAGCGCACCCGCAAGGCGCTGAGGCTGTTCATCGAAGCCGTGCTGCTCGACGAGCTGGGCGGGGAGCTCATCTTGAGCGCCGAATTCGAGCGATTGGTCGATCGTGCACTGTTTGCCATCGAGAAAGACGAAACCCTGCGAGACACGCTGCTCCAGGCCACCCAGGAGCTGTTTCCCGAAACGTGTGTCAGGGCAACACGCCGCACCCGAATCTCAGAGGACTGATACGACATGACAGACACCCCCACGACGCCGCGTTTAGACCGGTTGGAAAGCTACCTGCGCCAAGACCCTGACAACCCCAGCCTGCTAGGCGACACCTTCGAGGCCGCCATGCAGGCCGGAGAGCTGGTGCGCGCCGAGCTACACCTGCAGCATGCGCAGAGCCTGGGCGCCGCCCTGAGGCCATGGGGCTTGCGAGAAGCCCACCTGCGCCTGGCGCAGCGCCGGTGGGACGATGCCGAGCTGTGCCTTCAGCGCCTGATGGTCGGCGAAGATGTGCCCGCTGAGCTGCGCGCCGTGCTGGCGCACGACCTGGCCTATGTGGCCTTGCGGCGCGGCGAATTCGAAAACGGAGTGGCGCAGCTCGCGCCACTGGTGGAGACCTTGCTGCCGACCGCGCCGCTTGATGCAGCATGGCAGGCACTGTGGCTGCGCCTGCTGCACCGCCTGCAGCGCCACGAGCAGGCCATGGCTTGGGCAGTCGCACGCTGGGATGCGAAGAACTTGGCGGCTGTGGCCGCTGGTGCTGCCAGCCTCATCGCACTCGATGCTGACGATGCCCCGCGTAGCCTGCTGTGGGCCGAGTACGCGCTCAAGCACGACGGGCAGCAGCTCGAAGCACTGGTATCGCGCGCCACGCTTGCGCTGGGGCAAAACAATCCAGTCTTGGCCAGGCAGTTGCTGGAGCATGCGTTGCAACACAACGCTGCCGACGGCCGTATCTTGTCAGCCTTGGGCTTTGCCGACCTGCTGGAGCGTCGCTTCGACGAGGCCCGCGCGAACTTCAAGCTGGCCGTGAAGGGCATGCCGGGCCACATTGGCACCTGGCACGGGCTAGGCTGGACGCTGCTGCTGCTCAATGATCTGCCCGGGGCGTACCAGGCGTTTGAGACAGCCCTCGCGCTCGACCGCAACTTCAGCGAGAACCACGGCGGCCTGGCCATCATCCTGGCCCTGCAGCAGCGCAAGTCTGAGGCCGAACAGGCGATCGAGCGCGCCCTGCGGCTGGATCGCAGCAGCGTGTCAGCCCGCTATGCAGAGACGATCTTGAAGGGCGAGGCCCACGACTTGAGGGCCATTCGCCGCTTGGCGACACGCGTGCTGGGTGGCCGGCCAGGGGTGCTGGGTGGCACGATGCTGGAGGCGGTGATGCAGGCAGCGCCCGTGCTTCAGGCGGAAGAGGCACAAAACGCAGGCGCTTCTCCCAAGAAGTAGCGGCGTAGCCAAACCTGACTTCGACTCGATCATCGAGCAGGGTCGCCGCGTTGTTCACGGAGCTACGCAGCCCGCATGCCGTCGACATCAACAATCTTCATCACGCCTCATGGACGAAACGCGCTGCTTCCCTGCGCGACTTTTGCGCGAGTCTGGTGTGCGCTTCCGTACGCTTCAATGCACTTTGCGGGTTGAGGGCGCCGCTAAGTCGTTGATTTCACTAACCCCATTCGCTTGTCAGCGGGCTACGAACCAAGGGGTCGTGGGTTCGAATCCTGCCAGCCGCACCAAAAAATAAGAAATGGATCAACAGCTTAGAGGCGCCTAGCCCCTAGGCTGTTTTTCTTTGCGGGGGACTTTTATGGGTTTTTTGCGCCAGCGTAATCAGGGATTCCCTGAGATGTGCAGCGGCGTGCGTTGGCAAGACGATTTGGTCTGACCACGTGGCCGCGAGACCCAGCAAACGAGGCGCAGTCGATTCTCGTGCGTCGGCATGTTTGTGAGACCGATCCTGTGCCCGCATATCATGGTGCGACGTCGTCGCCGACGTGTCTCGCGACCGCGCGGGGCCTGCAGAATTCCGCATCGGAACGCTGTACCCATCAAGCGACGGCCGCAGGGGGGAACGACGTGAGCACATCATTTGCATCATTCGCCTGCCGCATCGGCGTGGGGGCGTGGATGGCTCTGGTTTGTCTGGCCGTGGCCCACGCGCAGGCCGGTGGGCCCGGTTTCGGCAAGGCCTTCATGCCCATCGATAAGCCTCTGCCGCTCTCGCAGGAGACGCCGCCTGCCGCCCTCGCCGAAGACGCCGAGGTGGTTCTCATCTCCGGCTACGAACCCTCGCAGCCGCTCACGCGTGTGGTGGTCGCACGTCCCGGCAAGCGGGTGCTGCTGGTGCTCACCAGTTACCAGAAGATGTTGTGGCATGTGGAGGTCACGCCCGGTACGACGATGAAAGGCATCGTGCTGTCGAGCCTCTCCGGCCGCAGCGGCGTGCTGTCGAACGCAGTTGACCGTGTCTACGCGATGTCGCTGCCGTGCGCTCTCAGCAGGGAGGACGACAACTTCGATCGACTGCGTCTGGGCCTGAGCGCACGGCTCGGAGTCGCGCGCGTCGATACGCTCTGGGGCGGGTACGCCTTGCCGGGCCAGATCGAGATTCCTGAACCAGGCCAGGCCCGGCCCGCGGGGGCCTTGCAAAGCGCACCGCCGGTGCCCGCGCCGTTCGTCTTCGATTTCGAGCTGCTCGGCCGTGACCTGCGCCCACGCCTTTATCGCAGCACCGGCCCGCGCGAATCGTCCACCTCTGGCGAAGCACTGCATGTTGGCGGCAAGGTGGTTCTCTCGCGCTCCGGCAAGACCGCCTATGCACTGCACGACCGCGGTCTGCGCGTCACGGACCTGCAAACGAACGAGGTGACGGAAGTGGTGCTGCCCGTCAACTTCCCCGAGTTCTCGTGGCCGACGGACTTGGCGCACGATCCCGATCAGGACCTTGTGTCTGTGGTGACGTTGGGAGGTGAGGGCTACCTGTATCGCTACGACGCGAGGCGCCGTACCTGGCTCGACTATCGCTCGGTGAACGACGTAGACATCATGTCGTTGGCATATGACTCAGGAGGCCAGCGCCATGTCGCATGGACGTCGAACGGCGAGCTGTTGTTCATTTCGAAGAACGGAGACCTGCTCGCGAAACGGCGCGTGGTCGCCAAGCTGCAAGGTTTCGAACGGCTTTACGGCGACGGCTACCAACGATCCAGCCTGAGGCTGGTTCCCCGCGGTGCGCAGGTGGCGTTCGTTCGCCTCGAGGGTACGGTCGTGTCGCACATCTGGACGTACGACGAGAAAACCGACGCGGCGGCGCTCACCTATAAGCGCGGCGTGCCGGTTGCTGGAGAAGGCCAGCGATGAGTCACCGTGCATCTCTTTCCCGGCGTGCGTGCGTGGCGGTGACGCTCGCGCTGGCTTGCCTTACAGCCCATTCTCGGGCCGAAGACTGCAACCTCGACCATCGTGACGACCCTGGACTCAAACAACTGGTGGAGGTGTGCAAGCGGGAAGAGGAGCGAGGGACTCGTTTTGGCGCTCCCGTCGCGCCCATCGAGGTGCCCACGCTGCCACTGGTGCTCGAGCGGCCGGCCGAAGACGTATTCCGGGACGCCGATGAAGTGCTGATGGTCACTGGCTATCGGCCGGCCCAGTTGCTCACGCGAGTGGTGGTCGCACGCCCCGGCAAGCGTGTGCTCCTGCTTCTTTCCACTCAGGAAAAGGTGTTGTGGAAGATCGAAGCGACGCCCGGCACGCGTGTGATGGCCATCCTCGTGTCGAGTGCGTTGAATCGCAGCGCCGTGATATCGAAGGAGGTCGACATGGCGTACGCGGTTGCGATGCCGTATTTCATGGTCGAGCGGAAAATCGATTTCCGTGCGAGCTTGGCGGGCGTGAGCCGCGAGCGGCCGCTTGCCAGGCCCGACGTGTTTCTTGCGTCGCCGGACGTGCCCGCGCTGGTCGAGATCCGCGAAGTCGACGCGTCCATGCCGCAGCACCGGGCGCCGGTTGCTGCGCCGATGGTGTTCGATTTCGGAATTCTTACCCGCGATTTGCGCTTGTGGCCCTTCCGCAATACCGGGCCGGTGAGCGAACCTGTGTCATCTATGGACATGCTGCACGTGAGCGCGAAGGCGGCAGTCTCGCGCTCAGGAGAGACAACCTACCAGTTGATCGGCAACGGACTGCGCGTCGTCGACCGGCGAACGCGCGAAGACTTCGACGTGGCGCTGCCGGACCACTTTCCCAGGTTCTCGCGGCCTACGGACGTCGCGATGGACGTGGATAAAGGCATCGTGACCGTGGTTACCGTGGGCGGCAAGGGCACCCTGTATCGCTACGACGCCCAGCGCCGCGCGTGGCTCGACCACCGCTCGATGAACAACGTCGGCATCGTCTCGCTGGCTTTCGACCCGGTCGCGAAGCGCTTTGTCGGATTGACGTCGGGCGGCGACCTGGTGTTTCTCTCGAACCGCGGCGAGCTGCTCCAGCGCAAACGCCTTCCCCAGCGATTGCCGGTTGGCTCGCCGTTTGTGTTCGCACCCAGCGGGTACGTGGCAGGAATGGCATTAGCCCCTCGGGGCGATGTGATTGCGCTGGCCTTCATCGACCGCTCCGAGGCGACGCACATCTGGACGTATCTCGTCAAGTCCGATGCGCTGTTCCTCACCTACAAGCTCGGGGTTCCGGTCGCCCGTTGATGAACCATCGCGCGCACCCTGCGGCGGCGGTGCCTGTCAATCCGACTCGCGCAGAGGCGCTTCGGCGCGGGGGGCGTTTGAGGGACTGAGTTGTCGCAATCAGTGCAAACCGGCGCAGAGAATTTGTATTCGACGGCCCGGTTGCCATATGAAATCAACTACTTGCACGCGACCGTAAAACTACGAACCAAGGTGGTGTGGGGTTGAATCCTGCCCGCCGCACCAAACCATAAAAATGGATCAGCGCCTCAGCGGCTTTGTCTCTGGGGTGTTTTTTTGGTGTGGGTGATTGATGCGGGGTTGTCGCTGCCTGTGACACCGCCGCGAATCTCGACGTGCCGCCGTTTCACCTGCGAAATGATCGTGCGCATGATCTCGATCAGCGTGGCCCGGTCGAGGCCATAACTCGATGCCAGCTCGGAGTAGTGCTTCTCTTGTGCGCTTTCGCGCTCACGGTCTTCGGGCGGCAGGTTCAGGTCGCGCTTGAGGAACCCGACCCGCTCCGTCAACCTGAAGCGTTCTGCGAGAACGGCCACCAAGGCGTTGTCCAGGTTGTCGATGCTCTTGCGGATTTCGAGAAGTTCCTGGTTGACTGTCATGGTGCACTCGGTGTTCTGTGGAGCTCGCTTGCCGTGAAGCGGACTGTCTCTGGGTCGAGCGTCAGTGTAGAGCAGCACCCGCGGGGCCTCAGGGCGCGAATTGACACGCCTTGAGCGTGAATTCGGCACGGCATTCGGGTGTTGGTTCGCCGCACCGCCGTTGCCTTGCGATGTGTCAAATCCCTGCCGCCCAAGTGCTGCGCCAATGCACTTTCATGAAGCTGCCTGACATTTTTGACAAGGTTCCGCGCTTGCGCGTGTACGACCCCTTGGCCGAAGCGCTGGGTTGCGCCGAGCAGGGAATATTTGAGTACAGCTACGCCGATGCGGTGCGCCTGGCGGGGCATTCGTGCCCGACGGTGGCCGCCTCCTACTGGTTGACCTGGCTGGCCCTGGAACGCATCTACCCGGGTGGCCTGCCACAGCGCGGTGGCGTGAAAGTGGAGTTTCGAGAAAGCGAACGTGAAGGCAGCACCGGGGTGGCCGCCGCTGTGGTGCAGATGCTCACGGGCGCCGCGGGCGACCTCGGCTTCAAGGGGGTGGGTGGGCGCTTTGCGCGCGTGGGTCTGCAGCGCTTCGGCCGCGATGTGCCCTTGTCGATCCGCTACACGCGGCTGGACAACGGTGCCGCGGTCGATGCCGCGGCCGACCTGACCCTGCCCTTGCCCGGGCAGGCGCCCCGGCCGCGATCCCGGGGCCATGATCTGGCCGACATGGATGCGATCGCCGAACTGGGGGTGTTGTGGCAGCGCCGCGTGAAGCACCTGCTGATCGACCACCCGCGTGACCCCGGCGTGTTCATCATCCGCGAGGCAGAGCGCCGCAGCGACCCGCGCAATGCACGCTTGCCGACTGTCCGGTTGGCCGATCAGCCCGTGCCGCTGAAGAAGCCGAGCGGGCTCTTGGTCAGGGCCACCGACACGATGTAGCCGAAGCTCGCCAATGCGGCGAGCCAGGCCACGGCGCGTAGCTTGAGCGCACGCCGTGGGTTCAGCGCCACCAGCCCCAAGCCGATGTAGACCAGCAGCGCGACGATCTTGGCTGCGAGCCACGGTGTGGCCAGCGGGTTGAGCCGCAGCATCCAGGCGAGCGTGAGTGCGCTCAACAGCAGCACCGTGTCGACCACGTGCGGCAGGCTCTTGGCGGCAGGTCGCTGCACCCACGCGGCGCCCGCGAGCCCACCCAGACCGCGGGCGATGAAGCCCGCGATGGAGAGGGCCACGGCGGTCTGGTGAAGCGTCTTGACGGTGAAGTAGTCCATGCGCTGATTGTGCTCAACCGGGCTTGCCGTCCAGCCTCGGTCGGGTGAGCACCGGCCAGTAGCGCACGGCATACAGCGCAAAGCCGGCCGACCACAGCGCGGCCGAGCCCACGATGGCCGGCAGTGTCCACTGCGGCATCACCAGCGGCAGCAACACACGCACCACCGCGCCCAGCAACACCAAGGCGTAGCAGGCGATGTCGAAGTGGTCGGCGCGCAGCGGCCGCGCCGTGTGGCCGCGCGCGGTGCGCGTCATCATGCCGATCACCAGGCCGCCGATGGCGCCGGTGGTGAGTGCATGCGTGGCGGCGGAGTTCGCCACCCAGCCCAGTTCGGCCGCAGTGCGCAGCGCGAGCGAGAGCACGATCCACCCATAGGCCGCATGCAGCACCCACACGATGGGGGTGCGCCAGGTGGTCCAGGGCCGCCACAAGGCCAGTCGCACGCCGTGGGCCAGGGCGGCGAGCAGTGCCAACGCCATCAGCAGCGGGCCATGCAGCTGCAGCAGGTCGGCCACCAGCAGCGCGAGCACGCTGCCCAATGCGGCCTTCTCCACCCACTCGTGGCGCACCGCGCCTGCGCCGGGCACGCCGTTGTTGGTGAACATCGGAACCACACGGCCTGCCATCACGGCCATGATGAAGAGCACCACGTCGAGCGCCACCTGCAGCCCGAGCCAGGCGGGCAGGTTCCACACGCCGAGTTGCGACAGGTGCATGCCCAGGTCAGCCAGGCCGAGCAAGAGCAGCAGGCCGACGAAGAAGTAATTGCGCTGGTTGCGCGCAGCCCAGAACGGGATCGCCAGCGCCACAGCGGCGGCAATGGGGAAGGCCGCGCTGACGATGGCCGCGGCCCAGCCAAAGGGTGTCAACACCAGCACCCGCCCGGCCAGCCACAGCGCCGCGAGCGCCGCGAGACGCCAGCCGGTCGGCGTGGGCCGGTTCGACCAGTTGCGCCCCGCCGTGAACAAGAAGCCCACCACGACGGCGATGGTGAAGCCGAACAACATTTCGTGCGCATGCCACAAGGGCCCGGCCAGGTAGGGGCGCGGCAACCAGCCGCTGAACTGCGCGGCCCACAGCAGGATGGAGAGTGCGGCAAAGCTGCTCGCCAGCAGGTAGAAGGGGCGAAAGCCCAGCTCCCACAAGGCAAAGCCTTGCGGTGCGGCGCTGGTGCGGCGAGTGGGTTCTTCGATGCGGATGAGCGTGGCCATCAAGGTGTCCTGTGTGAGAGCGCCGTGGTGGCGTTGAGCCGCCGCCAGGCGAGGGCCGAGCCGGCCAGGGTGAGGGCGAACAGCAGCAGGGCCAGCGCATTCAGCAAGGCTCCCGTGCTGCGCCAGTCGTTGTCAGCAAAACCGGCACCGAGCCGCAACACCAGCGAGAGGTGAAACAGGGCCAACGGTGCATAGAACCAGCGCCCGAAGTGCAGCTTGACGCGGGCCACCGCCGGCAGGATGACCGGCGCGTGGCCCATCACCATGCTGACGATGAAGCCCAGGCCCAGCGCATGCAGCGCCAGGTCGCGGCTGGGTGCGCCCAGCGCCATGGCGGCCCAGGCGGCGCCGGCCACACCCAGCCAGGCGTAGCCGGCCAGCAGGCACACCGCCATGTAGCGGCTCAAGCCGTGGGCGAGGGCGGTGCGGCGGGCGATGTCGAACAGGCTCAACCAGAGCGCCAGTGAAAACAGCGACGCGCCGTAGAGCATGCCGCCCGCCTGCGGCCACAGGCCACTCATGACGGCACCGAGCAGCAGCGCGGCCACCGCGCCCAGCAGGCCGAGCTGCGCCGACGGGCGGCGCTGCATCAGGCGTGTCATCTCCAGCCGTTCGGCGGCGATGGTCACCACCAGAAAGGTGAACCACCAAGCAAACACGGCCTCGCCGCGCGCGCCGGCCGCGAACTCCAGGTTGCCGACGAACCAGGCCAGCGCGCCCACCAGCAGCAAGGTGGTGTGGGCTGCTTTTTGGCGGCGCACCACGACAAAGTTGACCCCAACGAACACGCAGGAGGCCACGGCATAAAACGCCGCCGCTTCGCTGCGCCCGGCGAGCGACAAGGTGCTGCCGAGCGCGGCACAAAGCGGCACGAGCCAGGCCCAGTGCAGCTTGACGGCCACCGCGCGTTCGATGCCGATCACCGTGCCGAGAAAGCCAGACATCATCAAGGCCGCATGGGCCACGGCCGCTTGGCCGGCGAGCTGTGCGTTTGCTTGCGCCGGCCAGGCAATGCCCGCACGCAGCAGGCCACCCGCCACCGCGGCCAGCAATGTGGTTGCCACCACGGCCAAGGCCACGAGCTGGCCCACATGGGCGGCCTGGGTCGGCGGTTTGCGGTGGCGCATGCTCAGCCTTGCATGAAGCGCCGCGCCCGCTCGCTCATGCGTTCGGGTGTCCATGCGGGTTCCCAGCAGAGTTCGACATGGATTGCCATGTCGGCCGGCAACACACGTTCGAGCTCGCTCTCGGCTTCTTCAAGGATCAGGTCGACCACCGGGCAGGCCACCGAGGTCATGGTCATGCGCACATGGGTCTGGGCCGGTGTGACGCTCACACCGTAGACCAGGCCCACGTCGACGATCGACAGCGCCACCTCCGGGTCGACCACGCGGGTCAGCGCATCGACGATGTGTTGCTGCAGCTCGGGTGGCCCGTCATATGGAAAGGGTGCGCTCATCGGGGCCTCTCAACCGTGGCCGGCCGCGGGCTGCATGAACAGCACGCGCGACAGCGCCTTGCGGTTGTGCGCCAGGTCGGCCAGCGTGTAGTTGTCAAGCACCGCGTAAAACGCTTCCACCGCTTCTTGCAACACCCCCCGCAATCGGCAGATGCGCTCGATGCGGCAGCGGCCATG
>JBKJJF010000258.1:0-10618 GCA_046598195.1 Rhizobacter sp. | reverse complement strand
CCCCACTCGTCGTTGCAAATGCTCGCCATAGCCCGAGCTATGGCTGTGCTTTGCGCCTAGATTGGGTGCGTTTTGGCGCGCTGCTCGGTCACGCTCGAAATACTCCCAGGCTCTGAGCATGTTGTTCACCACTGATTCGCTGGCCGCCGCCCTTCGCACGGTGCATGCTGTGCAGCCCCCCACGCCCCAGTACTGCTGGCCCCTGCTCAGCCAACGTCTGGGGGCGCACGCATGGGTGAAGCACGAGAACCACACGCAGGTCGGTGCTTTCAAGCTGCGCGGCGGGCTCACCTACCTTGAAGCGCTCTTGCGGCGCGAGCCCCAGTGCGCGGGCCTGGTGAGCGCCACACGCGGCAACCACGGGCAATCGATCGGCATGGCGGCGCGGCGCCACAGGCTCATGACGACCATCGTCGTGCCGCGAGGCAACTCGACCGAGAAGAATGCGGCCATGCGCGCGCTCGGCGTCGAGCTGATAGAACACGGCGACGACTTTCAGGCCGCGCGCGAACATGCCGGCCATCTTGCACAAGCGCAGCGCCTGCACATGGTGCCCTCGTTCCATGAAGACCTGGTGCGTGGTGTGGCCACCTACTGGCTTGAGTTTTTCTCCGCGGTGCAACCCGACGTGGTCTTCGTGCCCATCGGCCAGGGCTCAGGCATCTGCGCCTGCGCGGCGGTGCGTGCCCACCTGGGCCTGCGCACGCGCATCGTCGGCGTGGTGTCGGCACATGCCACCGCCTATCAGCAGTCCTTCAAGGCCGGGCAGGTGATCGAGGCACCGGTGACGACCGTGCTCGCCGATGGCATGGCCTGCCGCCTGCCCGATGCCCAAGCGCTGGAGATCATCTGCCGCGAAGCCGATGACGTGATCGCCGTCACCGACAAAGAAGTGGCCGCGGCAATGCGCGCCCTGTTCGCCGACACGCACAACGTGGCCGAAGGCGCTGGTGCCGCCTCGCTGGCCGGGGCGTTGCAGCAGCGTGCCCGCTGGGCCGGCCGCAGCGTAGGCATCACGCTGACCGGCGGGAATGTTGACAGCGCGGTGTTCGCCGGCGTCTTGCAAGGCGCTTGAGGCTCAGAGGGTGAGAGTTTTTTGGTTTGCGCCCCACCCCCCGGTCGCCCTGACCCTTCGACAGGCTCAGGACAGGGTTCGCTACGCGAATCGAAGGGCAGCGCAGTGCACATTCGCTGCCCTTCGATACCTCAGGGCGAACGGAAATCAAAAAACTCTCAGGCTCTCAGCCCGAACGGAAGTTAAAAAACTCTCACCCTCTCAGCCCGAACGGCGGGTGGTTCAGCCCGAACGATGGGGGTTTGTCAGCGCTGCTTGAACACCGGCTTGCGCTTGTGCACAAACGCGTCCATGCCTTCTTTCTGGTCGTCGGTGGCAAACAGCGAGTGGAACAAACGCCGCTCGAACAGCACACCTTCGGACAAGGGTGACTCGTAGGCGCGGTTCACACTCTCCTTGGCCATCATCACGCTGGGGCCGCTGAATTCGCAGATGGTTTGTGCGGCAGTCATCACCACAACCATCAACTCGGCGGCCGGCACCACGCGTGAGACCAGGCCGGCACGTTCGGCCTCGGCCGCGTCCATCATGCGGCCGGTGAGCACCATGTCCATGGCCTTGGCCTTGCCCACGGCGCGTGGCAGGCGCTGCGTGCCACCGGCGCCGGGGATGATGCCGAGCTTGATCTCGGGTTGGCCGAATTTCGCGGTGTCGGCGGCGATGATGAAGTCGCACATCATGGCCAGCTCGCAACCACCGCCCAGCGCAAAACCCGCCACCGCCGCAATCACCGGCTTGCGAATCGTGCGGAGGGTTTCCCAATTGCGCGTGATGTAGTCGCTCTTGTAGACATCCATGTAGCTCCAGCCAGCCATCGCGCTGATGTCGGCGCCGGCAGCAAAGGCTTTGTCGCTGCCGGTGATGACGATGCAACCCACGTTGTCGTCGGCGTCATAGGCTTTCAAGGCGGCACCCAGCTCGTCCATCAGCGTGTCGTTCAGCGCATTGAGTTGTTTGGGGCGGTTGAGCGTGATGAGGCCGGTTTTGCCGCGCAGCTCGGTGAGGATGCTTGCGTAGGTCATCGTGGGTTCCTGGTGGGAGGGTGGGCTTGATCGGGCGCCGCCAGCTCGGGGCGGCGGTCGAGCATCAGGTCGAAGTAGGCCTCGGGGTCGGGGCGAATGCGAAAGCGTACCGGCAGGTGGCGCAGTTGGGGTGCGATCCAGATGTCGACCGTCATGTCACCACCCGCACGCGGCTCGCGGCGTGGCTTCAAGTGAAAGGCCTGCACCTCGCCGAAGGGGGTGGAAAGCGTTTCTTCAGCGACCACGTCATAGGCCCATTGAGACACCCTGCGCGGCATCGCCAGCGGGATCTCGACCATGTGGCCCACACGCAAGCGGCCGGGCTGGGAGTCGAACATCCAGGCCAGCTGCACAAACTGGCTCACGGTGTCTTGCACCCCCGGCCAGCGCGGGATGACCTGGCCGTTGGCAAGCCACACCCGATCGCCCTCGAAGCGCACGTGGGTGCGCTGCGTGTCGCTGAACGCGAGCTTGGTCTCCTGGTCGTAGCGGCGCGGTGCCAGGCCTTCGGCGGTGATGTCGCCATCGCTGCTCATGCGGCGTGAGGCCAGCAGCCCGACCGACACATCGAGGTGCACCTGGTAGCGGCTGCCGGCACGCACCCACTCGACCTGCGCGTCACCATGCACCTCGCCACGAAACTGGCCGGTCAGCACATAACGCATGCGGGTGGAGACAGGCCATTCGAAGGCCGTAGCACCGGAGGCCGCGGGCGGTGGTGCTTCTGCGGCCAGCACGGCCGGTGACACGGGTTCGGGTGCGGGTTCGGGTGCGGATTCAGGTGCGGTGGGGGCCGCGGCCACGGTGGGCTCGGGCGCTGAGGCGGGGGCCGAAGCTGCGGGCACGGTGGCCTGCACCAACGGCCGCCGGGTTGCAAGAGGAGCCGCCGCCACACGCTTCGGCGGCGCGGCCAGCGTCATCTCACGCACGTAGACCACGGCCATGCGCGGCGGCATGGCCTGCGCGTCAAAGAGGCCCCGCGCATGCCGGGCCAACACGTCGACCACCCCGAGGTGGCCCACCATCACTGCCAGCACCAGGCCCGCGCCCACCCACAGGCGGCGCGGGTTGAGGGCTCTCAGGTGGGCAACCATGCCCGCCGCAGCGAAAACGCGGCCTGCGGGGTCTTGTCGGTCAGCGCCGGCGCCAGCGACACGGCGCCACTGTCGGGCGCAGGTGGCAGCGCCAGTGCCAGCGTCAGCATGCGCTGGTCACGCGAGACCAGCAGCGCGGCCGGCTGCGGGGCCTGCACCAGGCGGGTGAGGTCGTCGAGCCGCCGCAGGCGCCAGCCGTCGACGGCAATCAGCTCGTCGCCGGCCGACACACCGGCCGCTTCGGCCGCACCACCGCGCAGCACGTTGCTCACTTTGATGCCGGTGAGCGCGCTCTCCGAAGCACGCAGCCCCAGGCGCTGCGCCACGCTGGGCGGTTGCTGGCTCCAGGCCACACCCATCTTGGTCAGCAGGCCAGACCACGGCAGGTCGTCGGTGCCATGCACCCAGGCGCGCAGCTCCTTGGCATATGAACGCCCACCCACCTGGGCGAGTGCGCCGGCGATGTCGGCTTCGCTGATCGGGCCGCCTTCGCTGCGCTCCCACAGCAAGCGCATCACGTCGTCGAGCGTGCCTTGGCCTTCGCTGCGCAAGGTGAGGTCAAGCGCCAACGCGACCAGTGAACCCTTGGTGTAGTAGCTGATGGTGGCGTTGGGTGTGTTCTCGTCGCCGCGGTAGTACTTGACCCAGGCATCAAAGCTCGCCTGCGCGACGCTTTGCACCTTGCGCCCCGGCAAGCCGAGCACGCCGGTGAGGGTTTTGGCCAGCAGCTTGAGGTAACGCGCTTCGTCAATGAGGCCCGCGCGCAACAGCAGCAGGTCGTCGTAGTAGGAGGTGAAACCTTCGAAGAACCACAGCAGCTCGGTGTAGTTCTCTTGGGTGTAATCGAGCGTCGCAAACTCGGCCGGGCGCAAGCGCTTCACGTTCCAGGTGTGGAAGTATTCGTGGCTGATCAGGCCGAGCAGCGTCACGTAGCCATCGCTCAGCTCGGGCTTGCCACGCTGCGGCAGGTCGCGCCGGGCAGCGATGAGGGCGGTGCTGGCGCGGTGCTCCAGGCCGCCGTAGGCGTCATCGACCGCGTTGAGCATGAAGACGTAGCGTTTGAAGAAGGTCTTTTTCTTGCCGTGCCAGAAAGTGATCTCGGCCTCGCAGATGCGGCGTGCGTCGGCCAACAGGCGCTCGCCGTCGAAATCAGGCAGCGCACCGGACACCACCAACTCGTGTGCAACGCCGGCGGCCTTGAACTCGCCGCGCCAGAACGTGCCCAGCTCCACCGGGTGATCAACCAGCTCGTGGTAGTCGGCCGCCTCAAAGGTTTGCCCTTTGATGCAGGGCAAGGCGGTCGCGATCTTCCAGCCCTTGGGCAGGCCGCGCAGCTCCACACGCTGCGGCTCGGCCTCACGGCCGTGCACACGCAAGAACACGCTGGTGCCGTTGAAGAAGGCGCGGTGTGCGTCGAGAAAGGCGGTGCGCACCGAGTTGTCGAACGCGTAGACGAGGTAGCTCAAGCTCAGCGCGCCCTTGCCTTGGCAGGCGGCCACCCAGGTGGCTTTGTCGAGCTGGGTCAAGGCGACCTCACGCGAGCCCTGCTGGGCCTGCAGGCCCGAGAGGTGGCGCGCGAACTCGCGCACCAGGTAGCTGCCCGGGATCCACGCCGGCAGGCTCACACGCTGCTCGGGCGCGGGCTGGGGAACAGTCAGCGTGACGCGAAAGAGGTGGGCGTGTGCGTCGGCAATCTCAAGCCGGTAAGAAATCATCAACCGGTTTCAGTTGGATCCCGGCGCCGGCTTGGCCGCAGCGCTCGCCACCAGCTGCTTTTCGATCTGCTCTGCGCTGATGGCGCCGGGCACGCGCGTGCCGTCGACAAAGATGATGGCCGGCGTGCCGTTGATGCGGTACTTGGTGGCGAAGGCCAGGTTGCGCTCGGTCGGCGTGCTGCAAGCGCCCATGTTCTTGGGCGGGACTTTGCCGTCGAGCATCCAGGACAGCCAGGTCTTGGTCTGATCCTTGGCGCACCAAATGTTCTCTGACTTCACCGACGAATCTGGCCCCAGCACCGGCAGCAAGAAGGTGTAGACGGTGACGTTCTTGACCTTTTGCAGGTCAGCCTCGAACTTCTTGCAATAACCGCAGTTGGGGTCGGCAAAGACGGCCATCTTGCGAGCGCCGGTGCCGCTTTTCCAGACGATGGCGTCTTTCAGCGGCAGCTGCGCGAAGTCAACCGCGTTGAGCTTGTTGATGCGCGCCTCGGTGAGGTTGGTGCGGGTGCGCGTGTCGATCAGGTTGCCCTGAATCAGGTGGTTGCCGTTTTCGTCGGTGTAGAGCAACTCGCTGCCAATGCGCACTTCATAGATGCCGGGAATCGGGGTCTTGCTCACCTCGTCGATCGGCGGCAGGTTGGCCAGCCGCTCTGGCAGGTTCTTGCGGATGGCGGCTTCATCGGCCCTGGCCGCAGGCGCCAGCAAGAGGGCGGTCACCAGGGCCAGCAGCGTGCGGGAGAAGGGGGTCGAGAACATGGGGCGAGCTTTCAGGAACCGAGCGCACGCGAGGTGAGCCAGCGTTTGAGGGAAGGAAGGTGATTGACGAGACTCATGCCACGGTTGCGGAGTTCCCGCACCGCGGGTTGCTCGTGTGAAAAGAGTCGCAAAAGGCCGTCGGTGAGCTGGCCCATGGTAAGGGTGGGCGCCAGGCGTTGCCGCTCATAGCGGCGCAGCAGGCGGGGGTCTCCAAGCGCGCGCCAGGGCTCGCGCTGTGAGATGACGTGGCTCAGCGCGGCCACGTCGGCCAGGCCCAGATTCAAGCCCTGGCCGGCGAGCGGGTGCACCACGTGGGCAGCGTCGCCCAGCAGCACCCAGCCCTCGCCACACCAGGCTTGCGCGCGCGCCAGCATCAGCGGCCAGGCGGCACGCTCGCCGGCCAGGCGCAGCTCGCCGCACACGCCACCGGTGGCCAGTTGCAGCGCTTGCTCAAAAGCAGGCGCATCACAAGCCAGCAACTCCAACACGCGCGCTTCGGGCATCGACCACACCAGCGCATACGAATGTTCCGCTTGCGGTGCATCGAAGGGCAACAAGGCCAGCACATCAGGCTGGCGGAACCATTGGCGTGCGGTGTTGCGGTGTGGCAGCTCGGCCACCAGGCGCGCGGCGATGGCGCGGTGGCCGTAGTCTTGCTGGTCCCACACGACACCCAGGGCTTCTCGGCTGGCCGAGGCCTTGCCTTCGCACAAGGCGGTGAGCGTGGCCTCGACGGGGCTGGTGCTGAGCGTGATGTGCGGCGCAAAACGCACCGCCGAGGCAAGCGATTGTTCGAGCACCGCCGCATCGGTGATCCAGGCCAGCTCGCTGAAGCGCGCCTGCCAGGCCGAAAACTCCAGCAGGCCACTGGGGCTGTCGCCTTCGATGTGCATGTCGTGCACGGCGGTGGCGGCGTGGGGCGGCAGCGCGTCCCAGACCTTGAGGCCGCGCAGCAACTCGACCGAAGCGGCATTGAGCGCGTAAGCACGCACGTCTTCGCGTGGTCTGCCCGTGGTGTCTGACACCAAAGCCACCTGCAAACCCTGGCGCGCAAGCGACAAGGCCAGGCTCTGGCCGACGATCCCGGACCCTTGCACGCAGACATCAAAACGTTTCATAGCGTTTCATTGTAGGGACGCCGATGTGTCAGCAGTACCAAGGCAGAATCAGTGGCTCCCCTCACATTTCAATGGCCCTCACGAGGGGCCATGCGACCGCATGAAATCACCCTGGATGCGCAAACTGATAATCGGCGCAGGCGTGTTCGTGCTGCTGATCGCAGCCGCCCTCGCCTACCTGCTGGCCACCTTCGACCCCAATGCCTACAAGGGCCTGGCGGTCGACTGGATGAAGACGAACCGCAACCGCACGCTGGCGATCAACGGGCCGATCAAGCTGTCGGTGTTCCCACGCTTGGCGGTGCAGGTGTCGGGCGTCACGTTGAGTGAAAAAGGCCGCGCCGACGAATTTTTGTCACTCGACGAAGCCGCGTTGTCGGTCGACGTGCTGCCGCTGCTGCGCCAGCAGGTGGTGGTCGACCGGGTGAGTGCACGCGGCCTGCGTGTGCGCTACCAACGTGGCCACAAGGGTGACGCCAACATCGACGACCTGCTGGCGAGCGAGCCCAGCCCGCAAGCGCAAAGCAGCGGCCCGGCGCTGCGCTTTGATGTGAGCAGCATTCAGCTCGACGACCTCAAGCTCACGCTGCGTGATGAGCAGGCCAAGCTGGCGGGCGAGATCACGCTGCTGTCGCTCAGCAGCGGGCGGCTGGCCGACCAGGTGGAGTCGCCGGTCAAGCTCAAGGCCCGGCTGGCCCTCACCTCGCCCGCGGTGCAAGGCGAGCTGAGCGGCAGCACCCAGCTCACGCTCGCCCTGGCCAACAAAGGCCTGCGCCTGCGCGAGATGGCGCTGGCCTGGAACGGCAACGCCCCCGGCGCGCAGGCCGTGAACGCCAGCTTGCGCGGCGCGCTGGCCTTCGATGGCAACAAGGGCACGCTGCAGGCCGACCACGTTGAGCTGGCCGGCGACGCCACTGTCGGCACGCTCAATCTCGCCAAATCAACCCTCGCGCTGGAGCGTTTTGCCTACGACCCGGAGAACAAGTCACTGATGCTGTCGAAACTGCGCATCAAGCTCGGCGGCACCTCCAGCGGCCAGCCGCTGAGCCTCAACCTCGACTGGCCCGAGCTCTCGGTCAAGGGCGAGTCACTCACCGGCAGCGCGCTCAGCGGGCAGATCAGCCTGCAAGGGCCGACCACGGTCGAAGCCAGTTTCAAAACAGCGGCGCCAAGCGGCAGTTACGAGCGCATCGTGGTGCCAAATGTGGAGAGCACGCTCAAGGGCCGCAGCGGCCCGCGGCAAATCGCCGGCAGCGTGCGCGCCACCTTGCTGCTGCAGCTCGAAAAAGGCGCCATCGCTCTCGACGGGCTGGACACCCAGCTGCAAGTGCAAGAGCCCTCGCTGCAACCGCTCAACATCCACATTCAGGGCAAGGCCGACGCCTCGGCGCAAGCCGCACACTGGGCGCTCAAGGGCCAGATCAACAACAACCCCTTCGTGAGCGACGGCAGCGCCATCTTGGCGACCACACCCCTCACGCTCAACGTGAACGCGCGTTTTGACACGCTCGACTTGAACCGCCTGCTGCCGGCCGCAGCGGCCGCTGCCTCGGCGCCGGTCTCGGCCGCACCGGCGGCTGATGCGCCGGTCGACCTGTCGCCCCTGCGCGCGCTGCAAGGCAAGTTCGATGTGCGCGTGGGCCAGTTCGCCTACCAGACCTACCGCGTGAACGACGCGGTGTTCGGGGCCACGCTTGAAGGCGGCATGCTGCGGGTCAACCAGTTTTCCGGCAAGGCCTGGGGCGGCAGCGTGAGTGCCACCGCCTTTGCCGACGCCCGCGCCAGCCGTGTGGCGGTGAACGCGACTGCCACCAACGTCAACGTGAACGCGCTGCTGCAAGACGTGGCCAAAAAAGACCTGCTCGAAGGCACCGGCCGGGTGACGCTGGATGTGGAGAGTGCGGGCCGCAGCACCGGCGAGCTGAAGTCGCGCCTGCAAGGCAAGGCCGCGCTGCAGCTGCGCGACGGGGCCATCAAGGGCGTGAACCTCGCCAAGAGCCTGCGTCAGGCCAAGGCCACGCTGGGCATGAAGCAGCCCGATGAGCGGCAGAAAGCGCGACAGACGGAGAAGACCGATTTTTCCGAACTCACCGCCAGCTTCACCCTTGCCAACGGCGTGGCGCGCAGCAGCGACCTCGACGCCAAGAGCCCCTTCTTTCGCCTGGGCGGCGAGGGCGCACTCGACATCGGCAAGGGGGTCATCGACTACACGGCGCGTGCCACCGTCACCTCCACCACCAAGGGGCAAGACGGGGCCGAACTTGCGGCCTTGAAGGGCTTGACGATCCCGGTGCACTTGAGCGGCCCCTTCGAGGCCATGGACTGGCGCATCGAGTGGTCGGCCATCGCCGCGCAGGCGATCAAGACCGAGGTGGGCGCGCAGGTCAAAGACAAGCTGCGAGAGAAACTCGGCTTGCCCAGCGCTGCCAGTGCCGCCAGCGGCAGCAGCGATTCGTCTGCGATCAAAGACGCTGCCAAAGACAAGTTGAAAGAAAAACTCAAAGGGATCTTCAAATGAGTGATGCAGCCAACCAAGACACCACCGTGACGGTAACGGCGCTGAACGTCTACCCCGTCAAGAGCTGCGCTGGGGTGAGCGTGCGCGAAGCGCTGCTGATCGAAACCGGCCTGGAATTCGACCGCGCCTGGATGGTGGTCGATGCACAGGGCGAGTTCGTCACCCAGCGCGAGCTGCCCCGCATGGCGCTGATCCAGCCCACGCTCAAGCACACCGAGGTGGTGTTGCGCGCGCCTGGCATGTTGGCCTTGCACTTGGCCATCGACGGCGTGGAAGGCCCGGTGCGCGTGAAAGTGTGGGGCGACGAAGTGGCGGCCTACGACATGGGTGACTTGGCGGCGCAGTGGTTCACCGACTACCTCAGCCAGCCGGCGACACCCCCTCGGGGGGCCGAAGCCGAAGGCGTCTCGGGGGTCAAATTCCCTCTGCGGCTGGCGCGCTTCGACCCTGAGCACAAACGTTTGTCAGACAAAAAATGGACGGGCGACATCGAAGCCGAAAACGCCTTCAGCGACGGCTTTCCGATTCTGGTGATTTCAGAAGCCTCGTTGGCCGAGCTGAACCAGCGTTTGAAAGAGCCGGTGACGATGGCGCGCTTTCGGCCCAACCTGGTGCTGTCGGGCCTCGACGCCCACGGCGAAGACCGCCTCGACAAAATTCGCTTCGACACGCCCGAAGGCCCGGTGCGCTTGAAGCTCGTCAAACCGTGCCCGCGCTGCCCCGTGCCCAACGTGAACCCCGCCACGGGTGAGAGGGGCACCGAACCGGGCGACACCTTGAGCACCTACCGCGCCAGTGCCCTGCTCGACGGCGCCATCACCTTCGGCATGAATGCGGTGATCGTCGAAGGCATCGAGTGCGGGCTGCGTGTCGGCCAGAGCGGCAGCGCGAACATCAAGTTCGACTGATGAACCGTCTACCGGCGTGGCAATTGTTTGCCGTCTGCGTGCTCACCTGGAGCACGACCTGGCACGCCATCACCTACCAAATCGGCGTGACCTCGCCCGAGTTCGGCGTGGCCATGCGCTTCGGCCTGGCCGGGCTGTGCGTGCTGGCCTGGTGTGCATGGCGCGGCGAGCGGCTGCGCCTGCCCTGGCGCGCCCACGCCTGGCTCGCATTGCAGGGGGTGTTTCTCTACGGCGTGTCGTACCTCTGCGTGTACCACGCCGAGCGCTACCTGCCCTCGGGCCTGGTGGCGGTGGGTTACTCGGCCTCGCCGCTGGTGGCGGGCCTCGGCGCGCTGTGGCTGTTTCACACCGCCTTGAGCGCACGTTTCATCGCCGGCGGCCTGCTGGGCCTGGCGGGTGTGGCGCTGAT
>JBKJJF010000089.1:0-7463 GCA_046598195.1 Rhizobacter sp. | reverse complement strand
ACGAAGTTAACGTTCAAGCCAGTCACGTCGTTGAAGGTCTTCTGGTTGAAGCTTTCGAAGAAAAAGCCGCGCGCATCACCAAACACCTTGGGCTCCAGGATCAAAACACCTTCGATCTCGGTCTCGGTCACTTTCATCAAAACAGCCTCTCTTAAATTTCGAGTGGGTAAACACCCCCACTTACCGTTCGGGCTGAGCCTGTCGAAGGGTGCGCCGTGCACAGGCGCTGGCTTCGACAGGCTCAGCCCGAACGGAAGTTAAAAACTCTCACCCTCGCAGTCGCTGCTCAGGGCGAATGGGAAGGTGGCGCTTGCCCACTTGAAATTCAACAGAGCCTTAAAACACCTGGCTCTTGACGATCTGCATGAGGTACTGGCCATAGCCATTCTTGAGCATGGGTTGTGCCATCGCTTCGAGCTGGGCGGCGGTGATCCACCCCGACCGGTAGGCGATCTCTTCGGGGCACGCCACCTTCAAGCCTTGGCGCTTCTCCAGCGTGGCGATGAACTGCCCCGCTTCCATCAGGCTGTCGTGTGTGCCGGTATCGAGCCACGCGTAGCCGCGCCCCATGATCTCGACGTTGAGTTGGCCGAGTTCGAGGTAGCGCGCATTGACGTCGGTGATCTCCAGCTCACCGCGCGGTGAGGGTTTGATGTTGGCGGCGATGTCGCACACCTGCTCGTCGTAGAAATACAGGCCGGTGACCGCGTAGTTGCTCTTGGGCACCTTCGGCTTTTCTTCAATGCTGAGGGCGCGCTTTTGTGCATCGAACGCCACCACACCGTAACGCTCGGGGTCGTGCACGTGGTAGGCAAACACCGACGCGCCGCCCGTGCGATCGGCGGCCGAATGCAGCAAGCCCTGCAGGTCGTGCCCGTAGAAGATGTTGTCACCCAACACCAGCGCGCTGGGCAGGCCGTTGACGAACTTCTTGCCGAGGATGAAGGCCTGCGCCAGGCCGTCGGGGCTGGGTTGCACGCAGTAGCTGATGTTGACGCCCCACTTGGCGCCGTCGCCCAGCAGGGCTTCGAAACGCGGTGTGTCTTGGGGCGTGCTGATGAGCAGGATGTCGCGGATGCCGGCCAGCATCAAGGTGGCCAACGGGTAATAAACCATCGGCTTGTCGTACACCGGCAGCAGCTGCTTGCTGATGGCGAGCGTGGCCGGGTGCAGGCGGGTGCCGGAGCCGCCGGCGAGGATGATGCCCTTGCGGGTTTGGGGTGAGGCTGTCACAGCGGTTCCATTAAATCAATCGGGGCGTTGTAGCGAGCGCCAATCTTGTCGGCGGTGAGCGGGGCGGGATCGTCTGGTGAGAAACCGAAGCCAGGTTTGCCAAGCGATTTTTTGATGGCAATCTCCCATATGTTTACTGCCGAAAACATGATGTTGTGCCCAGGGTCGGCCAGCGCTTCAAGCAGCGCAGGAGGGAGCCGCCTGGGTGCATCAGTGCCCACAGCAGCACATGCGTACCGAGCAACACGCGCATCAGCGGCCTTCGAACAGCGTTTGAATGTCATCGGGCAACGGTGCATCAAAGTCAACCGGAACGGCAAATTTTCCTTCAAGCAGACCCAAGGGCCGACGCCTTGGCGTGGGCTGCAGGCCGACCAGGCGCGCAATGGGTTTCCCGGCGCGCGAGATGAGCACCTCGTCGCCAGCTTCCACGGCTGCCAAAAGGCGCGACAGCTGGGTCTTGGCTTCGTGAATGTTGACGGTGCGCATGTGGCAGGCCGAAGTGAGGTTGGCTAAATATAGCTAAGGCTTTTCAGCCGATGATCTCAAGGAGCATGCGCTCGACGCCGGTTTGCCAAGGGGGCAAGCTAAGGCGGAAGGTCTCCTGCAACTTGCCGGTGCTCATGCGCGAGTTGCCGGGGCGCTTGGCCGGTGTGGGGAAGGCGCTGGTGGGCACGGGCTCGACGGCGCCTGGGCTCACCTTGATGGGCTGGCCGGCTTGGCGCGCGAACTCGATCACGTGCTGGGCGTAGCCGTGCCAGCTGGTCTCGCCCGATGCGACAGCGTGGTAGGTGCCGCTCAGCAGCGGCTGCTGAAGGGCTGCACGCAGCGCATGCGCGGTGATGTCGGCCAGCAGGTCGGCACCGGTGGGTGCGCCGATCTGGTCGTTGATGACGGTCAGCTTGTCGCGCTCTTTGGCCAGGCGCAGCATGGTCTTGGCGAAGTTGCCGCCACGTGCGGCGTAGACCCAGCTGGTGCGAAAAATCAGGTGGCGCACGCCGCTCGCACGAATGGCGTCTTCGCCTTCGAGTTTGGTCTGGCCATAGACGCTCAAGGGGCCGGTGGGTGAGTCTTCGAGCCAGGGGGTGGTGCCGCTGCCGTCGAACACGTAGTCGGTGCTGTAGTGGGCGAGCCAGGCACCGAGCGCAGCCGCTTCGCGGGCCAGCACGCCGACGGCCGAGGCATTGATGGTGCGGGCCAGCGCGGGCTCGCTTTCGGCCTTGTCGACGGCGGTGTGTGCTGCCGCGTTGACGATGATGTTTGGCGCCACGGCGCGCACGGTGGCGGCGAGCGACTCGGGTTTGGAGAAGTCGGCGGTGAGTGGCCCGGGGCTGTCGAAGTCAAGTGCGATCAGCTCACCCAGGGGCGCCAGCGCTCGCTGCAATTCCCAGCCGACTTGGCCGTTTTTGCCCAGCAGAAGAATTTTCATCGGGGTGTCATCGTGTTGAGCGATCGGCGTAGTTGCGATCAACCCACTCGCGGTAGGCGCCGCTTTGCACGCGGGCCACCCAGTCGGTGTTGTCCAGGTACCAGCGCACGGTCTTGCGGATGCCGGTCTCGAAGGTTTCGGCCGGCTTCCAGCCCAACTCGCGCTCGAGCTTGCGGGCGTCGATGGCGTAACGGCGGTCGTGGCCAGGGCGGTCGGTCACATAGGTGATGAGCCGGGCGTAGCTGCCGGCCGGGTCGGGCTTGAGTTCGTCGAGCAGGGCGCAGACGGTCTTCACAATCTCGATGTTGGGCTTCTCGTTCCAGCCGCCCACGTTGTAGGTTTCGCCGAGGGTGCCGCGGGCCAGCACCTCGCGGATGGCGGCGCAGTGGTCTTTGACGTAGAGCCAGTCGCGCACCTGTTGGCCGTCGCCATACACGGGCAGGGGCTTGCCGGCGAGTGCGTTGACGATCATCAGCGGGATCAGCTTCTCGGGGAAGTGATAGGGGCCGTAGTTGTTGCTGCAGTTGGTGGTGACCACCGGCAGGCCGTAGGTGTGGTGCCAGGCGCGCACCAGGTGGTCGCTGGCGGCCTTGCTGGCCGAGTACGGGCTGTTGGGTTCGTAGGGGTGCGTTTCGGTGAACGGGGCGTCGGTGGGCTTGAGCGAGCCGTACACCTCGTCGGTCGACACGTGGTGGAAGCGGAAGGCCTCTTTGGCCGCACCTTGCAGCTGCATCCAGTAGCCACGCGCCGCTTCGAGCAGGGTGAAGCTGCCGTTCACATTGGTCTGCACAAAGGCACCGGGGCCGTGGATGCTGCGGTCGACGTGGCTCTCAGCCGCAAAGTGCACGATGGCGCGGGGCTGGTGCTGGGCCAGCAGGCGGTCAAGCAGGGCGCGGTCGCCGATGTCGCCTTGCACGAAGATGTGTCGCGCATCGCCGTCGAGCGACTTGAGGCTTTCCAGGTTGCCGGCGTAGGTGAGGGCGTCGAGGTTGAGCACCGGCTCGCCTGTGGCGGCTATCCAGTCGAGCACGAAGTTGGCGCCGATGAAGCCGGCGCCGCCGGTGACAAGAATCATGGGATGTGCTGTGTTTGTTGAGGGTTTGCAATCTCAGCGCCACCCTGATCCGCGCGATTCTAGTGGGGCCACAGAGGGCGATCGAGGGGCATTTGTGGCCCGGTAGATAATCGGAGGATGACTCAAACAGCTGTTGAAACCGTCGGTCTCGCTACTTCACAAGAGGACGCCGCCGAATTCGCTGCCCCCGCGACCATGGAGTTCGCCTCTCTCGGCTTAGCCCCGGTGCTGGAAAAAGCGGTCGCCGAATCGGGCTACACCACCATGACGCCGATTCAGGCCAAGGCCATCCCCATTGTGCTGGCCGGGCGTGACGTGATGGGCGCGGCGCAAACCGGCACCGGCAAGACGGCCGCCTTCTCGCTGCCGCTGCTGCACAAGATGATGAAGCACGAAAACAGCAGCGCTTCACCCGCCCGCCACCCGGTGCGCGCCCTGGTGCTGGCGCCCACGCGCGAGCTGGCCGACCAGGTGGCCAAGAACATCAAGACCTATTCCAAGCACACCAAGCTGCGTGCGATGGTGGTGTTTGGTGGCATCGACATGAAGCCGCAGACGCTGGAGTTAAAAGCCGGCGTTGAGGTGCTGATTGCCACGCCAGGCCGCCTGCTGGATCACATCGAGGCGAAGAACTGCGTGCTCAACCAGGTGGAGTACGTGGTGCTCGACGAGGCCGACCGCATGCTCGACATCGGCTTCCTGCCCGACCTGCAGCGCATCCTGAGCTACCTGCCCAAGCAGCGCCAGACGCTGTTGTTTTCGGCCACGTTCTCGCCCGAGATCAAGCGCCTGGCCGAGAGCTACCTGCAAGACCCGGTGCTGGTGGAAGTGGCCCGCCCGAACGCCACCGCAACCAACGTGGAGCAGCGTTTTTACAGCGTGGCCACCG
This sequence comes from Rhizobacter sp., assembly GCA_046598195.1. Classification (GTDB taxonomy): domain Bacteria; phylum Pseudomonadota; class Gammaproteobacteria; order Burkholderiales; family Burkholderiaceae_C; genus Rhizobacter. The sequence continues at coordinate 2,837 of JBKJJF010000089.1, read as the reverse complement.
ATGACAAACGTGCCGCTGTGGTCAAGCTGCTGAAAGACCGCGCGCTGACGCAGGCCCTCGTGTTCGTCAACTCCAAGCTCGGCTGCGCGCGCTTGGCCCGCTCGCTGGAGCGTGACGGCTTGAAGACAAATGCCTTGCACGGCGACAAGTCGCAAGACGAGCGTTTGAAGGCGCTCGATGCGTTCAAGCGCGGCGAAGTGGATGTGCTGGTGTGCACCGACGTGGCGGCGCGTGGCCTGGACATCGCCGACCTGCCCGCCGTTTTCAATTTCGACGTGCCTTTCAACGCCGAAGACTACGTGCACCGCATTGGCCGCACGGGTCGTGCGGGGGCGTCCGGCCTGGCAGTGACGCTGGTGTCTTCATCAGACGCACGCTTGGTGGCCGACATCGAGCGGCTCATCAAGAAGAAGATCGAACTGGAGCCGCTGGAGCTCGACGAGTCCCGCCCGCCGCGCGAAGAGCGCCCACGCCGTGTGCCCGAGGAGATCTCTTCCCGCACTGAAAGCCCTGAGACCCCACGGCCTGCCCGCAGCTATGCGCAGCCGGTGAGAGCGCCGCGCGACCCGTTCTTCGACAAACCCTACGAGCCCAGTGTTTCAGCCGAGGCGGCCGCGGCCTGGGACAACAAGGCCGCACCTGCTTCCGCAGGGCGTGGCCTCACGCCCAACATCAAGCCCAAGAAGAAGGTGGCTGCGCTGTTTGGTGGCGGCACACCGGCCACGACTTGAGGCCTTGCGCGCTCAGGGCGCGAGCAGCGAAAAGACAGCCGGCACATCTGCCGGTATCGGGCGCGGCTGGGTCTTCCACTCAGCCACTGCGGCAGTTCGTGTCCAGGCCTGGGGCAGGGTGAGCCCGCAGCTCACCGACAGCTGAGTGTCGCCTCGCAGATGTGTCAACAAGGCGGCCAGCAAGGCTTCGTTGCGGTATGGCGTCTCGATCATCAGCTGGGTCTGCGCGGCGCGTTTGGACAAGGCTTCTAACTCGCGGATGCGTGTGCCGCGCTGCGCGGCGTCCACAGGCAGGTAACCCACAAACGCAAAACTTTGCCCGTTCAGGCCACTGGCCGCCAGGGCCAGCAGCAGCGAGCTGGGCCCGGCAAGTGCTTCAACCTGAATTCCCAGCGCATGAGCGGCACGCACCAGCAGCGCACCAGGGTCTGCAACGGCTGGCAGGCCGGCCTCTGAGATCAAGCCGATGTCATGGCCTTGCAGGGCGGGTTGCAGCAGCGGTTTCAGATCCGGCGGCGAGGTGAGGCGTGCGCCCTTGGCCGGGCGAGGCAATTCGATGATGGAGAGCGTTTGCAGCGCTTGTGCCAGGGGCACGACCGCGTCGACACGTTTCAGAAATGCCCGAGTGGTCTTGGCGCTCTCGGCCACCCAGTGCGTCAAGCGCGCGGCGGTGCGGATCGCCCCCAGAGGCAGCACGTCTTGCAGGTCGGCATCGCCGGCCACCCCGAAATCCAGCGTGTTGGGCATGAGGATCAGCTTGCCTCGAACGGGTGTCATGGCCGAAGCGGGTCAATGCCGGCTGCGCGCAGCAGTTCGCAGGTCTTGATCAGCGGCAAGCCAACGAGCGCCGTGGGGTCGTCGGACTCAATGGCGCTCAGCAGGGCGATGCCCAAGGCCTCGGATTTGGCGCTGCCGGCGCAGTCATATGGTTGCTCAGTCTGTAGGTAGTGCTCGATCTCGGCGTCACTCAGGTCGCGAAAACGCACGGTCACTGGCACCAGGGCCGAGCCTTCGTAACCGCGTGCCAGGCTGACCACCGCCACCGCCGTTTGAAACACGATGGCCTTGCCTCGCATGGCGCGCAGTTGTTCGGTGGCCTGGGCGTGGTTGCCGGGTTTGCCAACCGGTGTGCCGTCGAGGTCGGCCACTTGATCGGAGCCGATCACCACGGCATCGGGGTGGTGGTGCGCCACCGCGCGCGCCTTGGCGATGGCCAACCGAAGGGCCAGAGTGGCCGGAGTTTCCGCGGCGCCGGGGGTTTCATCTACGTCGGGTGCATAAATGTCGAACGGGATGCGCAGCCGCTGCAGCATCTCGCGGCGGTAGCGTGAGGTGGAACCCAGGATCAGGGTGGGGCGGCTTGTCATGGCGCGGATTGTCCCATCCACGCTGTTCTGCCCGACAGGCCCAGACTTACAATTCAGCCCATGAAAACGCGTGATTTCGACTCCCTCAAGCTCGACATGGCGGCCTTTGTCAAGAGCGACGATGCGCTTCTCGAAGGCACATGGCCGTTGACACAACTCGAGCGGCTGATGTCTTCGACCGTGGTGTCGGCCGACACGATCCCTGTCACCTGGCGGGTGCGCGGCGAACTGCGGCCCGTTCGTGGGCAGCAGCCTCAAGTCTGGCTGCACACCGAGGCGTCGACGCGGGTGATGCTCGAATGCCAGCGTTGCCTGATGCCGGTCGGTGCTGACGTGACGGCCCAGCGTTCGTTTCTGTTCGTGCACGGGGAAGGCACCGCGGCCGAGCTCGACTCCGACAGCGAAGACGATGTGCTGGCCTTGACCCGCTCGCTCGATGTGCGCGAGCTGATTGAAGACGAGCTTTTGCTGGCCTTGCCGATCGTGCCTCGCCACGAAACCTGTCCCCAGCCGTTGCTGGAAAGCGAGCCGGAGCCGCTCCCTGAAGACGATACCCCCCACCCGTTTGCTGCTTTGGCAGCACTCAAGCGGGGTGGCTTGCCCAACTGAGCACGGGCCCGTAGGGGCATGCTAGAATTGCAGGCTTTCCGTTCGGGTGTCCACCCACGGCACCAACCCCCTGGCTCCTGCGCTCCCTTTGTAAGAGCGCGAGTTGCAGGAGATCTAAGGAGCATTCCAT
>JBKJJF010000290.1:0-2960 GCA_046598195.1 Rhizobacter sp. | reverse complement strand
CGGTCGGCGGTGATGTCACGGGTGGGCAAAAAGTGTTGCAGTGAATTTTTGGGCGCATGGCCCTCAAGCTGCGGGCCTTCAAAACGCTCTTTGCCACTGATCAGCGACACCGTGGGCTCGCCCGGCGGCAGGTGGATTTCGAACATCACCCCACGCACCACCTTGCGCTCCAGCGCCCGTTTGCTCACGTAAGCCGGCAACCAGCCGCTGTTGCACACCGCAAAGCGCACGCGCCAGGTGTCGGGGCCGAGCGCACGCACTTCGGCCCGCAGCACTTCGAGCTTGGGCAGGCTGAGCGCGATCTGCGTCATCCACTTCGGGAAACGTGCCGCCTCGCGCTCGCGCAAATGCGGTGGCGGGTTGCGCCAGTAGTTCATCTTGTCCCAGCCACCGATCTCGATCGCGCCCAGCTGCGGGTGGTGAAACGGTTTCCAATCCACATGGGCTTGGCCGGCGCATTGCTCGTCGCTCCACTTCAAGAGCTTCAGGTCGTCTTCGACTGGGTGGTCGCGGTACCAGTCGATCCACTTGTAGTCGGTGATGCCGGCCTCTTTGTTCGGTGACCAGATCTCGACCACCCAGAACAGCGCCCCCAGGTGTTCGTAGACCCAGTCTTGCGTGCCGGTGATGGTTTCTTTGGGGTGGTATTTGAAGTCGTGCCAGATGCTGATGGCAGGGTAGCCGGTGAGCTCTTGCCCGAGTTGGCTGAAACGTTTGTAGGCCCACAGGTCTTCGGGGACCATGTCGTCGTCGCTTTGCGAGCCCATCGGCCGCAGGATCACACCGCTGTGTGTGTGGTAACTGACGGCCGCGCCGATGTTGGGGTGCTTGACGATGAAGTCGACCATCGCCCGTGTCTCGGGCTCGCTGGTCGGGTAAGGGCCGGCGCCCACCTGCGCACCCTCTTGCCGCCACTGGGCGGGGAAGTTGCGGTTCAGGTCCAGGCCTTCCGCGTCGGGGTTGACCTTGACGGTGAGTCCATCGAAGTTTTTCAGCGTGCCCTCGGGCATCACACGGTAGTACTCGCCGCCAAACTCGCCCGGCTCGCGCGGCACCATCAGGCGCGGGTCTCGTGCGCACTTTTTGTAGCCGCCCATCGGGTCGGGCACGCGCATGAAGAGCATGCGGCCGTCACCGTCCACGTCTTCCATGGTCAGGCCTTCGACCGTGGCTTCGTCAAACGGGTAGCGCCGGGTCGACGAGCGGATGTGGCGCGGTTTGTCGGCCAGCGCCAGCTCGGCGCCGTCGGGGTTCAGGCGGGGGCAGAGGTAGATCACGCGGGTGTCGAGCAGCTGCGTGATCTCGCGCTCATGGCCGTAGCCGCTCAGCAGCTGGTGCAGGTAGTACAGGCAAGCGGTGCTCGCCGTCAGCTCGGCGGCGTGGATGTTGCCGTCGGCCCAGAAGGCGGGTTTGTCTTCGGCCAGCCCGGTGGTTGTGTTCGTGAGGGTGGCGACCCAGATGTCACGCCCTTCATGGCTCTTGCCGATGCTGGCCACTTGCAGCAGCGCCGGGTAGGCGTCGGCGTAGTCAAACAGCAGCCGGGTCAGGGCGTCGTATTTGTAGAAGGTGTCGAAGCGCGGGGTGGGCGGTTTGGGCAGGGTCATGGGGTGATGAGGGTGGGCCGTGGGCGCATCTTGCCGCATGCACGATGTCGGCTTGACATCGAGTGCACTCTAGCTCGCCCAATGGCAGCACAACCCCTTTCCTTGAGGAGACTTGAGCCATGGAAACCCTTGACCACAACACCCGGCTCGCGCGTTCGTTCTTTGAACGCTTCGACGCCAACGACATCGACGGCGTGCTCGACCTGCTGGCCGACGACGCCACCTACTGGATCGCCGGCAAGCCCAAGCAGCTGCCCGGCACCGGCCTTTTGAGCAAGGCGCAGATCGCCGAGGTCTTCCGCCGCATGGGCGAAGGCCTGACCGACGGCCTGCGCATGACGGTGAAGAACACCGTCGCACAAGGCGACCAGGTGGCGCTCGAGGTCGAGTCGCACGGTGTGCTCAAGAACGGCCGCGTCTACAACAACGAGTACCACTTGCTGATGCGCCTGCGCGGCGACAAGATCGCGGCCGTGAAGGAGTACTACGACTCCTTCCATGTGTGGGACACCTGGTACCGGCGCTGACTCACACGAAGGAGTGCGCAGATGACAGAGGCTTTCATGATCGGCGAACTGGCGAGCCGCACCGCGCGCAGTGTGCATGCGATCCGCTGGTACGAGACCCAGGGGCTGATGCCGGGTGTGCTGCGCAACAGCAGCGGGCGGCGCATCTACAACGAACGGCACGTCGACTGGCTGCTGCTGATGGAGCGGCTGCGACGCACCGGCATGTCGATCGCCGAGATGCGGCGCTATACCGTGCTGGTGAAGCAGGGCAAGGCCACGCTCGGCGCAAGGCGAGACATGCTGGCCGCGCACCGGGCGCGGGTGCTGGCGACCATCGGCGAATGGAAGCAGGCGCTGGTGCTGCTCGACAGCAAGGTCGACTTCTACGGCGAGTGGCTGGCCAGCGGCCACCGGCCGACCACCACGCCGACCGCACGCGCTCAGGCGGTGGTCACGGCCCGGCTACGCGCCCGTCGACAAACACCTTGAGCTCGCCGGGTGCAAACGCCTCCCAGGCTTCGTTGGCCGTGAGCGGCTCGGTCACCACCACGGCCACCCGGTCGGTGGCTTGGGTGAGCTGGGCAAAGTCGACGCTCATGTCTTCGTCTTGTAAATGGGCGGTGTGAAACGGGTGCTGGCGCAGCAGGTAGTGCAATTTGGTTGAGCAGTGCGCCCACAGCGCCTGCCCGTTGCTCAGCATGAAGTTGAAGGTGCCGTGCGTGGCGATGCGTGGCGCCAGCTCGCGCAAGGTGACCGTGAGTTCGGCGATCGACGGCACACCGGCATGCGCCTTGGCGAGCTCCTGCATCAGCCAGCAGAAGGCGCGCTCGCTGTCGGTCTGACCGAC